>NZ_JBHILY010000004.1:0-166709 GCF_042193555.1 Bartonella sp. PS17NMGDW | reverse complement strand
TAATTTCTGATTTGAGATTTTTCCTTTAATGCTTACTTTTTTTATTGAATCATAAAAAGCTATAGACATCAATACGCTCTTACACATCTTTATATACTTTGAATCTTGTTGCTAAGCCCCTGCTTGCCGCGTCTGGGCACCACTTTTTGTTTTTCCTTATTTAATATCTTGTTTTTATTATATTTTTAACATGATGGATTCGTAAATAAAGGTTAGGGAATAGGATTTTGTGACATGGCTCTCAATTATTGCGAATCAGGTTTTTTAAAGGGCATAATCAACTTTTTACTTAAATAAATCTGAATGCGTACCTGTCCTATCAAAATGGATGTGCTCTTCGTCAACTATATAAATTAATAACCAATCGGATTCTATATGAAGATATCGACGAGGCTTTTAATTTCCTTGTAATGCATGATCATTTAAAATAGATAGCAATTGCTTCTTATTAACTAGAAGTTGCATAACCTCTGTGAACTTTCGCATATCTTTTCCACGTTTTTTTGCTCATTTTACATCCTTTTTAAACTTTCCTGAATAACTCACTGAACGCATAATCAAATATCCAATTGCTTAATCAAATCAGCAATATTTTCAGCATAAAAAACATCTTCATTGCTATCATTTTTATGAAAAGTTTCAAGCGTTTCTTTATTGGGTATCTTATTATTTTCAACGTACACACGAATAAGATCACGTAAAATTTGAGATGCTGAACAGTGTTTTATTTCAGCTATAGCCATAAATGCGCTTTTTAGATTTATATCTACTTTAGCTGCTATAAGTCACTTTTTTCACTCATAATATTTCCTCTTTAAGAATATTAATGATTATACATTATTTAACTTAGTTAAACATAGTGTAAATTATCATTAATATTAATTTCTTTTCTTAAACAAAAAGTTTTTCAACTTTTTGTTAGTCACTTTTTGAGGTGTGAAAAGCTATTATCTACGGCATCCACAAAACGGGAAAAATCTATTACGAACATAAAGACAATCAATTTCATGATACGTGACATCATCTTTAAACCTTGGTAGGTCTCTATCATCTCGTGAAGGAGCTGTTGTTCTTTTTCTGTAAGACCTTTATCTTTGCTGCTTCGTTTCTTGACCATCTTTCCAACCACATAAATGGGCTCCCTGCTTGTTATGCTTCAAAATATCTCTTGCAAGGTTGGAACTGATGACCGCAACATCCTTATTATCCAAATAAATGGGCAACCAGCCACCACAAGAAACAGACCTATTTGCCGCGCACCCAACGAGAAAGTTCAGAGCGCACACCAGCATCACTTTTTTGATTAACTTCATTTTCTACCTCAAGCCGCGTTGTTGCTGTCTTTAAAGCATTCTCTGTTTGCTTTTGCCGTTCGCTTTGCTTGCCAAGGTGAAACGCCTTGGCTAAAGCCATAAAAAAAACGGCTAAAGCCGCTGTAAACATAAGAGAATATTTCTTTAGCCAAAAAATCATAAGCGTTGCTCCCGAAACCGCTTGGCAACAATCACTATGCCCGTTACAGCCGCTAAAACCATTATGCCTGCTAATGCCCATTGGATTGGTCCATTGCCTGCTAACAAGCCACCAAAACCAGAACAAGACCCTATAATCGGGGCAAGTGCTTCTACCTTGAAAAGACCCGTTGCCATTTTCGTTTCTACCCTTTGATAATTTGAAGAAACATAAGACCCTTTTGCCCATAATCCTGCTTCTGCTGCTCGACGGTTGGCTAAACCCGCAAGAGGCTTCCCACCGACCTTATTCCATTTCTGTAATTCTAAGGGTACGGCTTCATAATCCCCTTGATTAAGCTTCTTCAACAATGTTGACTTGCAAAAAGCAGCTGTTCCTACGTTATAGCAAAACGATACCAATGCCGCGAATTGGCAATCCGTTAACGAAACCGTGACCGATTCCTCTACCGTCTTCTCAAATTGCTTTAAGTCTTCACAAAGGATTTCTTCTGCTTGCTCTTGGCTAATACACATACCTTTTTTGACGAGGGGGTGACCCGCATTGCTGGTGTGACCATAACCAATCGTCCAGACACATGCCGTATCTCTATAAGCCTCTAAACGCAAACCTTCCCATTGTTTGATAAGCTCTAATCCTTCTTTCGATATCTTTCTCATCTGACGCTCCATAAAAAAAGCCCCACAAAAGTGAGGCTGGATAAAATGATGTTCTAATCAATCTCGCGCTAATTATAATAAAGTGGCTCGCTACATCCACGAGCGCCTATTTTTTCATCTTCGACATAACGAGAATGCGCAAAGTTCCGCACAAGATGATCATTGTTAGAGCCACCAGTCCAGTCGCCTCCTCCCAACATAACATTTATGTCTACACGTAAACTGCTTCCTTGCTCCCCTGTATGCCATTTAGTCACTGGATAACAACCAGACAAATATTGCCACACATAACCGCAACCATCCTCACAACCAATATGCGAAATCATCCGTCTATTGTTTGTATCAACGTGTCCTCCAGACGTCTTCGGAGAAGGCGCTTGATTGCCGACAATACTGGTTGCTTGATTACTGCCATACATGCAAGACGCGAACTCATCACTCGTCAAAAATCTCTTACTAACAGACCAAAAATCAAATGCATGATCCGCATAGCTACGATTGATCGTAATCGGAACACCATATGCCGACTTTGCATTTACACCTGTCCCTGATTGAAGATAAATATCAACCCAAATATTATGCCACGGATTGTAAACCATCCCTTCTGGACTACTGCGCGGGCGGTGATTTAAACACCAAACAGAATTGGGCAAAATATCCCCCGCTTGATAACCTGATAAGGGATGACCTTCAATCTCACCAACATCCGCACATAGCGTATGAAATCCACCAATCTTTTCAGAATTATCCTCTGTATAGCCATCAGGAGCCGTCGGATTTTGCGAAAGGTCAAAGGATAGCTCATTCGTCTGATCTTTTAAGATGAGATATATATAATAATCCTTTCCTGCTTCAAGATCTTCGTCAAAAGTCATCCTTCCACGCCCTGGAATGCGGTAAAAGAGGTGCCTGCCCCCATTCTCACCACCATGATAAAAGCGAAAACATGCCCCTTTATTGATCACAAGACCTTTTCTATTTTTCGGATCGGCTTCCAGAATTCTGTGAGGCTGATTAAAACGCACATCCTCTAAAAAACTAGTGGAAAGAGAACCTACCACTGCCTTGTTGGTGAGTTGATCAACCTCTAGATTCAACGTATCACCCGCTTGAATAAAGAAGAGCACTATTTTGACTCCCTCCATCATTCGTGCTTTTTGTTCAACTAACTCTTTAAGAATGGGTAGGACGCTTTGATGATCGCTTTTGCAAAGATTTTTTTGTTTGTTGACGTTTTCTTTCATTCTTAAAATGAGTTATCATGGCCCGTTCCTTCTTTCTCGTATTGCTTAGACCAAAAGTATCATTGTCCATAAATTGCTGATATCCAGCTATCATGAGATCGGTTAGGAACGAGTCACTTTTCAGAGGTTGTGTAAAATAAATCCCCTTTGAATCCTGCAATTTATATCGAAAGCCTGCTTTTTTCATGCACTCATATACTGAAGCAAATTCACTTGCATACGAATTCATATCACTAGAAGAAGCATAAACCGGTTTCCAGCCACATTTTAAAAGTGATTGTTCGATTACAGCCCGATCTGCTCTAGGCTTTTCCCATAAAACCAAAGTCGATGGGGGAGGATTGCCTAACTGACATCCAGCTGTACTTAAGAGAGCCATGCAGCTCAATAGTTTTAAGATTTTTTTCATTTTTCCCCTCCTCCATAGTTTTTTTAAAAAATCTTATAAGAAGAGTTGAATTTCAAACTAAGAGCTTTCTCCGCCTTTTCAATCTGTAGATTATCAGCCGCATTTTCTTCAGTACGAAAATTGATAATATCATCATTATATTTATTAACTTTATCAATTAATACTGCAACATCATCTAAGGTATAGGTTTTCATGAATCCTCCCCTGCATACTCTTTAATTCTTTTGCAGAGAAATTCATAAAAATTACTTGCGTAATACTGGGGATCGTCAAGTGGAAACTTAAGATAGAGCGGGCACTCTCCATCCCGAGACTGCGTATAATCAAAATAAAAGGTTTCACCAAAATCAGTTGTGCAGATAACAAGTTGTTTGGGGTCCGTAAAGCCATCTCTTCTATCGAGCAAATTTCGGTAAACAATATCACCAGCAGGAATACCTGCGCAGATTTCATAAATACTGAATATTTCTTCACCTCCAATTTCTCCTCCTCCATAATTTTTTAAAAAACCCTTATAGGAAGAGGTAAATTGTAAATCGAGAGTATTCTCAGCTGTTTTAATCCTTACATCATCAGGAGCATTATCTTTAGTACCAAAATTAATAGCATGACTATGCATATCAATATATTGTGCAACATCTGATAAAGTATAACTTTTCATAAATTTTTCTCCATAAGTCACAGCGTGTTTTTACTCATAATGAGTGTTTCTAATGATCAATATTTCTCTACCATAGCCAATGGAATTGGGATGAGATTGATAAAATCATAAGAGATATTTTTTTGAAGGAACTCTTTTCTCATCTGTGTCTGTAAAATCATCTCGCATTTACAATATATGATATAATTAAAGGGGATGATCATTAAAGCTTAGAGAGCGCCTTTTAGTGTCATTACTCCAATATTTGCAATAATTACTTTTTCTTTTTTCCTGCTTAGGAGACTTTTTTTGAAATCCAACAAATAACTTTTTTGATAAAATTTGTCTTTGGCTTCATATGAGCAACCAAACTCTTGTCTTGATAAAATGAGTAGAGAACCTCAACGAGAGGACTATCTTGTTCTTGTGTCACAGGATGTAACACAATAGGCCTACAATCGACTCCAATAGGAGCTCTTCCTGATGCCATTCTTTCCACATTTGTACCTGTTATTATGTGTCCTTTTTCTTTCCAAGAAGAAACTGTTTCAGGATCAAACAGTTCATCTTCCTGATAAACTTTTTGACCTTTAAATTCCATAGGCTCAGCTGCCCCCATACTTTTTTTCTTTATCCATTTCATGATTCATAATCCCCTCGATTTTTTCAAAATAATCAATTTATTCTTTGTTCTAAATAGACTTAAATAAACTCTCCTTCCAAGAGCGAGGTTATTCCTCGCTAAAAAGCTCTGAGTGATCATCAAAATCTTTTGCCACCTGTTTAATTAAAGCGTAGCTCACTTGCTTCACCTTTGCTACTTCTTTGGCTAAAGCTAATGCACGTTCAAGATGGGTTTTGTTGATGCTTTCGTCAAAGCCTAGGTGATCACCTGCCGTAAAGCTTTTCTGATAAGATTGTAAGGTCTCAACATCACCCAATAAAGCAAGAGAGCCAAGATGAAGTAAAGCATAATCCGTATCGTTTGCTTTAGACGTGGCGCCTTTTTCCCAAGGAGCTATACCATAATCAGAGCGTAGCCTTTTAGAAAGGTCAATGTCTTTGACTGACCATTTTAGCGCATCATCAAGTGCTTGCTTTAAGCGATCCGCAGTGACTTCTGGTTCAAAGATTTCTAATCCCTTGGCTTCAAAATTAAGCTGTATATCTGGAATATCTTCCGTGTGGGTAGGATCAATGAATTTACAAGCGGTGGAAAGAATGCCCGTGCTAATCAAAAAGGCGCTATCAAATTGTGGGTAGTCTTTGGCAATTTCGTCGTTATAAAGAATATCTACTTCACGATCAGCCAATTGATAGCTTGCCATATGGTCATTCTCATTGATTTTCTCGGTTGACCAGCCTAGGCTTTTTAAAATTGCATGAGCACTTTCCATGGTGAGACGATCATCAGTGTCATCCACTTCATCCAATTCCTCTGCCACTTCAACAGAAGTTGTTTTAGAAGCAACAGATGCTGTTTGCGCATCCAAGCTTAAAATCGGAGCATTTTTAGGAAAACCAGTCCGATAACGGCGTGCAAGAGTAAGGACGTTATCAATAATATGTGCTATGTTTTCCCTTATCAAAGCTGAAAAGTTTTTATCCTTCAAACTTTCCTTATAAAATTTGAGTTTTTCAACATCCCCAATAAGAATAAGTGCAATAAGGTGCAACTTCGCAAAATCATATTCACTGTCTGGGGACAAAGCCGCATAATCATAGATGATTTGATTCACATTTTGTCGATCAGCCCAGCACAAAATATCCGCACAGATCTGCTTCAGTTTACCTTCATCCAATTCAGTACTAGAAACTGCATAAACTTCTTCTGATTCTTTAAGAACGGTATATTGGGGAGTATCGATAAAAATAGATCGATAAGCTGTAGAAAAACCAAGTGTTGAAAGAGAAACCTTGAAGGTAACAAATGGTGTCTCTCCGTTTTTATCAAGGTCGTACACTATATTAATGATACGATCTTTCTTTATAAAATAAGCATTGCAATTGTAATTTTTATCACGATAGACTGTCCAGTCCATCCTTTTTAAGTCTTCAGAAACTGTATTAAGAAAAGACAAATCTTGTAAACTAAGACGATCATCTATAGCTTTTCGCTCATTAAGGATTTTCAGATATTCTTCAGCAAATTGAACGGCCTGGTTAATATATCTCTCTACTTCACGGTCATCCAAAATTTCAGAAATCGTACCTGCTTCTAAAAAATTTTGATAAGATTTCAGGACATCAATTTGACCTGTTAATGCTAAACAAGCTAAATGCCAGACTATATCTATATTGTAGCTATATTTTTGGATAAGCGTTTTGCTTTCTATTGATGCTTGTAAATCTTGGGCACGTGCCCACTGTATTATCCGCTCAGAGATTTTGATAAGCTCTTGCTCATCTAATGTCTCTACACAAATATCAATGCCTTTACCAAAACCACTAAAAATCCCCCCCCCAATCGTATTAAAAGAATTATAAATATTTTTAGGAGAAACACACCAATATTCCTTACTATAGTGAATACAATTGCAAGCGACAGAAATCATTTCATTAGATATTTCAGCTTCAATACGGACATTGTAATTGTCATGGAGACGTATAAAACCAAAATCAAATTGAATAAAGCGGTCGGGCAAAATCAACCACATTTTTCCAGGCTCCGTAGCAAACCACCCTTGTGTTTTGAGAACGCGCATTGCTGCTGTGAGGCTTATCGAGCGCTGTTTTGGCTTCTTGCGCGTTAGAATATCGTCTAATTCCCCATTTTTATAGGCCTGTGCAAAAAAAAGCAGGCGATCATACCTCGTCATTGTTTTGTAATCAGAAAATTCTGGTACAGATAGTTTTGGGGTAGATCTATCACTCCTTAAAGCCTCCATATCACCAAGTAATGCTTGTGCAACGGCAGAATGATTAGTAGCTTCCTCGCACAACTCTTTTTCAATATCCTGTGCTTGCGCCCATGCAATCACTTTGTTTAAAGCGGTTGTGATATGGCTTTCGGAAAGATCCGGAGCTTTAACATTAAAATCCTCCTTCGCGTAAAACAGCACATCTTCATATTTACGCTGTGATTTTTCACTTCTAGAATATTCCCAGCCAAGACAATAAGCAGCGGTGGTGAGATCAGCCGAAAGCAAAAACTCTTTGCCACTCTCTCCATAATTTTTTACACCATAGCCTATGCCCACAATGCAGTCAGGAAGATGATAATGCGCGAAAGTATCACCCACGTTATCACGATAAGGCTCCCAGCCCAGTCTTTTTAAAATCTCCGTGACATCTTTGGTTTGCATCGTCATTACCGTGCGTGCTCTTTAATTCTTTTGCAAAGGAATTCATAAAAATTGCTAGCGTAATATTCAGAATCGCCCAATGGAAACATGACATAAAGTAGACAAAACAGAATGGTATTCTGTAGTGATTTTTAATCCACATACATTTGGCAAAAATTGTTCTTCAGTACAGAACTACCCCTTTTCCGGATGAATGAGAGGAACGGTTTTTTTAATGGTCAACGCTACAAAGGATGCAATCAGCACTTTCAAGAAACCACCAGCCAAAAAACCTAATGAACTTATTAAAACTGTTAGCAAAGGAACCTGAGTCATATAAGCTACCCATGGTATTCCAAAAGAATAGACTATCCCAATACCGCACACAGTATTTATCAGAAATAATATTATGAAATTTAACCGCTGCCAAAACAATTCTACCATAAAGCCAATAAAAAATGCAGCAAATGGAAAACTAATCAGATAACCACTCGTAACTCCTGAAAAAACACTAATTCCACCACGACCACCAGGCAATAGAGGTAATCCAATCGCAACAAGAATAAGGAAAAGAAGTGATGCTAAAGCTCCCCTTTTCGCTCCAAGTATAGAGCCTGCTAACATCGGAGCCATAGACTGAGCTGTAATAGGGACACCCAGTAAAAAAGGAAGATAAATAGGAGGGAAAAGACTCAAAACAGCGTAAATAGCGGCAAATAAAGCAATATAAACTAAGTCTTTTGTATTCACTGAATTATTCCTTCACTATGGAAAATATTTCGTTAATGTTCTATAATTAATAAAAAGTATCAGATTTATAAAAGTACACTTTAAATGCCTTAGATATAGAGAAAAATATTATAATAATTTATTTTAATAATATCACTTATATAAATCATATTAGATTCTACAATGTTTAATTACATCATAGATTACTATGGTTAAATTCAGTAAACTTATTGTGATACATGAATATTATATAATAAAATAATACATTCATTTTAGCTTGTTCTTATTATGCTTTGAATGAATGAGAGGAACAGATCTTTTAATCGCGAGTGCAACAAAGGATGCAATCAGCACTTTTAAACAATCGCCTATCAAAAAACCTGATGAAGCCATTAAAACCTTCAGTAAAGAGACTTTGGTCATATACGCTGTCCATGGAACACCAAAAGAATAAACTATCCCAATGCCACCAACAGTATTTATCACAAATAATGTTATAAAATTTAACCGCTGCCAAAACAATTCTACCATTAAACCAATAAAAAATGCAGCAAATGGAAAACCTATTAAGTAACCACTTGCAATCCCTGAAAAGACACTGATTCCACCACGACCACCAGGCAACAGAGGTAATCCAATCGCAACAAGAACAAGAAAAAGGAGTGATGCTAAAGCACCCCTTTTTGCCCCAAGAATAGACCCTGCTAGCATCGGTCCCATCGATTGAGCTGTAATAGGTACCCCTAGAAGAAAAGGAAGATAAATAGAAGGGAAAAGTCCTAAAATAGCATAAATAGCGGCAAATAAAGCAATATAAACTAAATCTTTTGTATTCATTTGATTCTTCTTTCACTATAAAAAACTTTGATTATTATGAAATGCTGTATCAATGGTATCAGCATCATAAGAACGCGCTTCCAATGCTTCAGCCACTTCTGAAGCCATTCTTATGGTTCGTATAATTAAAGGTATCGCAAGAGCGACAATGTTAGTATTAAGTCCCCGTGCTTGCTGTGCTTCATGTACCTCATTAAACTTTTCACTCAAAAGAGGAATAAACCTGATCGCCATAGAAATAACCATACTCACTTTTGATGGATTTATACCAAAACAGCAAAAAGGCTGAAGCCAGACTTCAATTGCATCCACCATATCTGAAACTTTTGTTGTGAATGAAACAAGTGATGATAAAGAAAAGAGGATAACAAGACGTAATATGACCTCAACCCCCGTAAGCCAACCGCTAAAAATAGTTTGAAATACAAATAGAAGAACCAAAAGCAATCCCATCGATTTAAATTGCTTTATCGCAGTTTTGAGAGGGACCTTGGCGACTCTATAGAATAAGATGACCAACAACAAAAATAACCCAAGAAGCGCTATGGAAGAAACCATTATTATAAAAGTTCCACACGCCGCAAGAAATAATAACTTAACTCCAGGACTTAACCTATGAATAAACGTATCCCTTGGAATATATAAACCGATCATGACATTCTTCTTATATACTCCTTGATAGCAACAAAAGGTACATCATCAATTGCTATCTCCCCCTTATCAAAAACCAGCACTCTATCAAACTTTTTCAAAAACTCCAAATCATGCGATACAACTATTGCCGTTTGTGGTAATTCTTCTATCACTTGCGTAACGCGATGCTTATTTCGCAAATCAAGTAATGTCGTCGGCTCATCAAAAATAATGTAGTCTGGTTTCATTGCAACTACACCGGAAATAGCAACAAGTTGTTTTTGCCCACCACTTAATAAATGGACAGCGTGATTTCTGAAGTCTTGAAGTTCGTAGCGCTGTAAAATTTCATCTACACGCTCCTTAATTTCATCTTTACTAAGCTTTAAATTTTTGAGACCAAATGATAAGTCCTCTTCAACTAATGGTAAAACAATCTGATTATCGGGATTCTGAAATACAAATCCAACTTTACGCTTTACTGCTTTTGCATCGCGCTTGGTATCAAGCCCATCAACGCTTACAAAACCGTGAGATGGTAATTGGAGTCCATTAATAAGACGAACAAATGTACTTTTTCCAGAACCATTCGCACCTATAACAGCAATTCGTTTTTCGGTAAGCTGTACAGTAATATTCCTTAAAACACACAAATCACCAAAAACTTGTGTTACCTCATCAAATTTTATAGTCCCCAAGATTTATTCCAATCAATCCGTTTTATTAGCTCTTCTTTCTCTATCGTCTCAGTTTATAACCTAAAAGTAATAATAAGCACCATAGAGGAATAATAATGACTGCCAAACTCATATCAGGCATCTGTACAGGAATATATGTTTCAAGAAAAGGCACGCTTATTCCTATCATATCAAAAAGTCGAGTCATCAATCCATTTTGCCCAAAACCACTGATAAACATAATGCAAAATAATAAAGCAAGAAAGCAGAGACAAAGATAGTTAGCGTAAGGATATAAACCAAACGCATAAGTAAAGTTGCCTTTTCTGTTCTTATGTGCATTGCGAAATTTCAAATGAACAATAACAATAATAGCCCAAGTAATCACTGCTGCTGCAGTTGCAAGAGCCATGATCCGCATGAAACTATTATCAGGAACAAGAGCATTAAAAACGACAATCAACACCGTACAGAATGATGAAAAAAGGATAGCAATATAAGGAACACGAGCAGCACTCAGTTTACTAAAAATATGTGGTGCATTTTTTTGTACAGCTAAACTATAAAGCATACGTCCATTAGAATAAATGCCACTATTGTAAACAGAAATAGCAGCCATAATCACCACAAAATTCAAAATATGACCAGCAGCAGGAATTCCTATAGTCTCGAAAATTGTAACAAAAGGACTGCCATTTTTTCCAATCATATTCCAAGGGCTGATTATCATAATAACGCTGATAGAACCAATATAAAAAATTATAATCCTCCACATAACTTGACGGATAGCCGCTGGAATTGTTTTTTGTGGATCAGATGCCTCTCCAGCAGCAATACCAATAAGCTCTGTTCCTCCAAAGGAAAACATTACTACAGAAGTCGCTAAAACAACCCCTACTGCTCCATAAGGGAAAAAACCGCCATGGTCCCAAAGATAATGAATATTCGCTTGATTTTCCCCTAGTTCAGTGACAATGAGAAAAATTCCCAAAATAATCATACCAATAACAGCAGCCACTTTGATCAAAGCGCAAGCAAATTCAAATTCTCCATAAAAACGAACATTAAACAAGTTAATGAATGTAACAAATAAAAGAACAATGAAAGATGCTTTCCAATGATCAATCAAAATCCAATGATCAAGATAAAAACCTATCACTGTAAGTTCAGCCATGCTCACAAGAATATAAAGAAACCAATAATTCCAACCTGTTATGAAACCAGCTAATCTCCCCCAATATTTATAAGCAAAAAAACTAAATGCTCCTGAAGACGGCTCTTCTACTGACATTTCACCAAGCATTCGCATAATGAAATACATAATAAGCCCGCCGACAAGATAAGATAAAATGACTGAGGGACCAGCTAATTGAATTGCCTCGGTTGACCCATAAAAAAGTCCTGTCCCAATAACGCCACCCAAAGCAATCATTTGAATATGGCGATTTTGAAGGCTACGCTTCAATTCATTGTGCTTTTTTTCAGACATCATGCCTCATTACTTTTGTTGAACCTAACTTCAACTTTTATCGAAAAATCAGGCACCTTTTTCAAAAAACACAAAACAAACGTAAAATTATTTTCTTATCATAATGCAACCCCTTATTTTTTTGTGCATTATATATATGCCCCGTTGAAGTTTTAAGAAAAAATATGCTCCACCATTTATTTAAATTAATGTCCTTCATTTTCGTTACACTAACTATTATAGCATTGGTCATTGATAACGCACACTCTGTAATCACATCACATTGGACAACAACCCCCTTTAATAAAATTTTAACAAACCTTCTGCAAACAGATGTCTATCACCTTAACCAATCTCTATGCAAGGTAATGCCTGATTTTCTATCTTCAATTTGCATTACTCTCACTTATTTACCAGCATGGTCTATCTTTGGTGCTTTAGCAATAGTATTTTATATCTTAAATTACGAAAAACAAAAACCTTTTCACAAAATGTCATGTACATATAACGAAGAATACATTTAATCTTGAAAAAGACTTCTAGAGCTCTTTATACTATACACAACCGATATCGCTTAGAGCACCTCACCCTATTAAAACAACTGCAAATCACTTGATCATCAAAATGGATTAAAACGCTTTATTATAAATATATGCGCTCACTTATAATTTCTATAGATAACGATAACATCACTTCATTTGTATCAATTTAAAAAAGTAGCGAATAAATCTAACTCCCATCTATAGAAAACTCTGTACAGAAAAAACTTAACATATTGAAGTTCATATATTTTTATGGATACTTCTCTATACTCCACAAAAACTTTTCTTAATTTTAATACTAGAAATCACATATAAAAAACGTCTTCTAATATCAGCACTCTTTATAAAATTAGAACTTCTTGAAATTAAGGAAGAAGCTTATAAAAATTATTCTACAAGTCTAACAAAATGCGTTAAATAAAAACTAATCTGTAAATAATTGCAATTGTAATAAAGAATATTTCGCAGCTTCCTCCCATTGTGATATCCACCCTATTACATCTAAAAAAATCCAAGAGACTATTAGCAGAAGAACTTTTAAGCACCTTCTCCCTATTGAGAAAATGGTAAAACAACAGCTTCAGTAACACTCTGTTCTTTTAAATCTGAAAATCGCCTCGCTAAAACATCAACTTTTTTAGATATCTCATCCAAAATTTTCCATTGATTAGTTACTACTAGAGAAAGCTCCTCAATGAATTTTTCTTGGTAAGCTAGCTTCATTTCTAGTTCTATAAGCCGATCTTCATCCGACATGATTCCTACTCCATCTTAAATAAAAAAACGTGATTAATTTTATTAATCCTCCCCCTTTTTCTTCCCATAAAAATAAGAAGTAACTTTTCAACTAATTCTACTCATCTTATTTTCACATTATAAAGGGTTTATAATGATCTTTTTTTCCTAATCACTTATTCAACAAATTTCTTTCTTAAGAATCAGAAAATGTTTTTATCTTTACTAAGTTATCTTGACACCTTTTTCCATCCTCAAGATCTACATTCCTAGCTTCTTAATTTGAGTGCTATCGTAAATTGGAAAGCATTTATAGTATTAAGATCAAAGAATACTGTCCTCTGATTTTTACATACTTCTCCTGCAAATTATTATCATATTTTATAAATTATTGAAAAAATGCATTCTTGCTTTTATACGTACTTTTAGCTATTACCCTCAAATTAGTTTTGTCTCATTGATTTACAAACCTATGCCGCATTAGCTCAGTTGGTAGAGCACATCATTCGTAATGATGGGGTCGCTGGTTCGAATCCGGCATGCGGCACCGCATTTTCTCTTTATCATATTAGAACATCCAGATTTTTTATTTAATTATCTGTTTGAAAACCACCTTTTAGACCACCTTCTACCGTTTATACAATTTTACCTAATCTGTTGTTATTTGCTCCGTATTTTTCTCTGGAGTAAAGGCTAAGATCTCTTTCTTTCTCCACCTCACCGCTCTCCATAGCTTATATGGCTCCGGAAACAACCCCTTGAAGCACCCAATTGCGAATCGTTGTTGTGGATACACTAAAAAGCTGTACACATTCACGGGTTGTTACATATCTATCGCCATCATCAAATATCATCTCATTACCTTTCTCTTTTTTATGTTATGTAAATGGGCGGAGATGCTAGGAGGAGAGAACCTCCCATATCTTCAAGCGGCTTTTTGTTAAAATCTTTTGTATCTCTTGTATTATTGCCTCTAAAAAGATTTCAATAGCTTGATTGATTTGTTTAAGACGCTTCTGGAAACGTAGCCAATACATCACTAGACAAAGATGATACCATTGGCCTCAAATGCCCCATAAAACGCTTCATATGAAAAAGACGAAAGCGTTATTCATATGGAAAAAATATATGAAACCGAAATCATCGTTCAAGTTTATTACAATACAATATTCTTTACAACACTATCCAATATCATTGGTCCATATATTGAATATGCTCCACTACTATATTGTTTTAGTTGGAAACAGACTACTAGAGAGGGAGAAAATATCGATTATGTTTTATATAACATTTTATTTAAAATCCTTCATAAAGATATTTTTAAGAAAATTAAGCAATTAGAGGAAAAAATAAATAATAGTTAAATTCACTATAGATTTTTTTATTAAATATGTATAATACGTTACGTGTATATCGTGTTGATTCTAAGATAATTTGTAGATCTATAATATTCAACTGTAATGTTTTTTTGTTTTTATGAAAATAATTCTATGGTGTAATTTATGGGTTATGCAATTACTTGAAAATCAATACCTATTATTTCATTACTTATTATATCTCTTATTTTTTTGTTAAAAAATGCTTTTTTTCATCAGGATTATTGAAGTTTTTTAAGTAAAGTTCTTCTAAATCATTCTGGATCAACTGTAAGAATTTATGAGTAAAATCTATCTGACTATAAATGGATCTATTATAAAGTTATTATCTTGAGATGGAGATCAATTGCTGCAAAATGAATGGTGTTTAGCATAATATTTGTTCAAAAAACGATATGGATTTTAACATAACTCACTATGGAGATTTTGAATTTATTATGCCCTTTCGCTGTTCTGTTCTTAAAAATGAGTAGATGTAAGTTTTCGATTCATATCCTGCTTTGTGTAGGTTTTTTTATAGGTAAGAATAATGCGAAAAATATCAAAAGAAGGGCTTGCATTGATTAAGCAATTGGAAGGCTTACGTTTATCGGCTTATGAATATTCTGGTGGTGTATGGACAATTGGTTATGGACATACAAATGCTGCTGGTGCTCCAAGCGTCCACAAAGACATGCAAATTACGGAAAAAGAAGCTGAAAAAATCCTTTGTCAGGATTTGAGAGAGTGTGAACTCGTTGTTGAAAAAGCCGTTACCGTTCCTTTAAACAATGAACAATTCGCGGCATTAGTATCATTTTGCTATAACGTAGGAATAACAGCCTTTTGCAATTCTACACTTTTAAAAAAGCTCAATAAAGGTGCATATGAAGTGGTACCAACTGAATTACAAAAATGGACAAGAGTAGGAGGAAAACGTATCCAAGGTCTTGTCAATCGCCGAGCAGCCGAAGCAGGATTATGGGCGAAAGGATCTCATGTTGCTCCAAATTATCATGTAGTAGAATCAGAAGGTGTAACAGGTATTTGCAAAGTAGAAGCTCTTGCACCAATCATAGGTTCTTTTTCAGGGCTTGGAGGGCTTTTTTCAGGAAATGGTCCTGTTCAATGGGTTTTAGCAGGCATTATGGTTTTAGCTGCTTGTACAGCTATGGTATACATTGCTAAACGCTTTCAAGAACACCGCCTATGATCTTATGGATAAAAAAATATCTAACAATGACATCAGTGACCATAGCAGCTTTTCTTATAGCTTTAGTGAAAGCCTTTTTTCTTGGGAAACAAGTTGAGAAGCAAAAGCAAACAAAGGAAGCTTTCAAAATAGGACAACACGGCTTAAGGTAGAAAATGAAGATTAATAAGAAAACTGATGCTGCTATGCGTACTAAGCTTTCTAACTGGCTGCGCGACGAATGAATGAACTTCTTGTATTGGATGGCTGCCAATTTATTTGAATCGACAAGATATCAATGTGATTAGTCCAAATTTGGCGAGAGATATTTAAAACATAATGAACAAGGTGCTGGTCTATGTGGTTGGAGGCATAAACGGAAAATAAAGTGCTAAGGATACAATTCCTCTGAAAGATTAATCAATGAAAAGATTTGAAAGAGGTCGATATATTCAGATTAAAAGTAAAAGAACTTAAAGGATAAAAACGCTCTGGTGGTCGATAGGATTTAATTAGAGTGACGGAGATGTCTGAGTTGAAGCGAAAGGATTCAACAAGGTTATATTTGTATAAAGTGATTGAGTCTATTGGTGTATTCCAAGAGCATCTTTGTTATCCTACTAAAGAAGATGAGAAAAGATTTTACGGATTGCACTGCTGTCGTCGTTCAAAGAACTAATGATACTCAACGTTCTGTCTTCAACAAAATAGGATTTGGCATGCTTAAGAAAAACAATCCACGGGATTGTATAATGAACAATGGACAGCTTTTATGTGATTTGTGAATGACGTTGTTTCAGCTTTCTAATTGTAATAATGATGTTGAAGATAAGACAAATAGTTCCGCACGGTATCTGCTTTTTCATGCTAAAGTGGCGCAAAAACATTGTGAGTGATCTTGGCTGTTAATTTTTCTGTAGTAAATTCCCTATGTGGGAAATAACATGCAACTCTAGTGGAGAAAACCAGAAACCGTTTTTACCTTCATTTTTTAACTCTGCTTTTTTGCTTTCAAAAGTCGCTTTTGCAGTTTCTTGAAAAATATTGCTTTGCTGTTTTAAGATAACTTGTTCCTGAAATAAAATGGGACCATTACCTTCTTTTAAAACATCACTCTAATATCTTGCAAACTCATATGCTGCTTTTAGAGAAAGTTTGTAACAGAACCGTGCCTTTCACGGCATTTATTGTGATGTGTATAACGGAAAAATTAAGAGCGTGTATTATCTTTTTGAACATTCAACCACTGTCTTACTTCATCACAATATTTACCTTGAGGAGACACTTTATACAAAAGATGCTGATAATCTATAAATCTCCCTCACCTAATTCACCTTCTCGTTCATCCTTCTATGCATTGCCCGTCCACCTTTTAAACCACCTTAAATTTTTGATATAGAATTTTTTCTTTAATTTTTATTGAATCATAAAAATGATCCATACCAATCTCACCTCTATGCATCTTTATACACTTTGATTCTTGTTTCTAAAGCCCAGTCTGCCAGCGTATCATACTGTTTTTTATATGTAATATATATTTTTAGATTTATTCGTAATTTGTTAGAAAAGTTTCTATATTTTGATAGCAAATCTTCTATCAGTTCACTTTTTGCAAAAGATTCTGAAAGGATTCTCAAAAAGTCCGCAAATTTAAAGACTCTTTAATGCGTATTGTTTCTTTTTTAGAAATCAAAATTGGTGGTGCCCTATTCCTTACCAGAAATTGTATTATTTGCAGAGCAATCTGTATAAGATGGTGTAATCTCTTTTATGAAATTAACTAAAGTTTTTTGAATTTCTAGCATATTGTTTAAAGACAAAAGAAACCTCCCTTTTATTTATACAAGCAGCTTAGACATCAGCTGATAATTCTCCCGCTTATAAAAATCTTTTCTGGAATAACCTTCAAAACCACAATAAAGTGGTGAAAGATAAAACAAGTTTTTTAGATGATCATAACGCACAATAAAATCAGACCAGTTTAAATGTTCAATGCTAACACCTGCTAAACAGAGGCAAATAAGTTTTAGCACGCCTTCAAATTGGAAAGACTTAAACCCACGCGCTACGACGGATTCCAACTCTCATCGTACGATTTACCTTCCCTCCAAAACTTAATCGCTGTAAATATAAAAATCTTGAAGCCCATTCTAAATCCGTGAGAGTTGTTGGGTCTTACTGTATTAAACGTTGAAACTCCTCACAGCTACTCATCTGAAATGCTAGATTTTTCATAAAAGGACGATAGTGACGTTGTAACATCCCCCAAAAGTTTACGACATCACCGGAGAGATTATTGCTAATTTCAGGGGATAGAATCAATTTCTGCTCAAAGAAAATCCCACCCATACCAACAAAAAGATTTAGTCTACATGCTATTAGGAATGTCCTCAATAATTTTGATAATTTTTTTAGTCAAATTTCTTTTGTTACCAATATCAGCAGCAACTGGTGTGGAATTAACATAATTATAATTTTTTATTTTAAAATGTATCCCTCATTTTTTACATTCTTTTATCTATCTTAGCCTTCTTTTCACAGCTTCAAGTGATAAAAAGTAACTGCAATGTTAAGTTGTCTTGCATCGAACAAATTGCTCGCAAACTATCCCTATTGGCTAGATGACAACACATCCTCTATTTAAAGAAAGAAAAAATTTTCTTTTTTATTCAGCGATAAAGTAAATATTATCCAATTACTTATGAGAGTAATTCGATCAAATGGAAACTGTAATTTTTTCCACTCTGAGTAATCCTGTACCCGTTTATATAAGTTTAGGAAAGCGCGCTGTTATGAATATTCACAAAAATGCTGCAAAAATTGATATCAGAAAAACTTCTGTTTAAAAAAGGGAAAGATGTTCTCTTACTTGCTACTGAAGAACCTGTTCAGATTTGTCTTGATATTGCTGTAGAGCTTCAAAAAACATAAAGTTATCCCAACGTTTACAAGTGTGCCAACAATTCAACTTTGAGATAATATATCTGTGCTAGAGTTATGCCAATCTCACCAATCTGTTGTTGTCTATGAAGAGCATAGTATCAATGGAGAAGCCTAGAGATGCAATTGTTAAATCCCTTATAGAACAAAACGTTCTATGCCAATTTGTATCATTAGGAATACCTAACGACCCCATCTGTAATAAAAACAAACTCGATTTTTTTAACAAATTATGAAATCAATAGAGAAAGCATAAACAGTGTTAGCAATGACATACTATACAAAAAATATTTAACTGCTTCCTAATATGTTCGCCAGTTCAAAAACATCATAACTCATTGAGGATGCGAGAAAATAAGAAAGAAAAACATTAATTCACGCAGTCTTGCTCTCAGTAAACGAGCTTTTTTAAAGATTGTATGGGTATTTTTTTCATTGCTTAAAAATGTACTCCATAAAAACAATATCATATCCATATAATAATTACCCAATAAAATTAATATAAATAATATATAGATTATAGAAATATTATTTATTAGATCTATTTTTTATTATAATTATAGATTACAATAAACACATATTGACATTTTTAATAATTTTATTTATATGCCATAATTAATATTGTTCTATATTAAAATAAAACTAAATGAAGTTTATAAATTTACGTTTTATGATAATGTGGGAAAGAAGTAATTAACATGTTATATTTTTATATATAGGAGAGAAAAATGCTCGCAGCATTATTTATATCTATTTTTTCTATATCAACAATTGTTTTACCTTTAATATCAGCGCTTGTTCCTTTTTATCCATAGAATGAGCTTTTAATAAAATAAGTAAAAGATGTATGCAATGTTATTAGTGTTTTTTTTGTGTTTATTATTATTAAGATTTTTGCGTTAAATATTATTGTATTTACGGAGTATTATTTTAGTTACTGAGTATTTTATGTGATTTTATAGAGGAGCTTTTTGATCTTTTCTATTTAACTTTAACTGTCAACATATTTGTAAAATATATAATTATGCTCCTCTATAAAAAGACTTTCTTTTTCTGAAAGCAGTAAAAATATTGCTTTCATTGCTTAAAAACATCTATATTTACTAAACTCTTGCGTGTAATATCTTTAATTGTCTGAGTACCGGTCAGTGTCATAGCTACCCGCATTTCATTGGCAAAAAGATCAAGGAGATGCATAACACCTTTCTTACCTGCTGCTGCAAGCGCATAAACAAAAGCACGGCCAATCATAACAGCATCCGCACCTTGTGCTATCATGCGGACAACATCAAGACCAGAACGAACACCTGAGTCCGCTAAAATAGTCAAATGATCCTTTACAGCATCCGCAATTGCAGGCAACGCTCGTGTTGTTGATAATACACCATCAAGCTGACGTCCGCCGTGATTAGAAACAACAATACCATCCGCACCAAATTTTACTGCTTCTCGTGCATCTTCTGGATCAAGAATACCTTTCAAAATCATTTTTCCTTTCCAAAAATCGCGAATCCATTGTAAATCATGCCAACCAATTGATGGATCAAAATTTGCACCAAGCCAACCAACGTAATCATCTAATGCAATTTTCTTTTTGAGATAAGTGGAGACATTTCCAAGATCATGGGGGCGCCCCATAACACCAACGTTCCAAGCCCAATATGGATGAGTAAACGCTTGTAAAAAACGACGTAATCCAGCATAAGGACCAGACATCCCCGAATGCGCATCACGATAACGCGCACCAGGAACTGGCATATCAACTGTAAAAACCAACGTGCGTACACCAGCTAACCAAGCCCGTTCTAGTGCATCACGCATGAAACCGCGATCTTTGAGAACATAAAGTTGAAACCAAAATGCACCTCCAACCGCTTCTTGCACTTCCGCAATGGGACAAACTGAAACAGAGGATAGAGTAAAAGGAATCCCTTTTGCCGCTGCGGCACGCGCTGCTTTTACCTCTCCACGACGTGTATACATGCCCGTTAGCCCAACAGGTGCAAGTACAATCGGTAAATCAAGTGTCTGATCAAAAAGCTTGATTGAAAGATCAACTTCACCAACTTGCCTTAGAATCCTTTGACGCAGTGCAAGAGCTTGAAGATCTTTACAGTTACGTCGCATCGTTTCTTCAGCATAAGCCCCACCATCAATATAGTGAAAAAGAAAGGGAGGAAGACGACGCTTTGCTGCCTTACGATAATCAAGTGTTGAAGAAATAATCATTGATGGCACCATTGTTCCTAAATGAAAAGAGAAGATATCCTAAAACGCATAAAAGCGAATCCGTGTACCTTCCTACTCGATATTCTCCCAAAACGCTCTATTGAATAGATAGAAGCAACAGAGATTGCAACTTTCTAAAAAAACTAATTGATAAAAACAATGTCTTTATTTCTCCTATCCAAATTTAAAATCTCACAGTATGGGGTATCATTAATAACGTATCCACTCATATATTGTTCATGTGCAATTGAAATGTTATATTTTCTTTAAACGAACACCTCTTCGAAAGCGATTGCTCCGCAGCTTAATTAGTTATAATTTAAAGTCGTTTCTCCCTCCGCAGGTCCTTACATTATAGGTTATAAGAATATAGAGCCTGTAGTCATTAAGTATAAACCATAATCTCCACTAAAAGATAAAAAAATCCTTTATTAATACTGGAAATAAAGCTGTCGCATATATCCAGAAATCTTCTTATATCAATACTCAAAACTGAGACTTGTTACTTACTTCATGAAAGTTTATAAAAATATACAGTGCCTAATTCACATAAAGCATAAAAAAAATTTTAACGTTCATACGAGTAGAAGCTCTCCATATTGAATTGAATAATTTTCTAGCAATATTTTATATCTTGAAGCTATAAATGAGTTACTAAAAGTAGAACAATTTTTATTAAAAAAATTGTTAATAAACTGTAGTGCAAAACTTCTTTATTGGCTCTTAAGGATAATTTTTATACGAAATAAAATATACTGGTCATTCAAGCTCTAGAAAAATGGAGCAATAGCAGCATCCAATCTCGCATGTTTACTTTGAAAAGCAAATACGTTACTGTTATATTGAATTCTAGTAATTTATTGATTTATTATAATCAATAAATACGAATAACATATTGAATATAGTAGAATTCTTTCATTTTAGATTTTTTCATGATAAAATAATCAAAACTATTCTTTTGCACATCATAAACGAAGTTCCTATAGATACAACCTCTTGAAAAAAAGAAATAAAAATGCCTCTCAAATGCAAGGGATGCAATAACTTTGGAAACTAAAAATAGAATGAATGGCGCCGGTTTTGCGAAGAACAAAATTTTCTTTTATCCAAAATACACTTTCTGCATACATGTTATCAAAATTCGTAGTTTCCAACTCATTTAAAATGCTTGGACAACTTTAAACCCTGTGCTTGATAATGTGATCCAACATCATGTCCATAAAGGGTTGATGGTCGATTAAGCATATGCTCATAGACCAAACGGCCAATCATTTGACCATGCTCTAAGATAAAAGGAACTTCATGGCTCCGCACTTCTAAAACCGCTCTTGCTCCTTTTCCACCCGCTTCCACATGCCCAAATCCTGGATCAAAAAAGCCTGCATAATGCACCCTAAACTCACCAACTAAAGGATCAAAAGGAGTCATTTCTGCGGCATAAAGCGGAGGCACATGAACAGACTCTCGTGAAACTAAAATATAAAATTCATCAGGATCAAGAACCAACTCCCTTTGACCACGATCAAAAAGAGGTTCCCAAAAATCTAAAACGTGGGCAACAGCACGTTTATCAATATCAATAACACTTGTATGATGTTTACCACGATAACCTATAAGCCCGTTTTCGTCTCCCTTTAAATTAATGGAAAGACCAATACCACCAGCGCTAATATTAGGAAGATCCTCCGATATCAGTGTTTCTTGCTTTTGCAAAGTGTGTAACTCAACTTCATTTAAATAACTTTGCCCTTTTCTAAACCGAAGCTGTGATAAATGTGAGCCTTTATGCACCAAAATTGGAAATGTGCGTGGACTAATTTCCAAATAAAGTGGACCATGATAACCAGCACAAATTTTATCAAACTCCTGAGCATTATCCGTAATGACACGCGTAAAAATATCTAATCGGCCTGTAGAACTTTTGGGATTGGCAACAGCAGATAAAAATTCTGGTAAAGCTAAATTTTCCAAAAGAGGAACAATATAAACACACCCCGTTTCCAAAACGGCTCCGTCTCGTAAATCAAACTCATGCAACTTTAACCGTTCAAGCTTATCCAAAACTTTTGTATTAGGACCCGGCATAAAAGAAGCACGTATACGATAAGCTTTCTCCCCTAAACGAAGATCAAGGCTTGCTGGTTGTATTTGAGATCTATCAAATGGATACTGAGCCTTGAGAAAGTTATTCTCAATCAGAGCTTGTATATCACTATCTGCTAAAATACCGCTTATACGCGCCATATATATTGCCTTCCCTTTTTACATTGTTTCTTTTTTGACCTAGATGATAAATTGGTGCAAGCTATTTTAAGGTGATAAAAACTATTTTTTCTGTTTTTTCCAACCAATTTGTTAACATAAAATAAAATAGGAGGTATTGTAAAAATAATACCTTCCATACTCTCTTATTCTTGAATGTCGCGCAAATGATGTTATCATAATTTTTTATAGAAGCCTTAAGATTCCTGTTAGAATTTATTATGATTATACGCCATCTTAGCGAAAATATTATTAATCAAATCGCCGCTGGTGAAGTTATTGAACGACCAGCAAATGTTGTCAAAGAACTTGTTGAAAACGCTATTGATGCTGGTGCAACACGCATCGAAATTATTACAGCAAATGGTGGAAAAAATTTTATAAAGGTGAGTGATAATGGTTATGGAATTCCTGCAGATCAGTTAACTTTAGCAGTTTCTCGCCATTGTACCTCAAAGATTACCGATGACGTACACAATATCTGCTTCCTTGGGTTTAGAGGAGAAGCCCTCCCCTCTATTGGTTCTGTTGCTAAACTTAAACTCATTTCACGAACAAAAGATGCTGAGAGCGCTGCTGAAATTTCCGTTACTGCAGGAAAAATTGTAGGACCCAAACCAGCTGCTGCAAACCTTGGAACAATTGTTGAAGTTCGTGATCTTTTCTTTGTCACGCCGGCACGATTAAAATTTATGAAAACCGATCGGGCTGAAACAAATGCTATTAGCGATATGATTAAGCGAATTGCTATCGCATTTCCACATATCCGCTTTGCTCTTTCAGGACTAGATAGAACATCTATGGAACTGTCTGCTACAGAAAACAATACTCAAGGACAATTACAACGTATTACGCAAATTATGGGAAAAGAATTCGCCCCTAATAGCATCGCGCTGAATGCTGAACGCGAAGCGGTGCGCTTAACGGGTTTTGCCTGTTTACCATCCTTCAACCGAAATAACAGCCTTCATCAATTTGCTTATGTTAATGGGCGTCCCGTGCGTGATAAATTTCTATGGGGCGCTATCCGAGGCGCTTATGCTGATGTCATGACACGAGATCGTTATCCTGTCGCTATTCTTTTTATTGATCTCCCACCTGCTGAGGTAGATGTTAATGTACATCCAGCCAAAGCTGATGTACGATTCCGTGATCCAGGATTAATTCGTGGTTTGATCGTTGGAGCTATTCGTGAAGCATTACAGCAATCTGGTATTCGTCCTACTTCAACCCGTTCTGAAGCAACGCTAGCTGCATTTCAAATACAAAAACCATTGGCACAACAACCGTTAGGCAATTTTAAGAACACGTACCAGTCCTCTTCTTATAGCCCACAGCCTCATCATTTTGCCACCGCTTCAATGGTTCACAAACCATTGGATATTACTAGTTCTTCTGGTTTAAAAGAAGATGCTACTCCTATTATGGAGGGCTTAAATATACCAAGTGGAGATGCATACATTCCAAACACTACATCTTCATCAGAAGAGTTATCTTATCCATTAGGAGCGGCCAGAGCACAAATCCATAAAAACTATATTATCGCCCAAACACAAGATAGTTTGATCATTGTCGATCAGCATGCAGCTCACGAACGATTGGTTTATGAAGCACTCAAAAATGCACTTTATTCCAAACCGCTTCCTTCACAGTTATTACTTATTCCTGAAATTGTAGAACTCTCTGAAGAGGATGCAACATGCCTTTTAACCCACAAAGATGCTTTGCAAAAATTTGGATTAGGAATAGAACCATTTGGACCAGGAGCAATTGTTGTGCGTGAAACACCTTCCATGTTAGGAGAGATCAACGTCCAAGCCCTTATTAAAGATCTCGCAGATGAAGCCGCTGAATATGATACAACAAACAATTTAAAAGCAATGCTTGATTATGTTGCAGCAACGATGGCTTGTCACGGTTCAATACGGTCTGGGCGCCTTTTACACCCCGAAGAAATGAACACACTGTTGCGACAAATGGAGGCAATACCCAATACAAGTACATGTAATCATGGACGCCCTACTTATATTGAACTCAAATTGGCAGATATAGAACGGCTTTTTGGCAGAAAATAAACTCTTAACCATTTTGACAAGAAAAATATTTTTAAATTAACTCTCGACTTTATAATATATCTTATGGCACTTTTCCTGAATCTCTTGTATCAGTAAAAAGGAGTTATAATGTTTTCCGATAGTGAACGCGAAGCAAAAATTCATTATTCTAATAATGGATATGACATTATAGAATATGGTTCCTATACCATTTGTGCTGTTAGCGGACAAAAGATCCCTATAGATGATTTAAAATATTGGAATCATCACCGCCAAGAAGCATATGCTAGTTGTGAAATCTCCTATAAGCGCGAACTTGAGTGCAACCCATATCTCAAGCAATTGTTAAAAACAAAAGAAAAATAAACCCTCGAAAGCTATAAATTTAGCCTTTGCCTCTTAGACAAGAAAACTCAAGGGAACGTTTTCTAAAGCGGGTCATGACCTCCTCAAGGACTATGCGACAGAAGTCTTTTTGAACAAAATCGACATTCACATCAAAGACAATAAGATTTTTCAAATCTTTTTGCGTGTGAATTGTCTGTATACGGGTATAATCTTTAGCTGTTGTTGCTAGCCATAAATTGTGCATTTTAGCCTTTTGTATAAGGATTTTTAAATTTTCATCTGTGAAAAAATAGTGGTCTGGATATATGTAAGTTTGCACCACATGACCAGACAATTCTTTAATAGATTTAAAAAATTTATCTGGATTGCCAATCCCAGCAAATGCCAAAAATGATTTTCCTGAAACCTCATCAGAGGCACTGGCTTTAAGATGAGCACGATATAAAGGCTTTCCAGTACGAGACACAAGAAAAGCAACATTATCAGGCGCATCGGAGTGACCAACCAATAAAACACTATCCATAAAAGAAAATTGCGTTTTTAATGGTACGCGCAAAGGTCCTGCTGGAAAGACAGCTCCATTACCAAAACCGCGCATCGCATCAACAACGAGTAACGTATAATCCATATAAAGACGGCGACTTTGAAATCCGTCATCCATTAAAATAAGATTACATCCCTCTTTTTTCAGCCGTTGTGCCGCTGCATAACGATTAGGTGATACAGCTACCAAAGCATGCCGTGCAAGTAAAAGTGCCTCATCTCCAACATTGTGTGGAGTATCATATTTCTCATTTACAAGATGTACCCCTTTAACTGATCCACCATAACCACGTGATACAACACCAGGTACGAAACCAAGTTCTTTAGCCACTTTGGTAAAAGCAATAACAACCGGCGTTTTACCCGCACCGCCACATGTAAAATTTCCAATACACAAAACTGGCAAATCAATCACGGGAGGCTGTCTTGCCATAAAACGACTTGAAAAATAACCATACCCCCATGAAACTGGAGCTAATACAAAACGCAAAAAGCTTTTATTTTTCCACCAAAAATGGGGGGCGCTAATATGCATATCTACCCTGACGCTGACGTAAACCTGTTTGTATTACAAGGGGTTGTAAAAATGGATCTAAAATCTTTAATGTGCGCTCAAGTGCACCTGCCATATTTGTCGCCACTTCATGAGCCTTATCAACCATTTCTTGTCGCAATGTTTCATTTGTTAAAAGCTTATACACCTGAATAGCAAGCTGTTTTGTATCTTGAACCATATATGCTGCATCATGCGTTAAAAATTGTTCGAACATCTCTTGAAAATTTGAAACATGGGGCCCTGTCAAAATAGCGGAACCAAGCAAAGCCAATTCCAATGGATTGTGTCCACCATTTCCACATAACGACTTACCAACGAAAGAAACTTTCGATAAGCGAAGAAAAAGACCCATTTCTCCAATTGTATCTCCCCATAAAATATCGGTATTCATGTTTGGAACAGCATCTCTACTCCTACGAATAAAACGTAATCCCTTATTGTCGCATTTTCTGATAAGATCTTCTGAACGTTCAGGATGACGAGGCACAATAATTGTTAATAAATCTGGCAAATAATTTTTAACAATCTTATGGACCTCAAAAGCAATTTCCTCTTCCCCTTCATGCGTTGAAACAGCTGCCCAAACTGGGCGATTGCCGATAGCATTACGATAACGTGCAAGCAATGCTTGATTTTCAACCAGAAAAACATCAGCCTTGAGATTACCAGAAAACGTAACAGATTTTACGCCAAGTGTATGGTAATAAGCTACATCTCTTTCGTTTTGACCAATCGCCAAATCAATATCCTTAAAAATATGTTTGGCAAGAACGCGTCGTTTTTGCCAAGCTTTAAAAGAACGTTCAGACATATGGGCATTAACCAAAATCTGCGGAATACGCATTTTTGCAAGTTCTTTAATACGAAGGGGCCAAATTTCTGATTCACAAATCAAGACGAGATCAGGCTTCCAATGACTAATAAAACGGCGCACTGCAAAATCTAAATCCAAAGGAGCATATTGATGAATCAACCTATTACCAAAATGTTTTTTCACAAGAGTAGAAGATGTTACAGTCCCAGTTGTCATTAATACATTGATTTTTAATGATAAAATATAGTTTACAAGTGGAACAAGTGCAAGTGTTTCTCCAACACTTGCTGCATGCAACCAAACTAACGAACCTTGGGGACGTACATGAGAACTTTTACCTAAACGCTCTTTTTTGCGACACCACTCTTCTTTTCCACGAATAGCACGAAAGAACAAATAAAAAGGAATAACAGGACATAAGAAAAAACCAATCATCCGATAGCTTAAAAGAGCCGTATGTGCCTTTAATTCTACCATTTAAATCACCTCATCCAGCTACTTTAAGATATCTATATGCTTATTTTGTTAAAAAATTCATCAACACTATTAGTTACATCCATATTTTTTTAATATCATCCATATCTTGAATAAAAAACGCTTCACCCATGAGAAAATTCAATACATAAAGGACAAAAAACGTAATTTTATCGCCATATTTTTTTTAAATTTTCCTATAAAGATAACATATACAGATTATTTAAATCTCTTTTAATGAAATTTTGTATCACTTCATTCTGCACCCTATGAAAAGTCTTACTCAAAAAATAACAAAGCTACATTTCAGTCGATTATAATTTTGAGAATATAAATGATAAATATCATACAACCTATAACATAGATTATATCAATTTTTTTCAGCTCACTGAATAAATACTTCTTATGATTTTAGTAAAAATTTGAATTTTGCACGTTGATATTTTAGAGAAAAAACTTATTTTTACATATGTTAGGTATTATCAATTTTTCAAAAAATAATCCATATAAATATTACAACCTATATAAATACAACAAATAAAATATGTTTAAAAGAAAGCCCAATCTCTATAATTTCATTTCAATAAAATGAATATGTAAAACTAATCTTAAAAAAACTTTTGAGCGGTATAAAGTTCTCATTTTAAATTGTGATATAATCTCTTAAAGGTAATCCAGAAAAATCTAATCTTGTTTAATAGAAAATTTCTTAAAAGTCTTAAAGCAATTTAAATAAGAGTTTTCAAAATTTTAAATCCTCTCTTTTCAGGAAATCGCATGGTATATTATTCCTTTTAAGGTTGTATATAATCAACGCAAAATGATTAATTTATAGATTGTAGTTTTAAACGAGTACTCAAGAAATCCTTATGAGGTAAATTAACTTCATCAATCTATTCAGTTTTTCTAAGTTTCTAATTTTGGTAAGTTTCTAACGACTTTCATGGTTTCTAAGCTTATAGTGATAACTTGTTGGAAAAATTCCAATGGATAAGTAGGGAGTGCTAATAATCTCAACGAAGTAGTAATTGGTATCATTAATAATGCTACTCTTTTTATTAATCTGAACGCATTAATGTTTCATACTCCATTCAAAAGCAGAGTGACTATTCACAATATAATCATAAACTTCGAGTGATCGCTCGTCATGATAATATTGCTGTTGTAAATAGGTTAATAGAACTGTCTTGAATTTTTATTAAGCGTAAAGATGGTGGTATAACAATGGATTTTATACCTTGCACGGACACCATTATGAAATGTGCTTGGGTGCCTTGAAAGATGTTTCCTTAAGAAAACATATGAATTTTAAATAACAAGCATATTTTTTTACGGCATTCTATTTTACCCAAAGAACGTACCTATGAAAAGGACGACTAAACAAAAGCGTGAAACAATCTACAAGCTATGATGACCAAATATTCAAGCTTTATTCTACATCGCCTAACTCAGCATCAAGACACTGATGCAAATCTACAATGTAATAACGTTGTAATGCATTATCTACACTGCTTTGTGCTTTTGCCTGCCATGCTTCTTTAGCCGATTGATAATCTGAGAAAATACCAACCACATCTAAATCATCAGGATTCTTAAATTGATTACTGTTAAGATTTTTTAATTCCCCACCAAATACAAGATGTAAATATTGTTTTTTTTCTTTGGTTTCAGTCATATGTGCCTCTATATCATTTAGATTATTTTAGCGTGCTTTTACGTGATTAAACTAACTTTGTTTGACGAACAACACCTATCATATCTTGACAGCAATTATTTTTACCAGCAATTAAAAGTCCATATTGGTAAGGTTCAATTCCATAAGATAGTAAAGGGGCATCAAGCGATAAAAAACACCCTCCACACTCCTGCAAAATAAGGTCAGCAGCGGCAATATCCCATTCATGACAATTCGGACGAACTAATACGATATCAATTTCATCTTGAGCAACAAGGACAATACGATAAGCAAGAGAAGGAAGATAATGGTAAAGACTAACTCGATTGAGAAAATCATCTGGTAATTTTTGTGCGAGCGATTTATCAAGCGAAATTTTATATTTTCGATGCCCCCCCGAAGTTAAACGAGGAAGTTTTACCCCATTTAATGTTGCCCCTCCACCCGTTACAGCTGCATAAATGTCTCCTTGAGCCGGACATTGTAGAACGCCCACAATAGGACGCCCATTCTCAATAATGGCAACCGAAATACACCAATAAGGACTGCCAGAAAGAAAACCTCGTGTTCCATCAATAGGATCAACCACAAAGGAGCGTTCATAATCTTGTTGTTCTCGATTATCTTTTGTTTCTTCTGAAATCCATCCATAATTTGGACGCGCTCCAAGAAGCTTCTCTTTCAAAAAATGATCAACAGCAAAATCTGCCTCACTGACCGGTGAATTACCTTCTTTAATCCAAACATCCAACGTGCATCCAAAATACCGCATTGCTAAATCTCCTGCCTCTCGACAAACATCACGCAAAAGATTTAAATCAGAAGAATGATGCGTGTTATTTTCCTGCAAGTGTCATCCCTTCAATTAACAATGTTGGAGCCGCCGTACCATAACGCCGATCAATATCATTGGCAGGTGTTAAATGTGCTAACATATGAAGCAAATCAGAACCTAGCGTTACTTCACTCACTGGATAAGCAATTTCACCATTTTCAATCCAAAAACCGGAAGCCCCACGACTATACTGACCAGTAATAAAATCAATGCCATGACCGAATAATTCGGTCACATAAAATCCATTTCGCAAATCTTTTATCATATCACAAGGCGATACTAAACCTGGTTCAATAGCAAAATTTGTACTTGTCGGCTGCACTAATGATGCCGAACGCACACCGCGTCCATTTGTTTTAAGTCCCAATTCACGTGCTGTAGCTGATGAAAGAAGCCAATTTTTTAAAATACCATTTTCAATAATATTGAGTGCTTGCCCCTCTACCCCTTCTCCATCAAAAGGATGAGAAGCATTTCCACGTAATCGCAAAGGTTGATCGGTTACATTAACATTAGGCTTCATCACTTCCTTGCCTAGGAAATTCTGTAAAAGACTTGTTTTACGAGCCACAGAGGCTCCATTGACCATAGATGCGATATGCCCTGCAATTCCGCGAGCCGTACGCGGATTAAAAATAACATCAACACCCCCAGTCGCCGCACGAACTGCACCCAAACGTCGAACAGCACCAAACCCTGCATTCTTTCCAACAGTTTCTGCTGCCTCTAAATCAGAAAAATGTAAGGCTGTTGTATAATCATAATCCCGCTCCATTTGTGTTCCTTCACCTGCAAGAGCACTACAAGAACGTGAAAAACAACTGGAGCGATAGGCTCCACAAAAACCATCGCTGGTCACAAGAATAAACCCACTACGGCCATAAGCTGTTGCAGCGCCACCAGAATTACTTACACCTTTAACATCAAGAGCTGCTGCCTCTGTTTTTAAAGCATCTTCTGTTAAAAAATGACTACTTGGCACAAAATCATCAAAAAGATCAAGATCTTTAGGAGACTTAACCAGACACTCTTTATCTGCCAAACCTTCAAATAAACTATCGGGAGAAGCTTTAGCCATCGCAACAGCACGTTCCGCAAGTTCTTGCGGATAAGACGCTAAATTAGCAGAAACACTTGCTACTTTTTTTCCAACAAAAACCCTTAGAGTAAAATCATTGCTCTCTGCTGCTTCTGTTGATTCGACTTTCCCAAAACGCACTGATACACTGGTAGAATGAGCATGAACAATAACGGCATCAGCAGCATCTGCCCCAGAACGCCTTGCTGCTTCAACCAATGAAACAGCTTTCTCAATCTGGTTTTTGTCAGTCATTATAGACTCCCTGAAATATTTTATTATTTACATTGATAAGCACTCTGACAAATTTATATAAATCAGAATATACTCTTGTATGTTTATTCATAAGATTACGCATATTTCATGCATTTTTTTCTTTTAATGCATCGAATAATTTCCCTTTTAGCTTCTTTATGAAAAGACGCAGTATGTCGTAAAATTTCTTTAGTTTCAAGATTTCTCATTGCCCCTTATCATTTTAGAAAACCCAATCTGTACTGATAATCAAATCAACCGAAAACTTGGCAATCAACAAAAGACCTAGCAATAACACTTGAATTTAAGTCAAAATCCTCAAAAATTCGAAAAGCATAAAACGACTTAAGTCACAAGCCTTATGTCCTCTGGATAGTGAAATAACTTCCTTCATTCCTATAGCACTCTTTAATTTCCAAGCAAGAATCAAGAAAATGCCTTATATTTGTGTATACTTCTTTGCTTCTATAAACTCTCTCACAATAAGATGGCAATCTTGTAAACAAAAAGACATAAACGGAATAAAAAATTTTTCCTTTCATTATGGTTTCAACAAAATGAGCAGTCATAAACTTCTTTACCCTCATGGACGTGGTATCACAAAGAACTCATTTTTTATATTTATCAGAAATAAGTTATAATCATAACATTCTCTCTCGTTTCTAATACGTCTAATCGAGAGCATCTCATTTTTTCATGCGGCATCCTTAATCGGTTATTTTGTTATTAAACAGGCATAATTTGACTGACTTCTTTTTCCTAAAATAAAAGTTCCAAAATACAGGATAGATTTTGATTTAAGAACTATACTCTTTCCCTTCCATTAAAAAATAAAGAAGCGTAGTATTGTCATAAAATGATAATTAATAAAACTTTTATATGAAACTCAACGTTGTATCTATCTTTCAATTCAATCTGCAATAAGCGTATTCTTCCAATTAATTTTGGCAAGTTTATCGCTCATAATTGTTTTAATAGATACAAAAATATTTGCAGAAACTGGGATATCTGTGCGCATTTTAAAAAATCGCTTTTTTAAACATTTAAACCAAATACATACAACGATACGAGATTAATTTTTACGAAAATTAAGGGAGGTTTTATTTTATCATCTAGAGCCTTTTAGAACTTCCACTCTCTAGAAAAGTGATCATCTTTTAATCAAAAAAACACTTTGATTTATAATCATAATTGATCGTTTTGTAATTTGCATAAAAGAATCAAATATCATTAAATTTTCTCCATTTTAAACTTATTTATGTTGAGGAAATCACAACTATTTGCTCTCACATCATGAATAGAGGTAATATTGATAAAACCTATTTAAGAAGAAGTCAAAATGCCTTTTATGAATGCTCCCAAATCAAAAACTATCGCAATACTAGAAACTGGCAAATATCATGACAATATCGACCTCAGATTCACAAGAGCAGAAATAAGCTTCTACAACTTTCTTTATTTTCAGTAAAAATGCGCACCTTATAAGCTTTTATATATTGAATAAAATTCAATGACTTTTATAAGATCTTTGGTGCAAAATTAATTTTCTCAGATGATTTGACTCGATTTCAACGACTAATGAAAAAACAAATCATAGCTCATCGATTTGCTATGTACTCATAACAAATTTTATTCTAACAAGACTAAGGTTTCTGCGCCTTTGTAAAGGTATTAACTTCTTTATAAATGCACCCCCTTACGAGATGATTTTGTTTTCAGTAAGAGCACGTCTGCTCATTTCAATCATTGCATCCCGAAGATGTAACTTAATTTTTGACCCAATAATCATTCCAAAGAAAGGAGAAAATAAACCAGACATGGTTACAGTATGACGAATTTTGTTATTTGAAGAACCCGATTTTGTTGAACAAATATATTCATGATCAAAACTCATACGTGTAAAAGGAAGTTTAGCATAATCAGAAAAGAAAACATTTTTTATAACTTTATCAAGTGTAAAAGTTACTGTAGGTCCCTTTCTAGGTTTCATGCGTCCTGTAGCCCCTTCTTTGAAAGGACCAGAAAGTTCTACCCACTCAAGTTCACTATCCCAACAAGGCCATGATGACACATCTTCCCATATAGCCCAAATTTGCTCAGCACTCGCTTCTGTGTTAATTTCTTCGCTATATATCCATTTAAACATGATAATCTTCCCTGTTTTAGAAATCATTTAGTTTTATTGCTTAAGAATAATATAAAAATTATTCTTAAAAATGTAATAACGATAACACACTTAATACTTTCAGATTTACTTAATATAATGATTAACTCACTAAGCGATATTAATAAAATAAACACACAAATGTTCAGTATAAATGAACACTATTGTCTACCTTAAATAGAAAATATCTGTTTTAAGTTCATACAATAACAAAGATAAAAGTTACGCACTATTTAGGATATAAATGCAGACTGCATAGTTGAAAGCTTTCAGCTGCTAATGAGATGTTGATGATTAATGTGCAGCCGAAAGAAATGAGACAAAAAGGTATCATAACTGTTGTCGTGAAATATATATCCTATTGGAGAAAAAACATTCATCGGTAGTAAAGCTAATAATACACTAAAGCTTTGACAATGTGTTACACTTTTAATGTAGATGAAATTAACAAATCAGCATATAACTTACAAAAATTAGCAGCAATACATACTGCTAATTTAGGTCTAATAGCATTATACCTCAAAGCAATTTTTGGCTAGACAAAAGAACAGATGGCCCCTCTATATTAAAGGGCGTATATTGTAAAAACTCGCTCTTGAGGCTATAAAAAACTTCAAAAAAAATAAGAGATTGAGACAAAAAACATAATGAAATAAAAATTCATCAATTTCTTTAACATCAAAATCTTTTATTTACTTTCTGCTTAACCTTTTAAAAACCATATAAAATGAAGAAAACTGTAAAGAAGCATTTTTTCATCCTACCGGATAAAAACAAGAACTTTCTCAAGATGTAAGCGATCGTAATTTATAGAGACGGATTGCTGTCTCACCATAAAAACGCTCATCATCTAGATAAAAGACGTCAGGTAAATGAATCATTGTATCTTTCTTTTCTTCAAGTATGAAAAGTGTATCAGCTTTTGCCCACCCCCCTCGCAAAGCTTCTACGAAAGCACGTTCCCCTAAACAACGGCTATAGGGAGGATCAGCGCAGATAACATCAAATGGAAGCATAGTGCCAATATTGCCAAGTTTGGTCGCATCGCGACGCAAAATCCGTCCTATCGACTGTAATTCAAAGGCTTCTATATTTTTTTGAAGCAACGCCCGCCCCTCAACCGAGTTTTCAACAAAAACAGCCGCCTTTGCTCCACGTGAAAGTGCTTCGATGCCTAAAGCACCAGTACCAGCAAAAAGATCAAGAATACGTTTATTGGTCCAAAATTGTTCTTCACGGCTAGAAAGAATATTAAAAAGGCTTTCACGTGTACGATCACTCGTTGGGCGAATCGACTGATTAACAGGCGAAAACAAAACACGACCAGCAAATTTACCGCCTATGATCCGCAAGTGAGCCTCCAAATCGCTTCGAAGTTTTTGCACCATCCCTATGTGGTTTAGATTTTTTCATAGCACCACCAAACGATTTTACCTTTTTCTTTCTGTCAAAAGAATGCTCCTCATGTCCACTTTTTATCATGTTCTCTTTATCCTTGAAAAAGCGATCTTTCTTACCAAAGGGATGCGTCTCGTCATAAGATGTTTTGCCACGTTTTTGAACAAAACTTCCCCTCTTCTCTTTGTGTGACGGACTTTCTTTTAGTTTTTCCTTGCCTCGATGAAAGGATTTTTTACCATCCAAACCGCTCTTATGATCATGCGATTTCTCCTCACTATAGGAAGGCTTTCTACGTGTACTCTGGGGACGCGCACCAGGAGCCATCCAAACATTAGCACGGCGAGAACGCGGTAGAAAACGCTCTGCTTTTCCTTCCTCACTTTTCTCCTTCTTTACATTCTCATGAGACTTTGTACTTAATTGCGCGCGACTATGTTCAACAGAACCATCTCTTGGTCGGCGCCGTATCGCCCTTTCACTTGAGAAAACCCAACCATCATTTGCAACAGAAAGATCTTTCTGGCTTTGCTTTTCTGCAACAACTGCAGAATTTGAAAAGGGTTTCAGAATAGGAGCATCAAAATCTGCATTGGCTTGCATAATCAAACGCTCCCCCAACTGATCTCGTAACATCCGCCCTTTTAACTCTTGCACGGCTCCTTCTTCTAAATCAGAGAGATGAAATGGACCATAGGATACACGGATTAATCGATTAACTGATAATCCCAATGCCCCTAAAACATTCTTTATTTCACGATTTTTTCCTTCACGCAAAGCGACAGAAAGCCATACATTCGACCCTTGTTCACGTTCAATTGATGCTTCAATCGAACCATAAAAAATACCATTAATCGCAATACCATTTTTAAGGTTATCCAGCGCACTCTGTTTTACTCTTCCATGAGCACGGACGCGATATTTGCGGACCCATCCTGTTACAGGAAGCTCTAATACACGCGCTAAGCCACCATCATTGGTTAAAAGCAAAAGACCTTCCGTGTTAATGTCAAGCCTTCCAACAGAAAGAACACGCGGCATTCCTTTTGGTAAGTTACTAAATACTGTAGGTCTGCCTTCAGGATCACGGTTCGTGGTGACAAGGCCTGCTGGCTTATGGTAAAGCCATAAACGCGTTCGTTCTATAGGAGGTAAAGGTTTGCCATCAACTTTAATAACATCAGAGCGGCTAACATTAAAAGCAGGCGTTGTCACGACTGTACCATTCACAGAAATACGACCTGCAACAATCATCATTTCTGCATCTCGACGCGAAGCAATACCAGCACGCGCTAACCTTTTAGCAATTCGTTCACTCTCATTATTTTCATTCATTTGCGTTTCAAACCAATCTTTGCCAGTATGTTCAGAAAATTATTCACATGCACCATACCGCTTATCCTGAAAAAGGAAGTAGCATAATCATTTATCATTTTCTATCCTTTAACGACAATAATGTATCTGTCGACTTGCAAGTTTGTTTTAAACTCTTTAAAAATAGAGGTATTCCTTTCATTATAAAAGCGTAATAAATTATTCATTCCATAGCATTCCTTATCGAGATAACCTTTAGATTTTCTATACCTTCAGTAGAAAGAATATTATGACTTTGACGCCCATGGAAATAGCCCTTTTAGAAGCGCAAGGGGCTGCAAAAAAAGATGAAGTTCCCGTAGGTGCTGTCATTACACGTGGAAAAGCTATCATTGCACGCGCTGGTAACTTTATAAAATCTGCATATGACCCTACAGGACACGCAGAAATGCGCGCAATCCGTATGGCTTGCAAAACATTGCAAAGCGAAAGGCTTCCTGATTGCGATCTTTATGTAACACTTGAGCCTTGTGCTATGTGTGCTGCTGCCATTTCATTTGCACGCATACGACGTCTCTATTATGCAACAAATGATCCCAAAGGGGGTGCTATAGAAAATGGTCCACGTTTTTATCAGCAACCAACCTGTCATCACAAACCTGACATTTATTCTGGTTTTAAAGAAAAAGAAGCTGCTCAATTACTTAAAGATTTTTTTGTACAAAAGCGATACTAAAAAAAATTCTTCTTCCATAACTTTCACTCTTTAAAAACTATCCTATTTCTCAAACAAGACTATTAATACTTCTGATATATATAGCAAAAGCTACTTCAAAGCATTTTTTCTCTCTTTTAATCCTGCATATTGCTTCTACTAGATGATACATTCATTCATAAGAATAATTCATTATTTTATATAATAAAATATAAAGTCCAACATATCGTAGATATACTCTCATTTCAAATTACATTGAAGCAATAAAAATCACTTTCTTGCATATCATAAGCGGGATTATCGTCTAGATAAAGAACGTTTTAGAAAAGATTAAAAATGTCTCTTATGAAGGCTCTCAAATGCAAGAATTGTCGCAACATTGGAGTCTGGAAAATAAAATGATGGTATCAGATTTCTCCTTCCTAAGCATAAAGATGGTGAAGCTCAATAGATTTTACGTTATACTATCCACATAAGCGATGTTGTAAAATGAGCTTGAGAAATTCTTCGTGTTAGGAAACGCATAATGACTCTCTCGATGCTGTTGTCATATTGCTATTTCATGAGAATAACGCCCCTCCTACAGCAGCATTATAACTGTGAGTGAATAAAAGCTTGGTATCATAAGTAATTGGAAAAATACTTTACTTTAAATATTTTGTCTTTTCCCTATCGACCAATAGGTGCAGTTTTCGCCGGTTGGCGATAACTTAAAGGTGGTTCAGTGAGGTAGCGACGGTATTTTGAACTTCCAACTTGTGCTCTCTGACGACGTAAATATTCCTGTCGTTGCTTTGCATTCAACTGTGAAGGATTTTCTGAACCAGCACCATTAACTGACGATCCTTTGTGAGGAAAAGGAGTATTTCCTTGATGCTTCTTCGATGCTGCCATTTCATTGACAGATCTATCTTGTTGCGGCACCGGCAAAAATCCGCGCGAACTAGGGCTTGGTATTACAAGTTTTGGATGAGGTTTCATAACAATCTGGCTGCTGTTATTTGTTGGTGTTAATGAAGTAATATTAGCAACATCTTCAAAAAACTGTATCGAAACTGGTTTATCGGTACCATAGGTAGGAGCGGATAAATTGCATCCCGTCAAAACAAAGCACATCCCTAAAATTCCTATTGGAAATATTTTTATTTCACGTTTTCTCACTGCCTATTCCATTCCCTAGGTGTATGGCTGATTAATATTCCCGTTATTTATGAGAGAACGGTCCATACACAAATTTCCCCCCTGCAGATAAAACAACGGAATTTTTCTCGTACCACAAAAAACTATATTCATCAATATGAGAAATTTACTTGCATTTCTTTCCTTTAATCTAAAATTTTAAATCTTGCCAAGAATCTGCAATTCCCGCAAAGCAGCTGCATCACGAGCAGATACATCCGGATAGGCAGGATCACTCCCAACATCTTGTGTATAACGCCATGATCGAGCACATTTTTTTCCTAATGCCTTCTCTGGATATACACCAACACCTTCAACATCACTCAAAGTAAAAGCATCAGAAGGTATTGTATCCTGCGTAATTGTGAGTGCACTGGTAATACAGATCTCCGCCATATCCACATTTTCTAATGCTTCCCGTAAAGCCGGATTGGAAATAAAAACAATAGGAGCGGCTTCTAACGAGGATCCAATACGCTTATCAACGCGCTCAAGCTCTAAAGCACCTGTGACAACTTTACGGACCTGCCGAATTTTTTTCCAACGCTCAGACAAAGATTGGTTTTGCCATTCTTCTGGTACAGAGCGAAATTGTTCCAAATGCACCGATTGGCTTTCTGGGTAACGCTCTAACCAAGCTTCCTCCATAGTAAAAGGTAACATTGGAGCAAGCCATGTTACCATACGCTCAAAAATCTCACGGACAACCTGCAAGGAGGCCTTGCGTTTTTTTGATGAAGGCGCATCACAATAAAGAGAATCCTTGCGGATATCAAAATAAAATGCCGATAACTCAATGATTGAAAAATCCAATAATGCACGCATAATCTTTTTAAAATCAAATTCATCGTAAGCGCGATTAATCAACTGATCAAGTTCAAAAAGCCTATGCAATATAAATTTTTCAAGATCCGGCAGTGCGCCATAAGATATTTCTTCTCCATCATCATATGCTAAAGTTCCAAGCATCCAACGAATTGCATTGCGTAGTTTACGATACGAATCCACATTTGTTTGAAGAATTTTTTTGCCTAAACGCTGATCTTCCCAATAATCAGTTGTCATAACCCAGAGACGAAAAATATCAGCTCCAGATGTTTTAATGATCTCTTGCGGAACAACCGTATTGCCTAAAGATTTAGACATTTTCTTACCATTCTCATCCAAAGTAAAACCGTGTGTGATCACTGCCTTATAGGGAGAGCAAGCACGCGTACCACAGCTTTCCAAAAGAGAAGATTGGAACCATCCGCGATGTTGATCTGAACCTTCAAAATAAACATCAGCAGGCCATTTCAAATCCGCCCTATCTTCCAACACAAAGCTATGGCTTGCTCCAGAATCAAACCAAACATCCAAAATATCATAAACCTGTACCCAAGGCTCATGTGCACGCTCACCTAAAAAACGTTCACGTGCTCCTTCAGCAAACCATGCATCTGCCCCTTCTGCTTCAAAAGCCCGTAAAATACGCTCGTTCACACCTTCATCTTTTAGAATAACACCATCCTCATTCGCAAAAATACAAATAGGAACACCCCAAGAACGCTGACGAGAAAGAACCCAATCAGGACGATCTTCTATCATAGAAGCTAGGCGGTTTTGACCAGAAGACGGCACAAAACGCGTTTTTGAAACAGCTTCCAAAGCCCGACTACGTAAAGTTGAACCATCCCCAAAATCTTTATCCATTGAAATAAACCATTGTGGTGTATTGCGAAAAATAACGGGTTTTTTTGAACGCCAACTATGGGGATAGGAATGCTTTAAACGCCCCCGTGCAAACAATCGATCTGCTTTAATTAAAGCGTTAATGACCTCTTTATTGGCATCACCCATTTTTCCATTATCATCAATAACACGCGCAGGTCCTCCTTCACGATCTGGTCCTAAACCTGGAACATCTTTCGTATAGAACCCTGCATCATCAACAGGAAACGGTATAGACGTATCAATCCCCGTTTGCTCCAGTAAGGACTTATAATCATTCCAAATTTCAAAGTCCTCACGCCCATGGCTTGGTGCTGTATGGACAAAACCTGTACCAGCACTCTCTGTTACGTGCGAACCATCAAGCAATGGAATTTTAAAGTTATACCCCCCAGCCAAACCTTTGAGTGGATGAGAAAGAACAAGAGCTTTCAATTCTTCAGCAGAAATAACACGCAAACGCTTCAAAACAAGTTTGGCTTTTTCTGCACAAATCATTGCTAAAGCGTCTGCAAAGAGAAGCTTTTCTCCCACTTGAGGACCAAAATCATTTTCAGCACTTTCAACTTCGTAAATACCATAAGAAATCTGTGAAGAATAACTCACTGCACGATTGCTTGGAATTGTCCACGGCGTTGTTGTCCAAATGACGACATAAGCACCATATAAATCATCAGAATTTGCTTCAAAAACAGGAAACTTAACCCAAAGCACCTCTGATTCATGATCATGATATTCAATCTCAGCCTCTGCCAAAGCCGTACGCTCTACAACAGACCACATCACCGGCTTGGAACCACGATAGATCTGATCTGACATAGCAAATTTTATCAATTCACTGGCAATGCGTGCTTCTGCATGGAAAGCCATTGTAGTATAAGGCGTGTTAAAATCTCCCATGACACCAAGGCGTTTAAATTCTTCACTTTGAACGGTTACCCAATGCTGTGCAAATTCACGGCATTCTTGACGAAACTCGTTAAGCGGTACCTCATCCTTATTTTTTCCTTGTGCTCGATATTTTTCTTCAATTTTCCATTCAATTGGAAGCCCATGGCAATCCCAACCAGGTACATAATTTGCATTAAAACCGCGCATTTGGAATGAACGGACAACCACATCCTTTAAAACTTTGTTTAAAGCATGCCCAATATGAATATGTCCATTTGCATAAGGTGGACCATCATGAAGAATATAAAATGGACGATCTTTTGCTTGTTGGCGCAATTGCGCATAAAGCCCCATATTTTCCCAACGCGCCATCAATTCAAGCTCTTTTTGCGGAAGCCCTGCACGCATAGGAAAATTTGTCTGTGGGAGATAAAGAGTTTTTGAATAATCTATTGTTTCATTTTTCACAGTCATTGTGAAATATTCCTGTCCACTTTTACGATTTCATTTTTGCATAACTTCCCTGAACCCTGCAACTCTGGTTTTTATCTATAGGGAAAGCCGAGCTTATCATTCGTATTAAGCAGCGATCAGGAAAATATATCATCACACTCTATGGGCTTTATCATGAAATTCACAAGAAAAGAAACCAAAAAGTGATCTTTTAAAAAATAAAGGCTCCACTAATAGTGGAGCCTCTTAGAAATTTACTCTTTAAAAAATTAGAATTTATAAGCTACACCAACGCGGAAATCATTGGTTTTGTAGTTAACTTCAAGTTTTTCCTTTGCAAATTTCTTTTTACCAAAATCAGAGTAACGATATTCTGCACGTACAATCACATTATCCAGAAGCGAGAAATCAACGCCACCACCAAGTGTGTAACCAATCATGGTTTTTGTTTCATCAGCTAAGTTCTTAGAAGAAACGACTCTTCCATCCTCATCCTTAACGGATATTGATACAGTGTCTTGGAACTGCCCATAAGCAATACCACCAGCAAGATAAGGCATAAAGCGATCAGCAGCAAAACCAATACGTACCCGTGTAGCACCACCCCAATTTTGTTTGAAAGTATGACTTAAAGTTTCAACTTCATCCTCTTGATCAAGACCAAGTTCAGAAGCCAGCTTTTTCATTTGTTCTATACCATATGCACTGGAATTGTTCTTATCCACCACTTGTGTACTTTGTGCACCATGTCCAGCCACATTCTGTCCACCATGAGAACGAGAAGCATGTGAATTAGTACCATGCGCATGAGCGCCAGAGCCATGCCCACCTCCATGAGAAGCACCATGCGGATTAGCATTATTTCCACTACCATGGGCGCCATGATGACCTCCGTGTTGGGCTCCGCTTGTTCCATTGGAAGCTTTTGCTGACTCAGAGGTTGAACCTGATCTCGCGAGTACAGGTGTCCCTCCGCTCTGTACTGTTCTTTCCGCTGCTGATGATTGCGATGCTGATTGTACCGATGTAGCTGCTTTTGCTGCTGGCTGTACTACTGGTGCTACAGTAGGTTGTACTTGTGCAGGCACTACTGATGCAGTAGCTGATCGCGATGCTGACTGCGCATCTGGTTGTGATCTACCTACCCCACCTAACGATGCCCCTCCTGTATCTGATCTTCCCAATGAGGATGATACCGCTTGCACTGCTTTAGGGGAGGATGATTGTGCTACTACTGACGGTACAGATGGTATTCTTGACGATGCTGTTGAAACTCTTGGATTTCCCCCTCCCACTACCACTGTTTTTTTTGCTGTTACATTAACATCGCCAGAACTTCTAGCTGTTGCTGCTTGATTTGATTGTGCTACTCCTGCTTGCGCTTGACCGGATTGCGTTGCAGCAGATTGTTCTGACGTGGATCCTGCTACTGGAGTTCCTAATGTTGCAGTTCTTGCACCAACAGCTGTTCCTGGCGCAGGTTTTGCTGGTGCAGGTTTTGCTAGTGCAGGTTTTGCTGGTGCAGGTTTTCCTACACCAGCAGATCCTCCTGAAACGGCTTTTGGTGCTTGTGCTTGTTCTTGTGCTCCTCTTCCTGCTTGCGGAGCTGGGCTTGGAGGCGTTTGTGGCTTTGCGGATCTGCGGGATCTTACGACTGCATTTTCTATTGTAGTGTTATCAGCCGCACCTATGGTAATTGTCTTTGTGTGTTTTTTACCAGATATCATTAAATCCGTATCGACACCAAAAATAAAGTTATCACCGAGATCAATATTAGAACCTGCATAAAAACCACCTACAAAACCCGAAAGTTTAGGAGAGATCTCTTTATCTAGTGGCAAATTCTTTTCTTGATCAACAAGAGCTATGTCAGATTTGCTCGAAAAACCACCAGCTTGGACACCTAAATAAAGACCTGTCCATGAAAAAGTAGGCGCAACAATGGTAGAAGATGTCGATGGTGCTGGTTGATGAGGAATCATAACATCAGCAGCTAGCGCTGTAGACGCTGAAATTAAAGAAAAAATAGATGCTGTTATTAAACGTTTTGTATTCATAAAATCTCTCCAAATATCCAAAATGAAATGTATATAGAGCATCTTTTTTGAAAGATCTGTAGCAAAAATGACACACTCACAAAAAAATAAAAATTTTTTGAAAATAAGGCTTCTTAAACTTTCAATTTTGCATTCAATGAGAATTTGTAAACTAAATCACACCAGAATTATGTGTCTTAAAGTTGGATTCATTTTCATTAAATTTTCGCATAACTGTTAATGATAATATTCTTTATAAATTTCTTTTTACCGAAATTTGAATAACAGTATTCTGCATGCAATAAACTATCATCTGTCATTGCAAAATCAATGCCAACGAAAACAGTGAAATCAAATATTGCCTTTTTTTAAAACCAAGCGCCATCAAAGTTTCATCTATTTATCAACATGATCTACTTTTGGTGCTTTAGCGATAGTATTTTGTATCTAAAATTAAGAGAAACAAAAGACTTATTCAAACACTCGCAAAAAAACTTTTAGATTCTTTGCGTAAATATCTTCATCATGACACATCGGTTTAATTTATAAGGATAATTTATTGTTTTTATGTTGAATGAAAAAACTAATACTGTAGGATTTTATCATTAAAAACCTGTTCTATGTTGTATTAATCAAAACCATGTCTCTCGATAGCGGAAACAGTCTGTGGACAAAAAACATTAAAAGAATTTTAAATGCCTCTTATGAACGCTTCTAACAGCCAAGGTCTGTCCACCAACATTGGTGGCTGGCAAAGTTGTATGATGATGCTAGCTTGCTCTTTTTATTAAGCGTGTAACGATAGTGGTGGCCTATAGATTTTATATTATTTCATTGGGAGGTTTTACCGTCTTATATCACTCACGGATACTGACATGAAGTGGGCTTGATGTACTTTGAAAAATATTTCTTTAAAACAAATGTGTGAATACACAACAACAAGTGTATTCCGTTTGGGGCGTTCTGTTTTGCATGAGGAGTGTGATCCCATAAAAAGAATGCAATAAACAAAAACGTAAAGCTAAATTAAAAGAAGAGGATAAAGTTGAAAACTAGTTTTTCTCTTTGTTACTTCATATGCTTCCCCAATGAGACTGTATTTCCCAAAGCTTACTCCAACAGATATATGTAATACGCTCACTCTAATCTGGTATATACAGAATAAATTTAATCACTGGTTATGATCTTTTCCTATTTCTGAGATTAATTGAATACTTTTCACTTAGGCGTAAAATGATAGCCATGATATAAGATTTTATGTAATCAGTAGCTATAAAATCCATATATACCACCAATTCGCCCTCTATAATATAAAACTTTTTTCTCTAAAGTCTTATAGCACAAAATGATACAAATAAAAATAGAAGGGATTAAGAGATATAGAATAGAGAGCTAATAAAATAAAGGCCCCGTTAAACGAGGCCTTAGTATTTTTTATGCTTCTAATTTCATTTTTACGAAATTAGAATTTGTAAGCGACACCTACACGGAAGTCATTGGTTTTGTAATTGAATTCACGTGTATCGTTTGCGAACTTCTTTTTACCAAAATCGGAGTAACGGTATTCTGCACGTAAAAGAACGTTGTCTGTCATTGCAAAGTCAACTCCACCACCAATAGTGAAACCAAGCATTGTCTTCGTGTCATCAGCCCAAGTACCACCAGTCAAATCTATGGCTTGCTTAGCCTCTGCGTCTGGCACTTTTTCATCCCCGTCAGCTTTCTGCTCAACTTTAGCTCTCTCTCCTTTTCCTGCAACGGATTGAATGCCCTGTACCTGCGCATAGGCAATACCACCAGCAACATAAGGCATAATACGGTCAACAGCAGCAAAACCGATACGGACGCGTGTCGCACCAGACCATTTTTCTTTGTAACTGTGCGTTTCTGTTACCTTGTCACCTTCTGCAAACTGCTGCTGATCTTTTAGTTCAACCTTAGCTTTTTCAAGGGCAGCATTAAAATTTTCTGCATCTTTTTCAGTAAGAGTCAATTCACGGGCTTTTTTTGATTCTTCACGGCCTGCCCAAACTGCATCGGTTTCAACCCCGAGAATGAGACCATTTCCGAGGTCTACGTTAGATCCGGCATAAATACCACCCATGAAACCAGAAGGACTAGGTGTGTTATCTTTTTTGAAAAGTTCTTTATCCGCTCCTGGAATAGTTACTTTAGTTTTACTCGAAAAGTTGCCAACTTGACCACCAAGATAAAAACCCGTCCAAGAAAACGAAGGGGCTGCTGCGATAACTGCTGGTGCGACTTCATGAGGGATCATCACATCAGCAGCCTGTGCTGCAGAAGCTGAAATTAAAGCAGCAGCAGAAGTTGCTATTAAAGATTTTGTATTCATAATTTTGCTCCTAAATTAACTATAAGATGACCTTACAAGATTATAGATAGAAAAGCTGTAGTAAAAATGTCACAGTCATACAAATAAAAGCCTAGAAAACAGCGGTTTTATAAAAGTCAAGATCTCTTTAAAATTTAATTTTTTATTAATACTTTGTATTCATAATTGCGCTTTTGATGAAATTAGACCTTGTAAGCGACACCTACATAAAAGTCATTGTTTTGTAGCCTAGTTTAAGGTAATCTTTTTTAAATTCCTTCTTACCAAAGTCTGAGTAGCGATATTCCGCACGAAGAAGAATATGATCTGTCATCGTGAAATCTATACCACCACCAAGGGTAAAACCCACCAACGTTTTTGATTTATCAAATACCGTAGCAGCAACTTCTTTACTTGACTTACCATTTGCCGACTTTTTTGTTTCTGAAACTTTATCGACACCTTGTATTTGCGCATAGGCAATACCATTGGCAACATAAGGCATAATGCGGTCAGCGACGGAAAAACCAACACAAACCCGTGTTGCACCAGACTATTTTTCTTTGAAACCAATACGATACACTGCTGTGTCACCTTTTTGAAACTTTTTATTTTCATCCAATGTAACACCAGCAATGCAACACCAGCATCTTCAAATTCATCATTAAAATCATTAAATTCGTCAATCGCAAGAATCTTTGAGACCGTCTTCGTCTCTCCTCGGTCTGCCCAGACTGCATCGGTTTCAACACCTAGAATGAGGACATTTCCAAGATCTACATTAGAACCTAATTGGAACCTACATAAATACCACCCATGAAACCTGAAGGTTTAGGTAGTCCATCTTTATCTGAAGTTTTTTCTTTTGTCTCTAAATCAAATACATCAATTTTGACTTAAAAAGTTGCTAACTTGACCACCAAGATAAAAATTTATCCAAGAAAACGAAAGAGCTGTGATAACTGCTGGGATTGTTTCACGAAGAAGAATAATGTCTGCAGCTTATGTCGTAAAAGCTGCTGCCATAGCGATAACAAAAAGTTGTTACTAAAGATTTTATATTCGTAAACTTTGCGCCTCATTTATTTAGAGGATAATGCTACAAGATTACAGAAAGAAAAGCTGTAGTAAAAAATAATACAGTTATAGAAAATGGAGGATGCACTCAAAACAAAATCGCTGCATGACTTTACAACGTTATTAACTTCACTCCGTACGAGAATTCGTAAGTTAACTTATCGATTTTGAATGTAATTCTTGTCTGTCGTTTATGAAAATATTTTTATATCTCCAATAAATATGGAGTGAGTAATAATATAACAACAGAAAATAATAGAGGCTCTGTCAAAGACAGAGCCTCTTGGAAGTTTATTTCGTTTTTTACAAAATTAGAATTTGTATGCAACGCCAACACGGAAATCATTGGTTCTGAAATTATATTCTTTTTCTTTTGCAAAAAATTTCTTTTTACCATAGTCCGAGTAACGGTATTCTGCACGCAACAGGACATTATCAGTCACAGCAAAATCAAGACCGCCACCAATAGTGAAACCAACCATTGTTGCTGTTTCAGCAGATGAACCTGAAACAAAAGTTTTATCACCTACCTTCACTTCTCCATGAGCAGCCTCTAGCTGTGTATAGGCAACACCTCCAGCAACATAAGGCATAATGCGGTCAGCAGCAGCAAAACCAATACGTACTCGCGTAGCACCAGCCCATTTCTGTTTAAAACCAACAGCTTCTGATACATCCACAGCTTCTTGTGCACCTGCACTTCTAATACTTAAACTCTTTACAGTTCCACCACCTTGAGGAGTTTCAGTTCCACCACCTTGAGGAGTTTCAGTTCCACCACCTTGAGGAGTTTCAGTTCCACCAGCTGGAGGAGTTACAGTTCCACCAGCTGGAGGAGTTACAGTTCCACCAGCTGGAGGAGTTACAGTTTCAGAAGCTACTCGCACATCCTTTTTGCCAGACCAGATCATATCTGTTTCAACACCTAATATAATGCCGTTTCCAAGATCAAAGTTAGATCCTGCATAAAAACCACCAATCATACCTGAAAGTTTAGGTGATAAGTCTTTAAAAACTGAAGTCTCTTTATCTTTATCTTTTAAGTCAATTTTACTTGAAAAACCACCAATCTGACCACCGATATAAAAGCCTGTCCAAGAAAATGAAGGGGCTGAGATGACTGCTGGGGCTGTTTCACGAGGGATGATAACATCAGCAGCTTGTGCTGCAGAAGCTGCCGCTATAGCGATAACAGAAGTTGTTACTAAAGATTTTATATTCATAAACTTTGCTCCTAATTTATTTATGAGCACAGTGCTACAAGATTACAGAAAGAAAAGCTGTAGTAAAAATGATACAGTCACAGAAAATGGAGGGCACATCCCAGACAAAACCAATTCATAGCTCGATTTTGTACGAGAAACTTAAAAAATATATATAAATAACTTATTGATTTTTAAATGTAATTATTGTTTATTGTCTATGATTTTTTTAAGAAAATATGAATAATATTTCTCCACATCCACAATAAATTATGTATTGTGTGATAATATAGCAACAGAGAATAACAGAGGTGCTGCCTTCGACAGCGCCTCTGTTGTTTAACTTATCATCTATTAAAATTTGTAAGCAACACCAACTCGGAAATCATTGGTTTTGTAAGATGTCTCATATTTATCATTTGAGAATTTCTTTTTACCAAAATCAGAGTAACGATATTCCGCACGGACAATAACGTTATTGGTCATAGCTAAATCAACACCAGCACCCAGAGTGTAACCAACAAGGGTCTTTGTTTCATCAGACAAGATACCAGAAGCTATTACTTTATCTGAATCTTTGCCTGTTATTGAAATCGATGCAGTATCTTGAAGCTGTGTATAGGCGATACCACCAGCAACATAAGGCATAATGCGTTCAGCTGCAAAACCAATACGTACACGTGTCGCACCAGCCCACTTTTCTTTAAAAGTGAAACTGTGGGTCCGTTTAGCACCAGCTTCAAGCGCATCTTTACCAATACTAATTCCAGATTCTGTTAATATCTTCTTAATATAATTTATGTGATTTGGAAGAATAACATATGTGTTTCCTGTCTTCGTGTCATCTTTATTAGACCACACGATATCTGTATCAACACCTAAAATAAGGCCATTGCCGAGATCAACGTTGGAACCTGCGTAAAGACCACCCATGAAACCAGATAGTTTAGGCAAAAGGTCATCAGGCGCTGGAATCTTTTTTCCGTTACTGAGAATATCCATTTTCGTTTTACCCGAAAAACCACCAATCTGGCCTCCAACATAAAAACCTGTCCAAGAAAAAGTTGGAGCAACAATAACGGGAGCAACAGGTGTTGGACTTGGGGGAACAATAACATCTGCTGCTTGTGCTGCTGAAGCTGAAACAAAAGCGAAAGCAGAAGCTGTTATTAACCATTTCATATTCATATTTTCTCTCCATAGCTGAATATTTATTTGAACACATCGTTTCATATAGAGCCCAAACTTCAGATATCTGTAGCAAAAATGATACACTCATAAAAAAAACAAAAAGCCAATCAAATCACCTTTGATTGCTTGATCTGTAATAAATGAGAATTGAACTATGCCAATGTACAAATGATTGTCTCTTGTCACATTTGCTCTTCTTTATAAATTTTTCAAAAATATCTGCGTTATCACCGTGGAAAGCATGTGCTCTTGTCTAATGAAAAATTATCCTTTTATATTAAATTCAAATGCTCTCATCTTAAACCATTGTATATTCAAGCAACAAAAATCATCCCTCTATACATTACAAACGAGCAAGTATGTGAAACCGTTAAAAAACTAAAAATGTCACTTATGAATGTTTTCAATAGCAAGAACTGTCAAATGCAACCGTTCTATTTAAATTTATACAAATAACGTTTTTACCTTCATCCTTCGCATAACCAAATATGAAAACTATGTATTCGTTTTTTTCATAAAAAGGATGCTTATTTCAAACATAAACTTGTATCGCACAAAATAAGACTTCCAATAATCCATGGATTGAAACAAGATCACATGCAACTTGCCTGCTCTTTATTTTTACTTTAGGCATTTATTGTTTTTAAATATTTACCATTTTTTTCTTCTTTCAACCTTATAGTAAAGTCTTTTTCAGAGCTTCAGCCTTATTTCTAGGCTATCATTTCATACTCCATTACAAGACTAAATTGAAAAAAATGCCTAAAGACAAGAAACTGGTATGATAAATGCTGACATCTATATTAAAACTCTCCCTAAAGCAAAAAAGATGAGAGATCTTTCTTAAAGTGTTCACACCAAACTTTGCTTTGAAAGTCATTAATTTGGTAGAGCAAATATCTGATATTTTGAATCATAGACAAATAAAGAATATTTTATAAAATTCTGTAGTCACATATCGTAAGATTCTCTCATTCCAAACTGGTTGCATATCGCAATCAATCAAAATCATTCGCTTGCACATTACAAGCAAGAAAAGCCGTGTCGATAAAAACTGTACAAGAAAGGATTAAAAACGCCTCCTTATGAATCGTCTCACATACCAAAGGCTGTCACAATATTGAGAACTAGCAAAGTGTGTGATGAATGCTGGCTTTTCACCTTCATAAGCGTAAAGGCGGTAGTACTCAATGGATTTACCATTATACCTTTCATAAATGGCGTCGCGAAATAGGCTTGTGAGCATTGAGAAATGTTTCTTTAAAACAAGCTCACGTAAGTATGCAACTCAATGGCGTTTTATTCCTTGAAACACACCAAGATCAAAAGTTTAACATTAAAATAAATACTTGGCTTTCTTCTCGATTTGGATGAAGCGTCCTATCAGACCCTGTCTGCAAATAGTCCAGATTTTTGTCGAGTGGGTTTCATTTAGCTTCCCATTCATGTAATTCACTTAACCAAAGATTCCCTATAGACAAGTCCTTCACTAATCCCACCCCATACTCTAAAAGCACTTATCAAGGCGTTTTACATGCCTTATATAACCACACTTAAAATGACGATCGGCATAACAAAATAACCCGAAATCTCTAGGCTATATTCATCTAAACCCATGAATTTTGTAACGACTGGTTGCTATTATACAGTACTATTCGTTCACTAAAATCTCCCTGCTCGTATCTTTTCCGAACAGTACTCTTCATTCTCACCGTATACAATTATAACACCATTTAAAAAAATAGCTCCCCTCCTGTTTTCAGGTGATAATATCTCTTTTCTTCATTTTTCGAGCATACGTTACAGCTCTCAATGTTGTTTTCTCACTTTTTAAAAACTCATTGGACTTCGTGTAAATAGGTTTGGTCGTCCTCTTTTCCCTAGTCCTTTTTTAGGATTATATCCTCTTTTTTTACCAGAATGTGACACAGGTACTAACTTAACTGCTGTTATGTATTCACTGTTATTTGTGCAAGAAAGTTCTATTTGAAAAACTTCAGATAATACCTTGCGAAGCTGTTCACCAGAAAAAAGACCTATTGGAGGAACAGCCGAAGATGCTCTCTGTATAAGGTTTTGAGACGCTAAAAAACTCGCACCCTGAGCGATAGAGATTGAAGCAAAAGTAGCAAAAGCTGTAATAAAATATTTTATGTTCATAAATTAACCTCATTAAATATCCATAATGGATTTTACCTAGTGCCTTCATTGCAAATTTCTAGAGAAAAATAATATGTTTATAGATAAAAAGTGAAAATCCTTACAAATAAAGCTTTGGAGCCCTTTTGATTTTAAAATAAAAGCAAATTGCCCTGCTCTACCAACATAGAAATCACTTATTGAGTAATAAATTAAAGGCACGAAGTATCGTCTGAAAATAATAAACTATACGAGCCTCACATAAACAATTGATTTATAAATATAATGTACATTTCCTCACACAAAATGAGCCCCTAGAATATCAGAATATTCTCTCATTCCAAACTTGTTCATTATACATTAAGCAAATTTATTCGCTTCCACATCATAAATGAAGTTTGTATAGAGATAAAACTCTTGAAAACAGGGGGATTCTTACGAATCTATTTAAATGCAAAAGCTATTGCAACGTTTTGACTTAGTAAAAAGCGCTCTTGCTGACTTGTTTCTAGCACACTTTTCTAGGAGTTGCTCTTTGCATTGTTCAGTGCAATCGTAGTTATCTGTATACATTAATCATATAATATATTGATTTATAATGATAGTTTAGCGTTATTCATATTGAGTAAAAACCCTGAATACCGTAAGATTCTCTCATCCAAATCTTTTTCATGTTGAATCCATCAAAACCATTTGATTGCATGTTACAAGTGGGGAGAGCTGTGTAGACAAAAATAAAAAAGACTAAAAATGCCTCTTATAAACCATCCCAAGTGCCAAGAGCTACACAACATTGGGAGTTGGCAAATTGTGTGATGGTAGCGGCTTGTTACTCCATAAGCGTAAAGATGGTAGCGGCTTGTTACTCCATAAGCGTAAAGATGGGAGTGCTCAACGAATTTTATATCATATTTTGGGGCTTTATCGTTATACCACTCATAAGCGCCGCCGTGAAATGAGCTTGGGTGCCGGTTTATTTTAAAAAAAGCACATGAATTAGCAACACAAATATATTCCGTTTAGGGCGTTCTGTTTTACATGAAGAACGTAAATCCATTAAAAACGTGAGAAACAAAAGCGTGAGGCAATGCGTAATCTCTATTATTTAACAGACATTGCTTTAGATACTTTTGAAAGTCGTAAAGCAGAATTAAAAATGATGGTAAAGATAAGATTTGGTTTTTATATTTACGCCTTCATATTTTTTCCCAATTAGGCTGTGTACTGGTTTCAGAGATTTAGGTCTTCGAACCTACCATATGTTTCAAAACTCTCCTCAAAATTGCTTTTTTCAAATAAAAGCTGTTACAAAAGTAAAAAATATGAATTCGCAAAAGCACTTTGATTACCTAAACTTCAAATGAAATAGCACTTAAGAATTTATTATAACTCTTATCAGAAAAGATGAGAGGATAAAATGCCCATAATGTACAAGCATTTCATCCTCTCACATCAATAATTAACTCCATTAAAAGCCAATTTTAAAGTTAGCTATGCGCAAAAATATCAACTTCCGCCCATCCTAAAAGATCAAGCCTAGCTCTCATAGGCAAAAATTGAAAGCATGCCTTGGCAACATTTTCTCGCTCTTCACGTCTTAAACGTTCTTCAAATATAACCTTTAAACGATGCAAATATAACACATCCGACGCAGCATATTCAATTTGTGCCTGTGATAACGTTTCTGCCGCCCAATCCGAAGATTGTTGCTGTTTAGAAATATTCACATTCAGCAATTCATTACAAATTTCTTTCAAGCCATGACGATCCGTATAAGTACGCGTGAGTTTCGAAGCAATCTTTGTACAAAAAATAGCCTCTGGCATAACACCAAATGTATGCGCTAAAATCGCAAGATCAAAACGCCCAAAATGGAATATTTTGATGACTGCGTTATCTCCAAGAAGCTTGACCAAATTAGGTGCACTCTTTTGTCCTTTAGCAATTTGTATAATATCGGCAGTACCATCTCCAGAAGAAAGCTGAACAACACATAAACGATCACGATGGGGTTGTAACCCTAAAGTTTCAGTATCAATCGCAATGGCGTCAGTTTTATAATTATCTAAGTTTGGTAAATCACCTTGATGAACGCGAATCTCAGCCATTTACCCTCCTATTTGCGAAAGCAGCAAGAATACGCGCCCAAGACCGCTGCCCCTTATGAAACGATTTTAAATTATACTTTTCATTAGGCGAATGAATACGATCATCAGCCAGTCCAAAACCAACCAAAAGAGTTTCCATACCAAGAATTGACCGAAAATCTGCTACAATTGGGATCGAGCCCCCCATAGCTGTCAAAACAGCAGGCACTTCCCACTCTTGTGATAAGGCATCCTTCGCCTCCTTGATAAAAGATGAATCATCAGAAATCTGAAGTGCCGGAGAAGAACCGTGATTCTTAAATTCAACCTTACAATCAGCCGGAATTGAGCTACGTACATAATCACGCAACGCTTGGCGTATTTTCTCTGGATCTTGCTTATGCACCAAACGACACGATACTTTTGCACTCGCTTGAGAAGCAATAACCGTTTTCATCCCTTCCCCTTCATAGCCGCCACTAATACCATTAATTTCCATGGTAGGACGTGCCCATACAAGCTCTAAAATGCTCCGCCCTTTTTCACCAGCAGGAATGGAAAGCCCTATAGGACCAAGAAAATTTTCAGCAGTACAATTAAGTTCATTCCATAACTGCAAAATCTGTGGAGGTGTTTCTTCTACGCCATCATAAAAACTAGGAAGTGTTACCCTATTATTTTCATCGTGAAGTCCTGCTAAGATTTTCGTTAGAATACGAATGGGATTAACTGCTACTCCTCCAAAATAACCAGAATGCAAATCACGATTCGCTGCTGTAATAATTATCTCTTCTGCCATAATTCCCCGAAGAGAAAGAGCAATAGATGGTGTATCCGCATCCCACATTGACGTGTCACAAACCAATGCATAATCTGCCTTAAGTTCATCTTTATTTTCTTTTAAAAAAGGAATAAGGGAAGGAGAAGCACATTCTTCCTCACCTTCACATAAAATAGTAACTTTAACAGGAAGATGCCCTGTTTCTTTCTTAAATGCACGACATGCTTCAATAAAAGTCATCAACTGACCTTTGTCATCTGAAGCTCCACGAGCACAAATAACTTTCTCTCCATCTCTCTCTTTTAAAGAAGGTGTAAATGGATCATCCTCCCATAAACTCAAAGGATCAACAGGTTGAACATCATAATGTCCGTAAAACAAAACATGCAAACAATCATCCGAAGGTCCTGGATGATGCCCAACAACCATTGGATGACCCGGTGTATCACGGCGTGAAGCCTCAAAACCGATGCTTTTTAAATCCTCTACTAACCAATCAGCTGCTTTACGACATGCATCCTTGTAAGCCGAGTCTGTAGAAATCGATTGAAAACGTAAAAGAGAAAAAAGGCGTTCAAGGCTCTTTTCTATATTTCCATCAAGATGTGTTAGTACTTTATTCAGCATAAAAAAAACCTCTCAAGCCTTGTGTAATTATACTATAGATACGACGACTTTAAGCCTCTTGTAAGATTTTGCAAGACACCTTATTCATTTTTGGCATTGTGAGCAGTAAAAACTTGAACGTCCAGCCTGTAAAATACGCACTATAGGCGTTCCACATTCCAAACATTGCTTGCCTTCTCGTCCATAAACTGAAAAAGCATGTTGGAAATAACCAAGTGAACCATCTATATGCATATAATCACGTAAAGAAGAGCCACCAGACAAAATGGCTTCAGAAATCACATTGCGTATATTTTTTGCTAAAGAATCTGCAAATTCACATGCACGTGCCGTTTTTGATGCCAATGTAAATGCACCACGTTGTGGAGACAAACGACTCCGCCAAAGTGCTTCACAAACATAAATATTCCCAAGACCTGCAACAATAGACTGATCAAGTAAAACGCTCTTGAGAGACATTTTTTTATTAACAAAAGCCTTTTGTAAATAACGACCAGAAAACGAATTACTCATAGGTTCAAGCCCTAGCTTATTTAAAAGTGGATGTTCATAAAGCTTGTCCGTATTGACTAAAAGCATAAATCCAAAGCGACGCACATCATTATAAATAAGATGATAAACTTCACCATTCCTTGTTTGAATATCCATGACAAAATGATCATGTTTAACCAATTTACTTGTCGTTCTTAAAAGATCATTCTCTATACGCCATGAACCAGACATTCCTAAATGGCTTAAAATCGTTTCATTCTGAGAAAGATGGAATAATAAATATTTTGCACGCCGACCAAGTTCTATAATTGTTCTGCCAATAAGGCGCTCAGAAAAAGCCTCAGGAAAAGGAAAGCGCAAATCTCTACGATTAAGTCTGACAGATACTATCTTTGCATCAGTTACAACAGACTCAAGTCCACGACGAACTGTCTCTACTTCAGGAAGTTCAGGCATCTCTCTTCTTTAATAATTATACACTTTTCAATTGTATCACCAATAAATTGGCTTCTTTTCCCTCCTCAAAGAACAAAGGTTTCCTCTACATCTGCTCTATAAACGACTCAAATTCTTGATGAGTGGATTTCACTTAGCTTCCTACTCATGTGAGTCACTTAACTAAAGGCTTTATGACCAAACCCTGCCTTGAATATTCACCTGGCACTCTAAAATACTTAACGTATCAATGAGGCTTACACCCCACCCTACCTCAAATGACAATATTTGAGGACATAGCAGGATTAAGCCCACTCACCTTTACGAAATACAGGAACTCTTACACCATCTTGGGTAATGCCATCGATATCAATTTCGCCAGAACCAATCATCCAGTCAATATGAATGACACTTTTATTACCACCACGCGCTGCAATCTCTTCTGATGTCAATGATGCCCCATCTAAAAAGCATTTGGAATAACACTGTCCTAAAGCAATATGACATGCAGCATTTTCATCAAATAAGGTATTATAAAAAAGGAGGTCACTCTTAGAAATTGGTGAAGAATGAGGAACAAGAGCAACTTCGCCCAATCGGCTTGCACCCTCATCACTTTGCAAAACCTGCTGCAAAACTTCCTGCCCCGTTGATGCACGGGATTCAACAATACGCCCTGCTTCAAAACGTACTTCAATATTATCAATCAGTGTTCCTTGATAGGAAAGTGGCTTTGTTGAGCGAACAAAACCTTCAACCTTATGAGCATGAGGAGTCGTGAAAACTTCTTCTGTCGGAATATTCGGATTGCAAATAACACCATTTTGAGCAACAGATGCACCACCATGCCATTCATGATCATCTGCCAAACCAACAGTTAAATCAGTCCCTGGCCCTGTAAAGTGTAAAGCAGAAAAACGCTGCTCATTAAGCCAAGATGACCGTTTCTTTAAATTCTCGTTATGGACGAACCACGCATGTACCGGATCTTCTTCTGTAACACGTGAAGCAGAAAAAATTGCATCGGCTAATTTTTTAATCGCCTCATTCAGTGGTAAAGAAGGAAACATTGCCTCAGCCCATCCTGCTGTTGGATAAGCAACAATTGACCAATTTATAGAAAAATTCGATATTTTTTTGAGAGCAGGCTGGTAAGCTAGTGAAGTCGCCTTATTCAAACGCGCAACCTTATCAAAATCTTGATTGGAAAGGAGCAAAGGATTATCACCAACAATTGCTAAACGCGCTGCCCCCTTTTCAAAAGCCTTCGCCATTCCCTCATAAAGCCAAGAAGGGGCACAATCAAAACTAGCTGTATGAGCATTTTCAAAACGTGTAAGCGATAACATATCATCACTAAAAATTGGTATAATGACACCAGCACCAACCTTATAAGCATGATACGCAATACGCCGAACAAAAGGTAATGCTGAAACTGGAGCGGTCAAAACAAGATCCTGCCCCTCTTGTAAATTCAACCCCACTTTTACTGTAATTTCTGCAAGACGATTAAGCATTTCAGGCGAAATTGTCTCATGAATATCAAAGTACATTAGCAATACCCTTCTTTAAATAAAATGCGTTCTTTACGTCGTCATCTTATAAATTTTTTTAGATCCTTCGAGTTCATTTTCTCTACGTATATTTATGCGTGTCATTATCGCTAAAAGGTTCACTTAATTCATAAACCGCAATGGGTATATAACCCTTCTTTTGTCGTGAAAAACTTACCAGTTTCTATGTCGTTTTTCTAACATTGCAACAATTGCATTTAACTGATCTGATGAAGGCAAAGTCATAATCGTTTTATTTTCCTCTTTCCTAGCTAGATGTTGAGGTGCATAGGCAGGAATAGGAACTTTATCAAGCTGTACCATAGCAAAATGCGCAGGGTGTGCCGTTTTGGACTGTGCTACTTCTGTCGAAGGAGATGCACTTTTCTCTACCTTTACTCCCCCACTTTCTAAGCCTTCATCTATAAAGCTTGGCGCATGACCAGAACGTTCTTGAGCAAAAGCATAAGCAACATCATAAGGGCGATTATTTGTAGGAACTTGAAGTTCCCCATCACGTGATCGTTTTTCATAAAAAGCATTTCCCCCTGCAACCTGAACATAATGCATGTTTTTATACGGAAAAGACAAACCAGCGGTATGAAAAAACTTAGCGTGTTTAACTTTCTTATCTCGTTCACCCCGTAAAACAGCATCAGCCGCCTCTCTTACACGAGCAACAGATGCTTTCTCCGTCATAGGACGCGTTAAAACACCAGGAGCAAACTGCTTATATTGACCAACAACACCACAAATCGTCTTAGGATAGGCGGTTGAATTAACACGATTCATAACAACCGTCCCAACAGCAATCATTCCTTCACGGCTTGTGCGATTTGATTCAAAATACATCGCTCGCATGAGACATTGACGCTCTGTCAATGGATACGTAACTGTTTTTGTCTTATTATTATTTACTTTTCCAGTATCTAAACGATTTGAAGCACACCCCACAACAACTAATGGCGCTACACAACAGGTAACAAAAACATTCCAACGATTTTTTTTCATCTTATGCAACACATTCCTATAATCTCTGAGCTATTCAAGTCTTGAAATGAGCTTTAAATGTATCTCTCAATAAAGTACATAGCTAACTGTTACCACTCAGTAAAATTTTAATACAAGAGGTAATCAAAAAGTATCTATGCAAAATAAAAAATAAAAAACTCTTAATTTACAGATCAATATTGTTATTCTTTATGGTTCAATATAGGCCATAATAGCCCACACGTTCCAATTACAATGAAGTAACACTATCCACTTCTCCTACATACAAAAAATTTGGATACCAAAACTCTTTGCATCGATATTAAAAAAATAATACAGATATCCCCTTTAATATAAAATTTTAACAAAATGATCTGAAAGGAAATTCCCCTAGAAAACTCCCCTCCTGCCACAATACGAGTGATGATATCATCCAATATACAAATATGTCAAACTAAGAGTTAGAAATCTGCCATGCTTCTCTGAAAAACTCTTTGTTTCTTCTTTGTGCTTTTCCATAGTATAGCTATCTTATTCTTTCTATAGCTGCACTGTAAGAAAATACTCATAATATCTACAAACTGATTTTATACATATAAGAAAAATTTTAATCTATTTTCTTCTCACCTATCCCAACTTTATAAGTAAGGTCATCGCGAGGACGATCAGAAGACATATGGTACCCCGTTATGATATAATGCAGCATCTCAGCAATATTAGTAACATGGTCACCAATCCGTTCAATATTCTTTAAACAAAACAGTAAGTGCGTACAAACCGTAATATTACGCATATCTTCCATCATATATGTCAAAAGTTCACGAAAAAGAGAAGTATACAAAGCATCAATCTTCTCATCACGCTCACGCACCGCGTCAACACGCTCTAATAGGCGACTCGTATAAGCATTTAAGACTTCTTTTAATTGATTGAGTGCTAAAGCTGTAATTGTTTCAAGCCCATGATAAACAGAAGCAGATTGACGTATTTCTGAAAGTGCAACAGTCCTTTTAGCAATGTTTTTGGCCATATCCCCAATCCGCTCAAGATCAGAAGAAATACGAATGGCTCCAATAATTTCACGCAAATCGACAGCCATCGGTTGGCGTTTGCAAATAATAGCAACCGCTTTTTCATCAATGTCACGTTCTGCTTCATCTAAAAACACATCATCGGCAATCACTGTCGTTGCAAGTTGAAGATCACTACACACAACCGATGCTACAGAACGTTCAATCATTCTTTCTGCATGGCTCCCCATTTCTGTAATCCTTGCTTTTAAATATTTTAGTTCTGCATCATAAGAACGGACAGTATGGTTCATAGACATATCTTACACTCCTCAATTCACCTATCCAAAACGCCCCGTAATATAATCTTGCGTCCGTTGCTCTTTTGGTGAGGTAAAGATCATTTCAGTCGCACCAACTTCTACCAAATGCCCTAAATGAAACATAGCCGTATATTGAGAAACACGTGCGGCCTGTTGCATGGAATGCGTTACAATAACAATTGTATAATTTTGCCGTAACGCATCGATAAGCTCTTCAATCCGTGCCGTCGCAATGGGATCAAGAGCTGAACAGGGCTCATCCATCAAAATAACTTCAGGACTAACCGCAATAGCACGTGCAATACACAAACGCTGTTGTTGTCCCCCTGATAAACTTGTTCCAAGATCATGAAGACGGTCTTTTACTTCTTCAAACAAACCTGCCTGCCTCAAACTTTTTTCAACCACATCATGCAATTCAGAGCGCGTTTTAACTAAACCATGAATGCGTGGACCATACGCAACATTCTCAAATATAGATTTTGGAAAAGGACTGGGCTTTTGAAAAACCATTCCAACACGAGCGCGCAATTCTACAACATCAATCCTCTGGTCATAAATATTCTCCCCATCTAAGGTAATAAGACCGGTTGTTTTAGCGCCTTCAATCGTATCATTCATACGGTTAAAACAACGCAAAAAAGTCGACTTTCCGCATCCTGATGGACCAATCAAAGCTGTTACTTGATGTTCAGGAATATCAAGTGTAATACCGTGGAGTGCTTCTTTGTCTCCATAAGAAACCTTCACATCCTGACCGCGCATTTTAATCTTCATTACAAAAGTTCACCTTACAAAAATCTTATCAAAGCTGTTGTTTTATTAAAATTACTGGCGGCGTTCAAATCGTCGACGTAAAAAAACCGCAGAAATATTCATGATCGCAAGAAAAATCATTAATACAATAATAGCTCCTGATGTCTTTTCAACAAAAGCACGCTCTGCTTCACCCGCCCACATAAAAATTTGAACAGGTAAAGCTGTTGCTGGATCCATAGGGGTCGTAGGAATATTAACAACAAAAGCAACCATTCCAATCAAAAGCAAAGGAGCTGTTTCACCCAAAGCCTGAGCGACTCCAATAATTGTGCCTGTCAAAATACCAGGCGCAGCTAAAGGAACAACATGATGAAAAATCATTTGTGTTTTTGATGCTCCCAGTCCTAAAGCTGCTGCACGAATAGAGAGAGGAACAGCACGCAGAGCAGAACGTGTTGCAATAATGATCGTAGGAAGAGTCATGAGCGCTAAAACAAGACCACCAACAAAAGAAGCTGAACGTGGTAATCCTAAAAAATTAACAAAAAAAGAGAGTCCTAAAAGACCAAACACAATTGAAGGAACAGCTGCAAGATTATTGATATTAACCTCTATAAAATCTGTAAATTTATTTTTGCGTGCATATTCTTCCAAATAAAGAGCCGTTGCTATGCCTATCGGGAGTGAAACTAATAAAACGATGCCTATCATATAAAGAGAACCAATGATCGCAACACCTAATCCCGCAGTCTCAGGACGACTTGAAGCGCCAAATGTAAAAAAACCAATATTAAATGTTTTATAAAGCGTACCATCATGCGCTAAACGCTTTATCCATTCTACTTGTCGATTAGAAACTTTACGGTTTTTTTCTGCTACACGCAGATCAATCTGTCCCTTATAAGCAGAATCAATATCCGCAGATGCCAAAACTTTAACTTTTTGCATCGTGCCAATCAGTTTTGGATTCTTTGTCACCATTTCACGCAGTTGAACGCGAACACTATTTGAAAACATACGATTAACTTCCCGAAGAGAGGCTCGATCATTTTGATCTATATTAAGTTTCTTTGCTAAAGCATTGCGTACAAGAAGTGGATAATTCGCCGTCATGAGTACTCGCGGTTTTGTTTTATGTTGACCACTTGGATCAATGATCTTTTCATCCAAATAAATCGATAATGTCATTTCACTTTGAAAAAAAGCTGTATAACCCTGACCAATGATAGACCATAAAAGCGTAAATAAAAAAAACAAACCAATAGAAATGGCAATCAAACCATAGGCACGAAAACGACGTTCAGCCCAATACCGACGCTTGAGGCTAATATTGCGACGAGGGAAAAAATCTTCATTCATTCATATTGTTCCCGATATTTACGCACAATATAAAGAGCCAGAATGTTCATCAAAAGTGTCATAACAAAGAGCGTCATTCCTAAGGCAAAAGCCACCAGAGTTTGTGGAGAATTAAACTCAAAGTCACCGGTCAATTGATTAACAATCTTTACAGTCATCGTAGTCATTGCTTCGAAAGGATTGAGTGTTAAGTTTGCTGCAACACCTGCCGCCAAAACCACAATCATTGTTTCTCCAATTGCACGCGATGCCGTCAACAAAATGGCCCCCATAATCCCTGGAAGCGCTGCTGGTATAACAACTTTTTTAATTGTTTCAGATTGCGTTGCGCCTAAACCATAAGAACCTTCACGTAAAATGCGTGGAACAGCCGTAATAACATCATCCGATAAAGAGGAAACAAAAGGTATCAACATAATTCCCATCACAACTCCAGCAGTCAAAACACTTTGTGCCATAATAAAACCACCCCCATCTGAGAGAGACGCAGAGAGATCACGTAAAAATGGTCCTACAACCTTCAAAGCAAAAAAACCATAAACAATGGTTGGGATGCCAGCAAGAACTTCCAACAATGGTTTTACAATTGCTCGCAATCGCGTAGAAGCATACTCAGCCATATAAAGAGCTGAAAATAGTCCTATAGGTACAGCAAAAAGCATGGCGACAAATGCAATATAAAGCGTACCAGCAAGAAGCGGTATTAAACCAAATTGTCCTACTTCATCGCTTGAGCCACTCGCGGAAAAACGCGGATCCCAAACAGTTCCTAAAAAGAAATTTGAAAAGGATACAGACTGAAAAAAGCTCACTGTCTGAAAAAGCATAGAAAGCGCAATGGCTATTGTTGTCAAAACTGCAACAATAGATGCACAAATTAATCCAATAATAATAAAAGATTCAACCTTATTGCGCGCACGCTGATGAGGCGCAATTTGCATCATTCCACAGATAAAACCAAAGAATGCAATAGCAAAAAGGAAACCATAACCTATAAACTTAAGCTTTTCAGAAGAGAATACCCACGACCGGGCTATTTTGAACACATCATCTGATGCTTCATGAGATACAATCAATCCCTTCGCGAGTAATTGTGCCTGCACTTCCTTATAGGAAGCGGTAGAAAGATTCCCCTCAAAGCGATGAATCATTTTGACGAGACTTCGAAGTGTCTCCCAAAGTAGATCATGATTTACAGACTCTGTTACATGCGCACTATACGCCCCAAGCTCTCGAGAGGCATTATATTCTAAATAAATTGTACTCCCAGCATCCCAAACAATTAAAAAAATAAAAGCTGGAATAACAGTAATCAAAAATGTCCACCAGCCATAATAATACGCACGAGAATGCATCTTATGTTGTCTGTATTCAAGAATGCGTGCTCGCATATAAGAAATACAAAAGCCACAAAATCCAAAAATCAATAACAGCAAAATAATAAAGGAAATGCGCATTTTATCTTTCAGTTTTTATAAAAAATAGCACCCAAGTTTCCTATTCCAGAAATCCAACAAATTTTCCCTGCAAATTATTTCAATGTCATTACTCGACCAGCAGAAAAATCAGAACGCTGCGCTTGACGCTCCTTTTCAGGAGAAACAATCAAACCATATTCAGCCAAAGGACCCTCTGGACCAATCATCTGATCAGAAAGAAAAAAGTCAACATACTCTCGCAAACCTGAAATAATACCTAAATGTGCTTTCTTAATATAGAAAAAAAGCGGACGAGAAACTGGATATTGTCCGCTAGAAATCGTCTCAACTGTTGGCGCAAAACCGTTAATATCGGCAACCTTTAGCCTATCAGCATTATTTTGATAAAAAGACAAACCAAAAATACCAACCCCTGTTTTATTAGAAGTTAGACGCGCAAATGTTTCAGAATAATCACCATCAATATCAACCGCTTTTCCATCCTTACGTATCGCAATACAAGCAGTGTGTATCTCCTTATCATCCATTCCTAAAGACTTCATCACCTCAACTGCCCCACTCTCTTTACACCCCTCAGTAAGTAATTTTTCCTCAAAAACTTCACGCGTCCCATGCTTCTCTCCAGGAATATACGCTGCTATCGTCCAATCAGGAAGAGCACTATTAACTGCACTCCATTTCAAAACATTATTCGGTTGCAACTTTCCGTCTATAATAATTCGAGCAGCAAGAGCTTTATAAACATCTACTGGCTTTAACTTCCAATCAGGACCCTTAATATCTGTTGCAAAAACAATACCATCATACCCAATACGTATTTCCTCAACATCTTTTACACCAGCATCAAAACAAGACTGTAATTCACTCGGCTTCATTGCTCGCGAAGCATTGACAATATCAACGGTGTTCTCCCCAATACCACGGCAGAATTCCTTAATACCAGCTCCTGTTCCACCTGATTCGATAACAGGAACCTTAAAATGGGGATAAATTTCTCCAAATGTCTCAGCAACAATCTTTTGATAAGGTAAAACTGTAGATGAACCAGTAATCTGTATTTGATCGCGCGCATTGCCTCCATTTGCTGACAGCAGTAGCGCAAAAATCAATCCCACTCCAATTGATAATACTCTGCTCATCTATAAACTCCCTAAAAATTGAGGACACAGCCTCTTAATTTATATCATACGGTCATTCTAGTTCACATTTGCAACATAACAAATATAAAAAACAACATGGATCATTTTTTTAAAACCATGTTTTTGTCCTCTGTCAAATAAATTAATTTGAACGCTTGAACTCAATAACATCCCAAAACAAATGAGCAACATCTGTACCGCAGAAGCGTTTAATTTCACGAATTCCTGTAGGAGACGTCACATTAATTTCTGTTATATAATCTCCGATCACATCAATCCCCACAAAAAGAAGACCACGTTCCTTTAAGGCTGGAGCAATACGTTCACAAATCTCATAATCACGTTTTGTTAACTCAACATTTTCCGCGCGACCTCCAACATGCATATTAGAGCGCACATCTGTTTTTGTCGGAATTCGATTAATAGCTCCAACGGGTGTACCATCAAGCAAAATAATCCTTTTATCTCCTTTTCGTACTGCCTCTAAATAGCGCTGAACAATAAAAGGTTCATGATAAATTTCTGCAAACATTTCCAACAATGATGCTAAATTGCGATCATCTTGTTTTAAATAAAAAACACCAGCGCCCCCATTTCCATAAAGTGGTTTAACAATAATATCGCCAAATGTCTCTCTAAAAGCTGTTATTTCTTCAATATCTTTGGTAATTAATGTTTCTGGCATCAGATCAGAAAATTCAGTAACAAAAATTTTTTCTGGGCTATTGCGTACCCATGCTGGATCATTCACAACGAGTGTTTTAGGATGAATACGTTCTAACAAATGAGTCGTCGTGATATAATTGAGATCAAAAGGTGGATCTTGGCGTAAAAGAACCACATCCATATCTGTTAATTCCGTGCGAGCAGGCTTTTCTAATTGATAGTGGCTTCCCTCTTTATCACGCACAATCAATGGCTCTAGTCGTGCAATCACACAACCATCACACAGAGATAAACGATCTGGTGTATAATGGAAGAGAGAATGTCCACGTTCTTGTGCTGCTAAAGCGAGTGCAAATGTCGTATCTCCTTGAATCCGAACTGTTGAAATATGATCCATCTGAATGGCAATTTTCATAAATAAATCCTCCCTATCCTAAAAGCAGACTGGTCTATGCACCATAAACTTAGTAAACAATAAAAGAACTATGACAAGAGAAAATTTATGACACAAGAAACAGATACAAAATTAAACAACAAAGAAATCGAACGCTATGCACGCCACATCATTTTGCCTGAGATTGGTGGTGCAGGGCAACAAAAGCTAAAAAAAGCACGTGTTCTTGTTGTGGGCGCTGGTGGTCTTGGTGCTCCTGTCTTAACCTATTTGGCTGCCGCAGGTGTTGGAACCATTGGAATTGTCGATAACGACATCGTTTCACTTTCCAATTTACAACGCCAAGTTATTCATAAAACAAATGCAATAAACAAAAGAAAAACAGACAGTGCTGAAACCACTATAAAAGCAATAAATCCTCATGTTGTAGTTGAAAAACACACCCTACGCTTAGATAAAAGTAATGTGGATAAACTGCTCAATGCTTACCACATCATTGTTGATGGAAGTGATAATTTTACGACACGCTATCTTCTTGCTGATCACGCTGCCCAATGCAAAAAACCTTTAATAAGTGGTTCTGTAGAACGTTTTAATGGCTCATTAACCGTCCTTATGCCATATAAAGACAATAATCCTCACTATCGCGATTTATTTCCCACGCCTCCGGCTCACGGAACTATCCCAACATGCGCTGAAACTGGAATCATCGGTGTTTTACCTGGCGTTATTGGGACCCTACAAGCAATGGAAGTTATTAAAATGATCACAAATATTGGTGAACCCTTAGTGGGAAAAATTCTTCTCTACAATGGATTATTAGCGCAATTTAATATTATTACTTATAAACGCTCAAATTATAAGAAAAATGCCATAGTTATTAAGAAGCTTGGGGAATCATGATTATGTCTCCTCCCGCATTAATTTTTAGCACTCTCGCAATATGTCGCAATATGTATTGAAATACTGATGTTTTATCGTAAGTCATCGAAACACTGTAACCAATGGAAACTATTAAATTTATCACAAATATGGAAGACCTTTTGTGAAAAAATAATTCTCTATAATAGCTTATCAGCATAATTTCATGTCATCGTCTATAAATGAACAGAGACTCGTGCAAACTTAGCTGCCATCAGTATTCTTGTGTAAAAAATTTTCGAAGTAAATAAAAATATAATCAGCAGAACTCTATTCAACTATTTTACTATTCACACATAAAAATTGCTTCCAATTTGCTTCACATGAAAGTGCTTACTTCATACCATAACCTATAAACAAATAATCTAAATCATATTTTAGTTATCGATACTATAAAAGGTAAATGATCTGTCCCTACACCTCTAACCTCAAGAGAAAACGTCTATTCATCAAGCATCATAAAAAGCAGCTTAGGATTATTGCACGTATAAGAATAATCAATTGTCTCTGTTCGCAAGAAAAGTACATAGGGATTGATGTGTATAGAAGGATTGAGATAAACCTCGTGGAGAGCTTTAATTACATAATTATTGCATTCAGAAGCAGAAAGCTGCAGCTCATGAATTGATAATCCTTCAGCAATAATTTCACAGACAAGTATATGTAGAAAAAGTGAAGCACACAAATCTTGAAAACCAATCTACAGATGACAGCGTAAAGAGTGCATTTTTATAAAAGATCTCTTTAAAATAAGCGAGTCAATATGCAACGTTAAATGTATTCTGTTTTGCGTGAGGGGCGTTCCCCCTAACAAAACATCAATAAGAGCTCTTTTGATAAAACAGTGAAACTAAAATTACAAAAAAATCAGACATCTTTCTAAAATTAACATTTATGGTATAAGTTAATTTAGCTCTTTTGCTTTATTATTATCCATTGGTAAAGGAACAGGATGATCGGATAAACTGCGTAAATAAAGCAAAAGATCGGCACGATCTTGGTCATTTTTAATTCCACGAAAAGACATAATGGTCCCAGGAAAAGCTTCACGTGGAGAATGTAGATAACGATCCAACGTGATAAAATCCCATTTTTGATCAGAATGAGAACGCAATGCCCGTGAATAAGCAAAACCTGCTGCTGATGCCAAAGGGCGGTTAACAATCTCCCAAAGAACTGGACCAACACGCCCTGCTTCATTGCGTCCAGAAGTATGGCATATGGCACATTGGCGAAAAAGTTTACGGCCATTTTCAAAATTGCCTTGTTGAAGACGGCTATTTAGTGATAGGGAAACATCAGGTGCTTTTTGTTTTTCTTGAAATGTATCATTCTTGGCAACTGTATAATAGTATTGGACTGATGTAGGATGATCGTAAATTATATTACTGAGTGTGGAAATCCCCACAATAATAACCAGAACACATAAACAAGCACAAATAAAATAAATAAATCTCGGACGATTCATAAAAACTCAAATGTTCACGGTTTCATTACCATTTTTAGTTTAAGCTTTTTCTTTATAACACACAACATCATAAATGCATCACAGATGACATTTGGAATCTTACAATGGCTCTTGAACCAATTATTCTTATTCCTGCTCGTATAGGCTCAACCCGTCTTCCTCGAAAAGCTCTCGCTGAAATTGGCGGAAAGCCGATGATTGTACATGTCGCAGAACAAGCCAAAAAAGCTGCAATAGGGCGTACGATCGTTGCAACAGATCATAATGATATTGCTAAAGCTGTTGCAGATTATGGGCATGAATGTATCATAACACAAGGTGATCATAAGTCTGGATCTGATCGTATTTATGAAGCTTTAATGCGTATTGATCCTGAACAACGTTACAATACCATTTTAAATATACAAGGTGACCTACCAACAATAATGCCTCGTGAAATCATTCATGCACTACGCCCTTTAGAAAATAGCTTTACTGATATTGCAACCTTGGGTGCTCGAATCATTGAAGAAAATGAAAAAAGAGATCCCAATGTCGTCAAAATCATTGGTACACCGCTTTCTCAAAATCGCCTTCGTGCTCTTTATTTTACGCGCGCCACAGCACCCTATGGAGATGGTCCTCTTTATCATCATATTGGAATATACGCTTATCGGCGCGAAGCACTTGAGAAATTTGTATCATTCAAACCCTCTACACTTGAGCAACGTGAAAAACTTGAACAATTACGTGCATTAGAAAACAATATGCGTATCGATGTGGAAATAGTCGATACAATTCCCTTAGGTGTAGACACACAACATGATCTCGATAGAGTTTGTGAGATTTTAGCATGAAAATACTTCAAAAAACCAATAAAATTTCTTTCCAAGGAGAATACGGCGCTAATTCCCACATTGCTTGCTCCAATATGTTCCCCAATATGGATGCTGTTCCCTCTGCTACTTTTGAAGACGCACTTAATTTAGTGGAAAGTGGGCAAGCTGATCTTGCTATGATCCCTATTGAAAATACTCTTGCAGGACGCGTTGCAGACATTCATCATCTTTTACCGCAATCATCTCTTTATATTATTGATGAATATTTTTTACCTATCCATTTTCAATTAATGGTTTTGCCCGGCGTTACATATGACGAAATTAAAACCGTCCACAGCCATACGCATGCCCTTGCACAATGCCGAAAAATCATACGAAACAACGGTTGGAAACCTGTTGTTTCTACAGACACTGCTGGAGCTGCAAAATTTATTAAAAAAAATGCTAAACGCTCACAGGCTGCCTTAGCTCCTCTGATCGCAGCAGAACTCTATGGACTTGATATTCTTGAAAGTGATGTTGAAGATAACCCTCATAATATTACCCGTTTTGTCATCCTTTCACGCTCCAAACGACATGTCCCCAAGCCTAAAAATGGCGAAAAAATTATCACCAGTCTTCTTTTTCGAGTGCGCAATGTCCCAGCTGCTCTCTATAAAGCTATGGGAGGATTTGCAACGAATGGTATCAATATGACAAAATTAGAAAGCTATCAAATTGGTGGAAATTTCAATGCAACACAATTCTTTGTTGATATTGAAGGACATCCTGAAGACCCGATGATGAAACTTGCCTTAGAAGAATTATCTTTCTTTTCTGCAGAACTGCGTATTATCGGTACTTATCCAGCACAAAACGATCGAACATCGTATATATAAAAGCAATTAAACTGCCATCATTCTTTGCTGATATCAAAGAGCATCGTAAAAACTTCATGATGCGACGCATCTTGGAAGAGCTCGTTTTTTTCTACTCAACACCCTTCATAAAAACTGAAGAAGAAAAAACGGTTCATAAAAGAATATATAAATTATTTCCATAATACTTTTTCACAAATTATATCATGATAAAAAGCAATTCAACTTGTATAAAAACCAATGTAAAAAACACAGTAACCAAAAATAAAAACACTTGTACCATATATTTCCCTTTATATATTATAGAGAGGTTCTTGAAACAAGTCATTTCTTCTGATAGTTTATGCCAATAAAGATAACGAACTTCTAATTAACTCTCAAAACAATTCAAATTATTATACATGATAGAGCATTCAAATTTATTAGAATGATATTAGTCTGAACATGGTTTAAAGCTAGAAAATGCAACTCAAACCTGCTTTTAGCATTAAGTTTGAACTTTCATCTTTATAAAAACTGATTTATGATTCATCTCACTTTAGAAAAAAGGAAAGGATAATGAAAAAAATCTTCACGCAAGGATTATTAGCTGCAAATATTCTCGCCTACTCTAGTGTTGCATTTGCTGGCTTTGGTGAGAAAAAATGGAATTTTGCGCTGGATGAAAGTGTTGTGATCATCCCATCCGATATTGTCCATCAAGGAGTTGAATACTCTTGTAGTATCTTTAAACCGAATAAAGTATCCTTCACTTTATCGTACTCTGCCCCTTCTGATCTAAACAAATTGAGAATTGTTGTTGATGATGAAAAGAAATTAACCCATGATAAAGAAAAGAAGATCTTTACACTGAAAAATATAAAATCTCTTCATATAAGCTTTCCTTCGTCAGGACATTATACTTTTAAGAATATTACGAAGAAAAAAGTTGTTGGAACCAATTGTGACACAGGAGATTATGATTAATAATATTTCTGTAACATCTAAATTTGAGTAGATTTATTTTTTTCAGTTATTTTTTCAAAATACAGCATAATGAGCTATTAAAACTAATCGCCGAAGAGGTATTTTTATACTAATATGGAAAACCTTAAGCTGCTCAGAACGTTAGATATTAAAGGACTTTTGCAAAAACTAAAAGACTAAAATTCAATTGTTCTGTATTTTCTACTATCAGAGCTATTTTTTTATAAGCATATAACTTCTATCTTCGCAACTGCTTCATTTTAAGCACTGTAAAGCACATCGTACCCAAATCACCTAGATAAACAGATTTGAAACTATAAAATGTCGCTTATATCGAATAAGAACCTTTTTATGCTTATAAAACCAGTATATCTCCTTATTTCTATAGCGTTTAATGTCGCCTCTTCTCTTGCATGAGTACAGCCCCTTAAAAATATATGAAATCTTTTCTCAAATGATGAAACTTCATATATTGACCCATCTTGTGATAAACATCGATGTTTTTTAATTAAAAGAACAAGCACGCAAAGAGCGATAACATCTACTCAGTATTTATATTCGTATATGTTAAAGGAAAAAAATATTACGTATTTGATATTCTCATTCGTTATAGAAATAAGGTAGTGGTCTTATAAGCTATTTAAGATATTGACTTATCATTATAAGACTTTGATTTTTTTATACTGAATTACAATCACAAATAAAGTAAGATCCTCCCATCTTAAATCTTCATATTAAATCAATTAAAATCGTTTCCTTGAAAGTTACAAATGGAGGTGGTGTGTGAGTAAAAACGATTAAAAAAGGAATAAAAATGCTTCTTATAAAGCTTCTCAAGTGCAAGGGATCGCAATATTGGGAATTGTTAATAGTATGAGAGCTCAAATTTATACTTTTATTAAGCATAAAGAGGATAGTGCACAATGGATTTACACCTCAAGGGAAGCATGTATCCTATTTACGAGCGGGGTTTGAAATATCGTTAAGAGTACTGAGCAATAGCTCTTTAAAAAGCATGTAAATGAACAACATTAAGTTGTTCTGTTTGAGATGTTCTGTTTTGTGTGAGAGGAGCAACATCATTAAAGCAATATTTGCTAATTATTTAAATAGCACTCTTCCCCCTAACTTTCGAATGTTAGCCAATTACATGATCTATCTACTTTATTTGCTTCTTTGACTGTTGTAAATTTTTGATGATTCAATTTCGTAGTTTTAGAACAGACATATCTATCCTAAAACTCTTACATATTTCAGCGAATGAGAATAATTATACATTCAGATTATCTTAAGCGAAAAATATTTTCATACCAAATAAATATGAAGAGCTACTGCTATGAAAACTGATAAATCCATAATCTCTTTGTTGTTTATATGTCAATAAATTAAACGCAAAGGAAAATTCTTCGTCGTTCTTAGGATATTTTTCGTTTCTGAGCTTGATTTTTCATTCCAAATCGACAATATGAACTTGGGAGGTTGGTGGTGGACGAACTGCTCGCCAACTGGGTCAGGTCTGGAAAGAAGCAGCCCCAACGAGTTCTGGTACGGGTCATCGTGCCAACCTCCTATTTTGCTGAAGAAATTATTTTTTATGCTGTCTTTTAGCGAGGTATTTTTAATCTTCAGAGCGGCATTTGTATGTAGCAAATGAAGGGATTTAGTTATTTTTAAACAAATTGTCCCATAAATAATTTGATTAAGAAAAAATCCTTTTATATGAGACTACAGTATTGATCTACGCTTTTGTATATCAAAATGTATGCATAAAAAACTTCGAAGTTGGAAATATTCATGGAAAATGTACCGGTAGAAACAGCCTATCGTGTTCTTGCTCGTAAATATCGACCCCAAAACTTCTCTGACCTCATTGGTCAGGAAGCTATAGTGCGTACTCTCACCAACGCCTTCGAAAAAGGTCGTATTGCACAAGCGTGGATGTTAACAGGGATTCGTGGCGTAGGTAAAACCACAACAGCACGTATTTTGGCACGTGCACTTAATTATAAAACAAAAGATATTGACCAACCAACAACCGTATTGGACTCTCTTGGTGAACATTGCACACAAATTATCGAAGGACGCCATATTGATGTTATAGAAATGGATGCCGCTTCTCATACGGGCATTGATGATATTCGTGAAATTATTGAACAAATACGCTATCGTCCTGTTTCTGCACGTTATAAGGTTTATATTATCGATGAAGTACATATGCTCTCAACACAAGCCTTTAATGGTTTATTGAAAACTCTTGAAGAACCACCGTCCCATGTGAAATTTATTTTTGCCACAACAGAAATTCGCAAAGTTCCTATTACAATTCTTTCGCGTTGCCAACGTTTTGATTTGCGACGTATTGAATCAAAAGCTTTGAGTACACATTTGCGCCAAATTGCGAAATATGAAAAGGTAGAAGTAGAAGATCAAGCACTCTCTATGATTGCCCGTGCTGCAGAAGGATCTGCACGTGATGCATTATCCATTTTTGATCAGGCGATCGCCCATAGCAATGGCAATGTCAATGCCATTGCGGTGCGTACAATGTTAGGATTAGCGGATCAAGCACGTATTATTGATCTTTTTGAATTTATCATGAAGGGCGATGTTGTCAATGCATTACATGAATTACGCAGTCAATATGAGGCAGGTGCTGATCCTCTTACTGTATTGACAGAACTAGCCGATTTTAATCATCTGGTTACACGTTTACGTTTTACACCAGAAATAGTGGAAGATTTCTCACTGACTGAAGAACAACGTTTAAGAAGCTTAAACTTTTCAAAAAAACTTTCCGTTCCTGTTTTATCCCGAAACTGGCAAATGTTACTCAAAGGTTTGCAGGAAGTTAATCAAACTGCACGTCCGCTTCAAGCCGCTGAAATGCTTTTAATTCGTCTTGCTCACACGGCTGACTTACCAACTCTTGATGAAGCTTTAAAAAAGCTTACGCAAGAAAAAAAACCTCTCACACTGGCTAAAAACTCTTCTCATCAAGAATCTACAAATACAAATAATATAACAAAAGAAACAATGGTCGAAGCCCATGCTTCCTCCAGCGTTTCAAATACATTACCAGATCAATCAGATTTAAAAACATCCTTGAAAAACCAATTAGATCATTCCTTAAAACAGGAAAATTTAGTTAGAAATCGAAACCCTGACAAAATCAACGCCCAAGAAATAACAGAAACTCTTGAAACTTCTCAATCTATTGATCTTTCTGAAAAGAGTGCAAATTTATCGCATTCTGTCACGCAAACAACGGAAAAGATTACTCAACCTAAAACTCTAGTGATTAATTCTTTGCACGATATTGTTCAATTAGCCGAACAGCATAATGATGCTCCTTTCAAACTCCTTATTAAAGAATTTGTTCATCCTGTTTCTTTTGAAGCTGGGCATATTACCTTAAGACTTTCTGAAAATACCCCTCAATTTCTTGCTCATGATATAGAAAAAAAGATATCTCAATGGACTGAAAAACGCTGGACAATAACTTTTGTTAATGAAGGAGGTGGCCCAACCTTACAGGAGGAAAGTATAGCGATTCAAAAGACTCTTTTTTCCAATGCAGAAACAGATCCTGATATCGCGAAAATCCTCAACCATTTCCCAGAAGCAAAAATTGTCGATATTCGACTCAATAAAGAAGAAAATGATCTTGATTTACTCCCCAATACCTTTAAAAATGCTGATATTTTAAAAAATAAAAATGATATCAATGATGAATAAGGATACCTATTCCTATGCGTGAAATGATGAGCATGATGAAAAAAGCCAAAGAAATGCAAGAAAAAATGCAGAAGATTCAGGAAGAAATAGCTAATCTGCAAGCTACCGGCACTGCAGGGGGGGGGCTCGTCAATATCACTTTAAATGGCAAAAATATTATAACAGCAATTCAAATTGATCCTTCATTACTCAACCCTGAGGAAGCTGAAATTCTCGAAGATCTCATTATGGCAGCTTATAATGAAGCAAGAACAAAAATCGAAATTGCAATAGAAGAAAAAACCAAAAGTATAACGGCAGGGTTACCGCTCCCTTCAGGTTTAAAGCTTCCATTTTAATGAAACGGATCTTTTTCTTGGGACAAAAATATGTCTAAATACATTGCAGGACCTGAGATTGAACGTCTCATTCAGATTTTATCACGTATACCAGGTCTTGGTCCACGTTCAGCGCGTCGTGCTGCGCTTCATCTTATCAAAAAAAAAGAGACATTGCTGGAGCCTTTAGGAGCAGCTATACAAGCAGCTATAGAAAAAGTTGGCATTTGTTCTGTTTGTGGAAATGTCGATACCATTGATCCTTGTTCAATTTGTACAGATCCTCGCCGCGATGATACAACAATTATCGTTGTTGAAGATATTGCTGATCTGTGGGCTCTTGAGCGCGCAAAAACTTTAGCCGCACGTTACCATGTATTGGGTGGACGACTCTCCCCCTTAGATGGAATAGGTCCTGACGAACTCAACATTGCCACCTTAATACAACGTGTTGTACAAAACCCTATTAGGGAGATTATTCTTGCTGTCAATGCGACTGTCGAAGGTCAAACAACTGCTCACTATATCACCGATCAGCTTTCCAATTTTTCAGTTAAAATTACGCGACTTGCTCATGGTGTTCCTGTAGGAGGCGAACTTGATTATCTTGATGATGGAACTTTAGCAGCAGCTGTACAAGCACGAACAAATCTTTAAAACTCGCTTCTAATGCCCATTGTCTCTTCTTACTTGCTATTTTTTTCTTTTTATGAGGGAATATTAAAATGTCAAAGAAAAAACTTTCCCTTGTGAATAATTTTGGTCCAGGTATTCTATTATGCCTGCTCATATCTGCCTTAGCTTATGGTTTAGAAGTGATAGAAAAACTGTTTTCCGCAGAAGCATGGCTTGAAAGCCTTGTTTTGGCAATTCTCTTAGGATCCATTACTCGTAGCTGTTTTAATCTGCCAAAATATTTCCAAAAAGGTATAACCTTTTGTGCAAAAACGCTTCTTGAAATTGCTATTGTTCTTTTAGGGGCAAGCATTAGCATCCATGCTGTTCTTTCAGCCGGTTGGAATTTGCTTGCAAGCATCGTATTCGTTATATTTATAACCATCCTCATTAGTTTTGTTATAGGCAGACTTTTTGGACTTTCTGCCAATTTAGCAATGCTAGTCGCTTGTGGTAATGCCATTTGTGGCAATTCAGCTATCGTTGCAACTGCCCCTGTCATCCATGCTAAACATGAAGATGTAGCGGCAGCAATTGCTTTTACCGCTCTTTTAGGGGTTCTTATTATTTTATTTCTCCCTTTTTTACACCCACTTTTGAATTTATCATTTAACCAATATGGTGTGCTTGCAGGAATGGTTGTTTATGCTGTACCACAAGTCTTAGCAGCAACAGCGCCAATATCTTTCGTAAGCGTTCAAATTGCAACAATTGTCAAATTGGTGCGGGTTTTAATGTTGGGCCCTGTTATTTTTATCCTATCCATCATCTATCGTCGATCAGCACAAACACATTTTCGTCTACACACTCTCGTCCCATGGTTTATCATTGGCTTTATTATCATGATGCTTGTTCGCTCAAGTGGTCTTATCCCTGAAAAGGCTATCAATCCAATCAAACTTATTGCTCAACTGTTCACGGTCATTTCAATGGCAGCTTTAGGATTAGGTGTTGATATCCGCTCATTAAAAAAAGCAGGATGGCGCGTTATTTTAGCTTCAACTTCCTCCATACTCCTTCTTGGCGCTTGTAGCCTTATCATGATAGGATTAATTGATCTGAACCATATAACATTTTGAAATATGCATTTATTATTTTTTTCAACAGAGCATGCAATCAATTCAAAGGCTCACTAAGTATTAAAAGCAGTTTTTTATAAAACCAGCAAAAGTTCTAAAAAACTGCTCATTATTCTATACAAAAAATTGAAAGAGCTGTTATGTTAAGTGAAGACTGTCAGAATTACTTTTTCAATTAGCTTTTCAGTCCATAATGATTTGCAATGACGTAGTATCAAATACGTAACTCATGTAAAACAATGCCATTTCTTTCATCTTCTCATTACGCTGAAGTTTTTATACAAAGACTGATAAAATATGCTCTTGTTTGGAAAAAATATGGGGTCATGGCTTTCCCCCTTTTAAATTACTTTTACTTACTATGTAATATAAGTCTATGTAATATAAGTGGCATCGTCGTACTATTTGATAGCTTAAAATGTTGTGACAATCCTTACATTTAAACGATTCGTAAAAGGAGTTTTTATTCACACCCTAATTTCGCTTGTAATTTACAAGCTAATAACTTTAATTGTTTTGCCATAAGTATATTTGAGATAAGAGAATCTTACAATATTCAAGGTACTCATTCAAAAAGTGATAACAAATAGGGATTAAATCAACATCTCGTTCTATCCCATAAAAAGATATTGTTGCTTATTGGCACTAGTAACTCTCTTATAAATGAAATATACGATAATAAAAAGATTAAAAATACAGCAGGACTTTTGTTTATCATTTTATTCGACTAAAATATTTTTATGCTTATCCTTGCTATAGATACTGCTTCAATTTATTGTGCTGTTGCGCTCATTCATCATAAATCTGTTATTGCGCGTATCAATGAGCGCATGAACAAAGGACATGCTGAAAAACTTATTGGGCAGATTACACAAATAATGACACAAGCCAATATGACGCTTGATCAAGTTGAGCGTATTGCTGTCAATATTGGACCTGGATCATTTACTGGTGTACGTGTCGGTGTTGCAACAGCGCGCGCTTTGGCATTAGCACTTGAAATACCTGCTGTTGGAGTGAGTGCTCTTGAAGCGTTAGCAGCACAAGTAATAAACAGTAAAAGTACAGCATCAGCAATTACTGTTGTCATTGAAGCAGGAAGAGAGATGTTCTACCATCAAAATTTTCATAATGATCTCACACCTTTAGGAGCGCCGGGATTAAAAACAATTGAAAATATCCTCGAAGATTTGCCAAAAAAAACCCGACTGACTGGCCCAGCTGCTGATGCCGTTGTGGAGCATATTAAAAGCCATAAAATAAACGAAAAAATTGTCCTAGAAAAAATCCCCTGCGAAGCGGCTGATATTGTAAACTATGCTTATCTTGCTGCAAACAAACAATCAAAAAATTCGCCTCGCCCACTCTATCTACGCAGCGCTGATGCAAAACAACAAACCAATTTTGCTTTACCACAAAAAAAATAATGCCCAAATTTTCATTGACAAAAAAGATTTTTGGAATTGCTCCGCTACAAGTTAATGATAGTGCTCCTCTTCATCAAATTCATCAACATTGTTTTACCCCGTCTTGGGGAAAAGAAGCTTTTGATAATTTCTTAACAGATCACTCTATCTTCGGATACAAAGTTTTTCTCATCGATCGCTCTGATCAAATTTTAGGCTTTTGCCTATGCCGTCTCATCCTTGATGAAGCAGAAATTATCACGATTGCTGTTCACCCTCATTATCGTCAACAAGGAATTGGTACCTTTCTGATCGAAAGAACAGTTCACCATCTTCACGACAAAGGCGCTATAAAATTATTCTTGGAAGTAGAAGCCACAAACCTTTCTGCTTTGAACCTTTATCAACGCTTTGAATTTCAAAAAATTTCTGAACGTCTTGCCTACTACCCGTCAAAAAATGGTCGTGGTGATGCAATTATCATGCAAAAAACTTTTAAGTAAATAGATTGAGATTTGTGTAAAAAACATTTACACATGCACCATGAATAAAGTAAATCCTAAAAATACACCTCCTGTTGCTCCGAAAAAGGTTTTTATCAAAACCTATGGATGTCAAATGAATGTTTATGATAGCCAACGGATGACTGATAGCCTCAGTTCGCAAGGCTATGTAACAACACAATTTCCCAATGATGCCGATCTTATTCTTGTTAATACCTGTCATATTCGTGAAAAAGCAGCAGAAAAACTTTATTCTGATCTCGGTCGTTTGCGCGTTATGCGTCAAGAGCGCACACCTGATAAACCCCTGATGGTTGGTGTAACGGGTTGCGTTGCACAAGCTGAGGGAAGTGAGATCTTGCGCCGTGCTCCAACAGTGGATCTTGTTATTGGTCCGCAAATGTATCATCGCTTGCCAGAATTGTTAGAGAAGGCCAAACAAGGAAAAAAAATTATCGAAACAGACTATGCTGTTGAAGATAAATTTGCTCATTTGCCACCCCATAATAAACATGCAGTAAGAAAACGAGGTGTTAGCGCATTTTTAACAGTACAGGAAGGTTGCGATAAATTTTGCACTTTTTGTGTTGTGCCCTATACACGCGGTGCCGAAATATCACGATCCGTTGAGCAAATTACTGAAGAAGCCCTTCAACTCATCGAAGCGGGTGTCAAAGAAATTACACTGCTTGGACAAAATGTCAATGGTTGGCATGGACAAAGTGCTGATGGCAAAACTTGGCGTCTTGGCGATCTTCTTTATCATCTTGCAAAACTCGATGGTTTAAAGCGTTTGCGTTACACAACCAGCCACCCACGTGATATGGATGATAGCCTTATTGCCGCGCATCGAGATCTTGATATGTTAATGCCTTACCTCCATCTTCCTGTTCAATCAGGTTCAGATCGCATCTTAAAAGCTATGAACCGCCAACACAAAAGCTCTCATTATCTTCATCTTATCGAAAAAATTCGAACCGCACGGCCAGACATTGCCTTTTCAGGCGATTTCATTGTAGGATTTCCAGGAGAAACAGATGAAGACTTTGAAGAAACCATTAAACTTATTCAACAAGTACAGTACAGTTCAGCTTATTCTTTTAAATATTCTCCCCGTCCTGGAACAGTGGGAGCCACAATGAAAAATTATGTTGATGAATCTGTAAAAGATGCCCGCCTTCAACAGTTACAAGTCCTTCTCCTTGAACAACAAAATGCGTTTTTGCGTTCTAAAATTGGTCAAAAAACTAACGTTCTCATCGAAAAACCTGGACGTCACTCAGGGCAAATGGTAGGACGTTCCCCTTGGCTTTTACCTGTTGTCGTAGATACAGAAGCCTCTACAGGTAGCGTAATAGAAATTCATATTAAAAATGCAAGCTCAAACAGTTTTGTTGGTGAAATGACAAATAGATAAACATACCTCTAAAACCTTGTTCACAATAAATATTTTGGAAAACTCTTTTATTTTAAAAGAAAATGATTACATCTAAAACGTGCACTTTTCTAAAAAATTGTCTTTTATAAAATTTACTTAACAAAACGTGCAATATTTATGTAGATATGGAGAATAGGCTGAAAGCTTCAACCGAAAAAATAAAGCGTATTAAAGAAAAAGTAAATATGTCCCTTGAAAAGGCTGATAACTTGAAACAAACAAGCGCTTCAGATCCGAGCCAAGTTGTTTTGATTTTCGAAAATAATAAATATGCAAAAGCAGTTTTTGGTAAATTTGACGAAAATCTCGCTTATATCGAAAAAAAACTTGAACTTAGTATTCATCCGCGTGGTAATGAAGTCTTAATCCGTGGAAGTATTTCTGTTATAAAACGTGCGCAATATGTATTGCAGCAACTTTATGAACGTGCCCAAACACATCAAGAGCTCACTTTATCAGATATAAAAGGAGCACTTGCTATGGCAAATATACCAAAGAAGCAGAAAGAAGACACAATAACATACAAATCTGCAACGAAACGTATACCAGCACGGTTGAGTACCCATAAAAAAATAATTCATGCAAGAACTCCAACACAAGATGCTTACATACGCGCTATGGAGCATACTGAGCTTGTATTTGGTGTAGGACCAGCAGGAACAGGCAAAACGTATCTTGCTGTTGCTCATGCTGCAATGCTTCTAGAACGTGGTATCATTGAGCGAATTATTCTCTCACGTCCGGCTGTTGAAGCTGGAGAACATCTTGGTTTTCTTCCCGGTGATCTCAAAGAAAAAGTCGACCCATATTTACGACCACTTTATGATGCTCTTTATGATATGATGCCCGCTGAAAAAATAGAACGCATTTTAGCTTCTGGTGTCATAGAAATTGCTCCTCTTGCCTTTATGCGCGGACGAACACTTGCCCATGCTGCTGTTATTCTTGATGAGGCACAAAATACTACGCCCATGCAAATGAAGATGTTCCTCACACGTCTTGGTGAAGGAACACGTATGATTGTTACCGGTGACGTAAGCCAAATTGATTTGCCTACAGGGCAAAAATCAGGTCTCATTGAAGCAATTCGCATTCTTTCAAATGTAGAAAATATTGCAATTGTACATTTTGATGAAGAAGATGTTATACGCCATCCACTTGTTGCTGCTATCGTTCGTGCTTATGATCGTGATTCCGAAATACAAAATAAAAAAAAATCATTCGCATGCGATGCATTAAAAAATGAATTTGATTCATCATGATTATTATTGATATAATGGTCAAAAGCGCAGGGTGGAATGATGAGAAAATGCTTTATAATATCACTGAAAAAGCATTAATGACGACTATGCATCATGTTTCATTGGAAAATGTTGTAAGCGAGATTAGCCTGCTTTTTACGGATGATAAACATATGGCACAAATCAATGCACAATGGCGCAACAAAAACAAATCTACTAATGTATTATCCTTTCCTGCTTTTCCACTTAAAGCTGGAAATCCTCCTGGTCCCATGCTCGGTGATATTATTATTGCGCGAGAGACTGTTGTTCTCGAAGCAGAAAAACAAGGAAAAACATTTCAAGACCATTTAACGCATATGATTGTTCATGGTATCTTGCATCTGCTTGGCTATGACCATGAAACTGATAATGAAGCATATCAAATGGAAAAGCTCGAAAGAGAAATTCTGCAAAAGCTTTCCATAAAAGATCCTTACGCTGAATTGTCTATAAATGATAAAATTTAACTTTTAAAATCAATATTACGAGCATACCATTCAAAGCCTCTCATTCACCTAATTATAAAAAGAAAGTTTAGAAGATTTCAAAACCATGACAAACAAAACAAATGCACAAAATAATAGTCAAACATCTTCTAATAATGAAAAAAAAACCTCTCAACAGACGAATCATACAGAAAAATATTCTCTGATGAATCATTTGTTTTCATTTTTACGGGGTCGTAATTGTGTGTCTACATCACTGCGCGATGATCTTACCGTTGCACTCACGACTGACAATAAAAAAGACACTGCCCTCTTCTCACCTGAAGAACGTACTATGTTGCATAATATTTTACGCTTACGTGAAGCACGCGTGGATGATGTTATGATACCACGTTCTGAAATCGAAGCACTGGAAATAAACACTTCACTTGGAGAAACCCTTAAATGCTTCGCAAAAATTGGTCATTCTCGCTTACCTGTTTATGCTGAAACTTTAGATGATCCGCGTGGCATGATTCATATCCGCGATATTCTTAACTATATGACTCGCTTTATTGTCAGCCCAACAAAAACCGAACAGAAATCCGATTTGCTTCAATTAAACCATACAGACTTACATACCCCAATCGGTGAATTGGATCTGATCCGAACTGTTCTCTTTGTTCCAAGTTCCATGCTTGCAAGCAAATTATTAACACGAATGCAAACTACACGAACTCAAATGGCTTTAGTTATTGATGAACATGGGGGAACAGATGGTCTCGTTTCAATGGAGGATATTGTTGAATTGGTTGTTGGTGATATCGAAGATGAACATGATAATGTCGACAATGCTATCGTACGTGAACCAAACAATAAATGGCTCGTTGATGCAAGAACTGAACTAGAAGATGTGGAGAAAGCTCTTGGTCCTGATTTTATCGTAGGGGAATATGGTGATGATGTTGATACGATTGGTGGTTTGATCGTCTCCATTCTTGATCGCATTCCTGCCAAAGGTGAAATTGTCGAAGCTGTACCTGGTTATAGATTTCGTATTTTAGAAGCTGATAAACGCCGGATTAAGCGATTGCGTATTTTTCGCATTCCAAAAAATGAGAATCTTGAGAACAATGTCATCCCTAAAGAATAGTCCAGCGTTTTTAAACAATTTTATCGTTTTTTTGTCCTCTGTTACCGGTTGGAAGCGCCAAGCATGGATATTTCTCTGTGGTGCTCTTACTTCTTTTGCACTTCCACCCTTTTATTTGACACCTCTTTGCTTTTTAACTTTCCCTCTCTTTATTGTTTTGCTGGACTCAATACGGGACGCAAAAAACAATAAAAAACATTTTTTTACTTACGCTTTAAGCTGTGGAACCTTTGGTTTTAGTTATTTTATTTGCGGACTTTGGTGGCTATGCAATGCTTTGTTAACAGATCCAGATTCTTTTGGTTGGGCAGTCCCATTAGCCATTTTAGTTCCTCCACTCTACCTTTCTCTTTATTGGTTTTTTTCTGGTTTCATTGTCGGTTTATTATGGACAAAAGGAATAGCACGCTTTTTTGTTTTAGCCTTTGCATTAGGATTGTCCGAGTGGTTGCGTGCGTTTTTATTCACAGGATTTCCATGGAATGCTCTTGGCTATACAGCCATGCCAACCCCAATGTTCATGCAATCTGATGCAATCGTGGGACTTTACGGAATGAATATTCTTGCTGTCTTAGCCTACAGTTTGCCAACTGTTTTATTAACAAATGAAAAAAAGAAAGTGGCACTCTCTCTTTGCTTATCACTTATATTCATTCACAGTGGTTTTGGGTTTTATCGTCTTCATACTATAGAAAACACAGCTAAAAATCAAAAAAGTTCTTATTGGGTGCGCATTGTTCAACCTTCCATCCAACAAAATATAAAATTGCGTGATAATACACGAGAAGCTATGTTGGAAGCGCATATGAATCTAAGTGCAATGCCAACAACCGATCAAAATTCAGAACCCGATTTTATCGTATGGCCCGAAGCTTCCGTTCCTTACCTTCTCTATGATAACTCATCTATCACAATGCGCATTGCCTCTCTTTTAAAACCTAAACAATGGGCTATTATCGGAGCAATACGAGCCAGCAATGATCTACCTCATTCCCAAACACAATATTTTAATACAATTGCAGTCATTAATGCTCAAGGTAATATTTTAAATACTTCCGATAAACTTCATTTGGTTCCTTTTGGTGAATATCTTCCTTATCAGAATTTATTGAAAAAAATTGGATTGCGTACCCTTGCCGATAATATTGGTGGATATAGTGCTGCAAGTGTGCGCAAAATTGTTACAATGCCAAACGGATTTTCTTATCTACCCTTGATTTGTTATGAAGCAATATTTCCTCATGAAATGACTTTTAAAGGCTCCCCGCCTCAAGCAATTATTAATATTACAAATGATGCATGGTTTGGTGTAACACCAGGACCCTATCAACATCTTCAACAAGCACAACTTCGTGCCGTTGAACTCGGAATCCCCCTCATACGAGCAGCCAATAACGGAATATCAGCTGTTATTGATTCTTATGGACGAATCGTTGTAGCTCTTCAACAAAATGCTGTGGGCATTATTGATTCACAAGTTCCATCATCCATTACCCCTATAGGAAGCAATGAATACAGAACTTTCTCTACTTTTATCTTATTCATCCTTATGCTATTGTGTCGTGTTGGTTTTGGTTCTACAAAACAGCTTAAATGATTCAAGTGCCCTTTGTACGGTATTATGTTGCGTTTACCAGTAATATTGGGAAAAAATATTACATATTATTTTAATTATATGATAAATCAGCTGCGCATAAATATGATGTTGGTTTAGAATAAAAGTGCTGGAAATAAAGAGTTGCATTATGACCGAAACTAGAAAAAAACCTGACCCTATAGATATCTATGTTGGAACTCGTATCCGCTTACGTCGTAATATTTTAGGACTCACTCAAGAGAAACTAGGTGAAAAATTAGGAATTACTTTTCAGCAAATCCAAAAATATGAAAAAGGAACAAACCGTATTGGTGCCAGTCGTCTTCAAGCGATAGCGGAAATTATGGATGTTCCTGTTTCTTACTTTTTTGATAAAGGTATTACCTCCCAACAAGTAGAGGGTTTTGCTGAAAATGATCACAATTTTATAGACTTTTGTTCTAGCAGCGAAGGGATTCAGCTCATGCGCGCTTTTACAAATATATCTGATGCTAAAGTGCGTCGAAAAATTATTGATTTGGCAAAAGCACTTTCTGAGGAAGATTTGACAAATAAGCTATAAATTTAAATTATATCTTTTCTCTTTTATTCATATAAATTTTCATTGACGATTTGCTGTAGAATTAGCAGATCGTGACAACTTTAGTAAGCAATTAATTAAATCGTTGATTTTCTTTTTTGAAGGAGTTCCTATGCCGCATCAAGATTATCTTTTTACGAGCGAATCGGTATCGGAAGGACATCCTGATAAAATTTGTGATCGTATTTCCGATGAAATCGTTGATATGATCTATAAAGAAGCTGAAAAGACTGGTACTGATCCATGGTTAATACGCGTTGCCTGTGAAACTCTCGTCAGTGTCAACCGTGTTGTTATCGCTGGTGAAGTGCGTGTCCCCGATACGCTATTAAAAAAAGATAAAAATAAAGAATTTATCTATGATGAAACTGGCTTTCCACTCATTAATCCTACGCGTTTTCGTACAGCAGCGCGCCGTGCTATTCGGACCATTGGCTATGAACAAGCAGGATTCCATTGGAAAACTGTTAAAATTGATGTTCTTTTGCGCCCTCAATCAGCTGACATAGCAAGAGGGGTTGATAATGCTACGGATCGGCATGGTGAAGAAGGAGCAGGTGATCAAGGCATCATGTTTGGATATGCTTGCCGTGAAACACCTGATTTCATGCCTGCGCCAATTTATTATGCGCATAAAATTCTCAAACTTCTTGCCGCAGCCCGTCATAAAGGAGAGGGAGAAGCTGGAAAATTAGGACCAGATGCTAAAAGCCAAATAACCATACGCTATAAAAATGGAAAACCGATAGAGGTCACATCCATTGTTCTTTCAACTCAGCACCTCGATGAAAGCTGGGATTCCAACAAGGTACGTACAGTGGTTGAACCTTACATTCGTCAAGCTTTACATGACATTCCCATTGCAGCTCAATGCAGTTGGTATATTAACCCAACAGGAAAATTTGTCATTGGTGGTCCTCAAAGCGATGCCGGATTAACAGGACGCAAAATTATTGTGGATACTTATGGAGGCGCAGCACCCCATGGAGGCGGTGCTTTTTCAGGAAAAGATACAACAAAAGTTGATCGTTCTGCAGCCTATGCGGCACGCTATCTGGCTAAAAATATTGTTGCGGCTCATTTAGCAGAGCGATGCACCATTCAACTCTCTTATGCAATTGGTATTGCACAACCTTTATCTATTTATCTTAATCTTCATGGAACAGGAAAAGTCGATGAAAAAGTTATTGAAGCAGCCATTCGCAAAATAATGGACCTTTCACCTACCGGCATTCGAAAACATCTTGACCTCAATAAACCTATTTATGCGAAAACAGCTGCCTATGGTCATTTTGGGCGAAAACCAAAACACGATGGTTCGTTTTCATGGGAAAAAACTGATCTCGTGAAAACGCTTCAAACAATGATCCAAATTCCATGATTAAATATAATACACGCAAGAGTGAAGCATTTTTTGGACGCCGACAAGGAAAACGATTACGAAACTGTCAGCTTATCCGTATAAAAACGCTTCTCCCAACTCTTAACATTGATTTAAATGTCCCTCCTCCCTCAAACCTTACATCCTTATTTTCAAGCAAAGTAAGAGAAATTCGACTTGAAATCGGCTTTGGTGGAGGTGAACATTTACTTCATGAAATGGAATATTTTCCACAAACCGGTTTTATTGGCATCGAGCCCTTCATTAATGGCATGGCAAAAATGTTAATGTCTCTTGAACAGCATGCACAGCATCAAAATCATCTCCGACTCTATGATGATGATGCTACACGCCTCCTTGATTGGCTCCCAAATGCATCACTCGATGGAATAGACCTTTTCTACCCTGATCCATGGCCTAAAAAAAAGCATTGGAAACGACGCTTCATCAACATAAAAAATCTTAATCGTTTTGCGCGCGTTCTTAAAACAGGCAAAAAATTCCGCTTTGCTAGCGATATAGACAGTTATGTAAACTGGACTTTGTACCATTGTGCACAACATGATCACTTTGAATGGAAAGCAGAAAGCCCTCAAGACTGGAAACTCCCTTATCCACTATGGAAAGGAACCCGCTATGAAGCAAAAGCTTTACGCGAAGGACGAACACCTGCCTATCTTACCTTTATCAAGAAATAAATGATCAAGCGCTTTTCTCATAAACAACTTGAAAAATTTTGAATTTAAGAGTATCAATAGTTAAATTCTTGGTCTTATGATGAAGGGTGGGCCGTTGGACCCGCTCTTTTTTAATATCATAAAACTGATGAAACCAACTTGGATAAAATGTATGAACGAAGCTGAAAAAATAAGCAATCTTGACGAACCACGCCTGTTTGAAGAAGATGGTATCGAAGCACAGGTTGCTGCTCTTGTCATACCACTACTTAAACCTTTAGGTTTTCGTTTGGTTCGTGTGAAACTTCTTGGTCAAAATGGTTTAACACTTCAAATTATGGTTGAACGTGCCGATGGTTCTATGACCGTAGAAGATTGTGAAACTGTTAGTCGAACTGTTTCCCCCCTCCTTGATGTACAAAATGTTATTGAACGCAAATATCATTTAGAAATCTCATCACCTGGAATTGATCGTCCATTGGTAAGAAAATCTGACTTTTTTCATTGGCAAGGGCATCTTGCAAAAATTGAAACCAAAATAACAATTGATGGGCGCCGAAAATTTCGCGGGACACTTACAAATATCACGCAAGATGGATTTATTTTAAACACTGATAAAGCTGCTTATGGAGAAGCCATGTATACCCCTATTTCCTTTTGTGATATCATAAATGCGCATTTAGTGCTTACCGATGAGCTTATTCGCGATGCATTGAAAAAAAATAAAGAGTTAGGTCAACAATTCATTGCTGAAGAGAAAGCTAACGACTCTATACAGACGCTCAATTTCAAAAAATAATATCACTGGGAAATACCCATCGTGTGGCACAAAGAAGGAGAAAATTGATGGCTACAAGCGCTAACAGGCTTGAGATTCTGCAAATTGCAGATGCTGTTGCACGTGAAAAGTCAATCGACCGTGAAATTGTCATTTCTGCGATGGCTGATGCTATTCAAAAAGCAGCACGTTCTCGTTATGGTCAAGAAACAAATATCCGTGCTGAAATCAATTCTAAAACAGGTGAAATTAAATTACAGCGCCTGCTTAAAATCGTTGATGTCGTTGAAGACTATACAACGGAAATTACTTTGTCTGATGCTCTTAAACATCAAGCAGAAGCAAAAATTGGTGATTTTTTTGCTGATCTTTTACCTCCTATGGATTTTGGACGTATCGCAGCACAATCTGCTAAACAGGTTATTGTACAAAAAGTACGCGACGCAGAGCGTGATCAGCAATATGAAGAATTCAAAAATAAAGTTGGTGAAATTATTTCTGGTACAGTTAAGCGTGTGGAATATGGTAATGTTATCGTTGATCTCGGACGTGGTGAAGCTATTGTGCGCCGTGATGAATTAATTCCTCGTGAATCATTCCGCTATGGAGATCGTATTCGTGCTTTTGTCAATGATGTACACCGTGAAACGCGTGGTCCGCAAATTTTCCTTTCACGCACACATCCCCAATTTATGGTAAAACTTTTCACTATGGAAGTGCCAGAAATTTATGATGGTATTATAGAAATCAAATCTGTTGCTCGTGATCCAGGTTCACGGGCTAAAATCGCCGTTGTTTCACGCGATGGTTCCATTGATCCTGTTGGAGCATGCGTTGGAATGCGAGGAAGTCGTGTACAAGCTGTTGTTGCTGAATTACAAGGCGAAAAAATTGATATTATTCCTTGGTCGCCTGATGCGGCAACATTTGTCGTTAATGCACTGCAACCTGCTGAAGTTTCTAAAATCATCCTTGATGAAGATGCTGAACGGATTGAAGTTATTGTGCCAGATGATCAACTTAGCCTTGCTATTGGACGACGTGGACAAAATGTTCGCTTGGCTTCGCAACTAACAGGATGGAACATTGATATTTTAACGGAAAAGGAAGAATCTGAAAATCGTCAAAAAGAATTTACTGAACGGAGTAAATTGTTTATGGAAGCCTTAGAGGTTGACGAAATGATCGGACAAGTTATGGCATCAGAGGGTTTTTCTTCTATTGAAGAAATCGCCTATATTGATCTTGAAGAGATCGCTTCTATTGATGGTTTTGACCATGATACCGCCGCTGAAATCCAAAGTCGTGCCCGAGAATATCTTGATCATCAAGAAAAAGAACTCGATGAAAAACGCAAAAAGCTCGGAGTTTCTGACGAATTGCGAACACTTCCTGGAATGACAAGTGCTATGTTGGTTGCTGTAGGTGAGGATGGTGTAAAAACAATAGAAGACTTTGCTGGCTATGCCGTTGATGATTTAGCTGGTTGGAGAGAACGCAAAGAAGGTCAAACACAGAATTTTTCTGGTATTTTAACCCCTTTTGACATTACACGCGCGGATGCAGAAGCTATGGTTTTAGCCGCACGTGTACAAGCAGGCTGGATAGACCAAGCTGATCTTGTTACAGAAAATCCTGTAGAAGATAAAAATTCTGCAGAAAATGAAAAAACAGATGATTTGGATGTGGATACACTTTAAATGAATGAACGGACTTGCATTGTGACCAGAAAAAATGCTTCAGCACAAACGCTGATCCGTTTTGTTATTGGTCCCAATAACCAAATTGTTCCTGATCTTAAAGCGAATTTACCAGGGCGTGGCGTTTGGATTTCTGCCCATCACGCTATTATTGAGAAAGCAATCAAACAGAAAGCTTTTCATAGAAATTTTAAAACAGATGTTGAGGTTGCGCCAAATCTTGTGCATGTTGTTGATACGCTTTTACTAAAAGCCGCTCTTTCAAGCCTTTCCATGGCACGAAAAGCGGGAGCAATTGTTATGGGAGCAACAAAGGTTGATGCTGCTATCCGATCTGGTAAAGTTATTCTTGTACTTCATGCTAAAGAAACAACAGATGATGGGAAACGAAAAATTGCACAGGCCATCCATTCAATACAACAACAAACAAATCGGACTATAAAAACCATATCTTTATTTACAAGTGATGAAATGCAAGTGGCTTTTGGCTCTAATCCTGTAATGCACGCGGCCTTATTGGACACAAAAGCTGCTGAGGGATTTCTCAAAACGACATATAAATTGATCAGCTATCGTGACGACAAGCATAGTAAGCCTAGTGAGATGACGGCACAAGCCGTGAAGGAAATACAATGAGTGAAAATAACAACGACAAAACAACAGTCAAGAAGACACTAACTCTCAAGCGGTCTGTCTTGGAAACGAGCACGGTCAAACAAAATTTTAGCCATGGCCGTACGAAGGCTGTCGTTGTCGAAACCAAACGGCGTAAAATTACGCGACCTGATGAAAAAGCTGAAACCCCACAGCCCATTACAAAGCCGCATGTGGCCCCTCAGCGCTCTAAACCGCGTTTTGAGGGAAAAAAGCCTCAAGAATCTGTGACCAAAAGCAATCTTTCATCGACTGAAATGGAAGCGAGACTTCGCGCATTAGAAGAAGCACATATCCAAGAAAGAATAACACGAGAACAAGCCGAAGAAGAAGCAAGACGCGCTAAAGAGCGTGAAGAAATTTTACAGCAAGAAATTAAAGAAAAAGAAATACATCTCCAACAAGAAGAAGAAATATCGCCAGTACAGGCTCCACCTGTTCCCCCTCTCATTGAACAGACAGATATTTCTATTGCGCCTAAAAACACAACTGTGGTTGAAAAACGCAAAATAGATGAAAATAAAGAGGAAGAACGGCATAGTCGACGTGCTAATCCTGCTAAATCAGAAATACGTGTACCAAAAGTTGTCAAAGGAGCTGATGAGCGGCGACGCGGAAAGCTAACTCTGAATAGTGCACTGGATGAAGAAGGAAGCGCACGTGGACGCTCAATGGCTGCAATGCGGCGTAGACAGGAAAAGTTTAAGCGTGCACAAAATCAAGAACCAAGAGAAAAAATTTCTCGCGAAGTTGTTCTTCCTGAAACGATTACCATTCAAGAGCTCGCACAACGTATGACTGAGCGTTCTGTTGATGTGATTAAATTCTTGATGAAACAAGGACAAATGATGAAACCTGGCGATGTTATTGATGCAGATGTTGCCGAACTCATCGCTGTTGAATTTGGCCATACTGTTAAACGTGTTTTAGAATCTGACGTAGAGGAAGGTATCTTTAATATAACAGATAATCCTCAAAACATGCAGCAGCGCCCTCCTGTTGTAACCATTATGGGCCATGTTGACCACGGAAAAACTTCTCTTTTGGATGCTATTCGTAAAGCAAATGTTGTTTCTGGCGAAGCAGGAGGTATTACGCAGCATATTGGTGCCTATCAAGTAGAACAAAACGGTCAAAAAATTACCTTTATTGATACACCAGGACATGCTGCATTTACGGCTATGCGTGCACGTGGAGCTCGTGTTACCGATATTGCTGTTCTCGTTGTAGCCGCTGATGATAGTGTTATGCCCCAAACGATTGAATCAATCAATCATGCGAAAGCCGCTGGTGTACCTATCATTGTTGCTATCAACAAAATTGATAAACCAGCTGCGAATGCACAAAAAGTGCGTACAGAACTTTTACAACATGAAGTATTTGTTGAAACTATGGGCGGAGAAACTTTGGACGTTGAAGTTTCTGCTAAAACTGGTCAAAATCTTGATAAACTTCTCGAAGCTATCCTTCTTCAAGCTGAAATGCTTGATCTGAAAGCAGATTCTCAACGAACTGCAGAGGGCGTTATCATTGAAGCCAAATTGGATCGCGGACGTGGATCTGTTGCAACAGTTCTTGTTCAAAAAGGTACATTACACCCTTCTGATATTATAGTTGCCGGAAATGAATGGGGTCGTGTGCGTGCTTTGATTGATGACCATGGTCGCCATATTAAAGAAGCGCTCCCCTCTACACCGATTGAAATTTTGGGCATGCAGGGAACACCTCAAGCTGGTGACCGTTTTGCTGTTGTTACGCATGAAGCAAAGGCACGTGAAATTTCTGAATACCGTCAACGATTAGCACGTGATAAAGCTGTTGCGCGGCAAACTGGTTCGCGTGGTTCTCTTGAACAGATGATGACAAAATTGCAAACGATAGGTGTTAAGGAATTTTCTCTTATTATAAAAGGGGATGTGCAGGGATCAATTGAAGCAATCGCTTCAGCATTGGAAAAACTCGGAAATGATGAGGTTCGTGCGCGTATTGTACATTCTGGTGCGGGAGGAATTACCGAAAGTGATATTTCTCTTGCGGAAGCTTCTAATTCTGCTGTAATTGGTTTTAATGTTCGAGCCAATAAGCAAGCACGTGATTTTGCTAAAACACAAGGAATTGAAATTCGTTATTACAACATCATTTATGATCTTGTTGACGATATTAAGGCTGCCATGTCTGGATTACTCTCACCAGAACAGCGTGAAACTTTCCTTGGTAATGCTGAAATTCTAGAAGTCTTTAACATTACAAAAACTGGAAAAGTTGCAGGATGTCGTGTTACAGAAGGTAAAATAGAACGAGGAGCCGGTGTTCGCCTTATCCGCGATAATATCGTTATTCACGAAGGAAAGCTGAAAACACTCAAACGCTTTAAGGATGAAGTCAATGAAGTGCAAAGTGGTCAAGAATGTGGAATAGCCTTTGAAAATTATGAAGACATGCGCGCAGGAGACATCATTGAGATCTTCCGTATCGAACATATTAATCGCACATTATAAAATAATCCAATAACTTTACTCTGTTGTAAAATGAAGAAAGTTATTAGGTTTTATACACAATATCTCTTTTTCCTTATCTAAATGGTTAAAAAAAGAGATCTTGTAGCAAGGATAAAACTTTGATGAAAAATGCAAAGCCCTCACAACGGCAACTTAGAGTAGCAGAGCAAGTACGTCATGCAATAGCGCATATATTACAGCGTGATATTTTGCTTGATGATATCTTGAAAGATATTGTTATTTCTGTCTCTGAAGTACGCATGTCACCAGATTTAAAAATTGCTACTTGCTTTGTATCACCTCTCAGCACTCTTAAAAATGCTTCTCATACCGATGTTGTTGATACCCTCAATAAACATAGTCGTTTTCTCCGTGGAGAAATCAGTCACGCGTTGCGACAAATGAAATATATGCCTGAACTGCGTTTCCGACTTGATAATAGTTTTGATAATTTTTCAAAAATTGATGCCCTCCTTCGCTCGCCTGAAGTTGCTCGCGATCTTCACCATAGTGATAAAGATGAGGATTAAAGATATGGCACGGCAACACAAAAAAAAAGGGCGTCCTGTTTCTGGCTGGGTCATATTTGATAAACCAAAAGGAATGAAATCAACAGAAGCTGTCTCACAAATCAAATGGCTCTTTCATGCACAAAAGGCAGGACATGCAGGAACACTTGATCCTCTTGCTTCTGGTCTCCTTCCCATTGCATTGGGCGAAGCAACCAAAACCGTCCCTTACGTGATGCAAGGCAAAAAAACTTACCGTTTTCATATCGCTTGGGGAGAAGAGCGTTCAACAGATGATCTAGAGGGCGAAATCACGAAAACTTCTCTCAAACGTCCAACACAAGAAGAAATACTTGCTCTTCTTCCTCAATATACAGGTGTTATTTTGCAAACGCCTCCGCAATTTTCAGCAATAAAAATTGCCGGAAATCGTGCCTATGATTTAGCGCGTGAAGGGGAAGTTGTTGAAATTCCGCCCCGTGAAGTGGAAATAGAAACTTTCAAATTATTAGAAATGCCTACCAAAGAGCACTCTGTCTTTGAAATAACCTGCGGAAAAGGAACTTATGTGCGCTCTTTAGCGCGCGATATGGGACGTGATCTAGGTTGCTATGGGCATATTGCTGATTTAAGGCGCATTTCTGTCGCACCTTTTGATGAAGAAGATCTCATTACATGGGACGAACTAAAAGCGGCCGTTCCGCCAAATAAAAACACTACAGATGAAAATAATCGTTCTTTTGAAAAAAACTTCACAACACTCGATGAGCTCTTAATTGAAACAAGCGCTGCATTGGATTGCCTCCCTCACTATATCCTTAATGAAACTCAAGCACAGAGAATTATAAAGGGTCATTCTATCCTCTTAAGTCATCACAAAGTACCTCTTGACGAAGATGAGATTTTTGTCCTCTATAAAGAACAACTTCTTGCCATTGGCACCCTCGACCAAAGTTTATTTAAACCGAAGCGGATTTTCACAATTTAAGCGATTCTTTTCCGCACCTACCTTTTGCGGAAAGATATTTTTCTCTATCAATTAAGAAAATATGGTACTTTTCATTGTCTATATTTACCGTATTCATATCAAAATTTAAGTCAGTGCTATAAGCTAACACCACCACACACTTTTTCCTCTTAATGTCGCAACAATCCTTGCGTTTGAAAGGATTCATAAGAGGCTTTTTATTTCTTATTCAATCGTTTTTTACTCACACTTTAACCCTCATTTGTAATGTGCAAGCGAAGATTTAGACTGATTTACTCTAAATAGATTTGAAACGAGAAAAGCTTGAGATTTTTAAGACTATCACTCAACATGAAAATGACAAATAATCGTTATAAATCAATTTATTAACCACTTAAACAGCAATTTTTTGTTATGATTATGCTAACAAATCGATCGAAATAATATTAACGTATTTAATATTTTACAAAAACTGTTTTAACCCTAAGGGAGATGATCAGAGGAGGCTTTTAAAAGCATCTCATTGGCTTGGGGTATTGTTTGGCGTTCAATCATACGATGCACTCTTATGCCGTTAGGAGCACAATTTAAATGACGCAAACGCTTATTGACTTCTGCATCCGCTTTTGTACGACGATGATTATGGCGTAAATAATCTACCCATGTTGGCATATGATAAGCCTCTGTCCAATATTCAGGTCTTTCAAGATCTCGTAAAAGGACCCACTGACGCGCACCATCACGTAACCGGATATGGCGTCGACGCGTCATCACTTTGAGAAACTCTTCGAGATCATTTTCATGAATTTGATAATCAATCATTATCATGATCGGACCACTTCTTGCTTTGAGGTCGAGTAATAGTTCCGGCTCTCTAAAATGATCAAGAGGATTTAAATCTATCTGAGGAATTTCTTGAATTCTAAATTTTACCCCCGCAAGAGCACCAAAAATCAAGAATAGAGAACAAATACTCAAAGCAATTGTTGGAGAATAACCATCAGCTAAACCTCCCCAGATTGCACTTCCAATAGCCATCCCCCCATAAGACGCCGTTTGATAAAGTGCTAAAGAACGTGCAACAACCCAGCGTGGTGTAGAGAGTTGTACAGATGTATTAAACAATGATAATGCCAAAACCCAACATAAACCTGCAGGAAATAAAGCAATATGGCTTATAATTAGTGAACGGCTGATTCCCAATAAAAAGCAAGAAAAGGCGAAACCAATAAATGCACTTGCAATAATTGTTTCTGAACGAAAATGATGCCGTACAACTGCATTAATAATACCTGCTGTCATGGCTCCTAACCCAAAACAACCGAGCAATGTACCATAAAGAAGGGCACTTCCTCCGAGAACTTTATGCGCAACAATTGGCAAAAGTGCTAAAATAGAAATAGCTCCTATACCAAAAAGGAACGCTCGAACCATAATACTCAGGAGATTAGGTGACATCGCAACATAACGCAAACCATCTGAGACAGCTCCTAACAGCCTTTCTCGTGGCAATGAGTTTTTTTTATAATTCGACTTCCAGAAAAATAACGCACCGATAAGAGGAATATAGCTTATAGCATTAAACAAAAAAGCAGCAGATGCCCCCAAAGTTGCAATGATGGCACCGCCAATAGCAGGACCAACACTCCTCATCAAATTAAAGCCTACACTATTCAAACTAACAGCAGCAGGAATATTTTCCCTGCTCACAATATCTCCTATCGTTGCTTGCCAAGAAGGATTATAAAAAGCTGTGCCACATCCAATCAAAAACGTAAAACATAACAAAAGCCAAGGTGTTAGAAATCCCATATAGGTTAAAACAGATAAACTCATGGATATGACCATCATCATAATCTGCGCACACAACATAATTTGACGCCGATTAAAATTATCCGCTAATGCCCCTGCCATCAAAGAAAACATAACAAGTGGTAATGTTGTGGCACTTTGAACAAGCCCAACCATGGAATGCGAAGAACTAATCAACGCCATTAACCACCCTGCTCCAACAGCCTGTATCAGCCCTCCTAAATTAGAAATAAGAGTAGATGACCATAAATTTCGAAATACCGAATTACGAAAAAGTTTTAATGTTGAAATGCTCTGCATCTTTTTCCTCCAAATCGGTATTTATCATCTTTGTTAACACACACACGCTCATAATCTTTGTATCAAAAGGATGCATAATTCTTTAAAAGACTTCTCATAAAACTCTATTTAAATCAATATTTCAAAACAAAAGCTTTTATTTAAAGAAAGACTTCAAAATGCTGTAAAGGACTAGTATTTTAACCTTCTTTCCTATATAAGGACGAAAATAGGTAAGAGTCTTTGACTCTTCTTGTTTCCTCACAGACCCTTGCTGAACGACATCTCGGCTATGGGTGACTTTATGTTTCTTCGTTTTTGGAAAGGATAATACGATGTCGATTACAGCTGAACGTAAACAAGCTCTTGTCGCAGAATACGCAAATAAAGTTGGTGATACAGGATCACCAGAAGTACAGATTGCTGTACTTTCTGAACGTATTTCTAATTTAACAAACCACTTTAAATCTCACAAAAAGGATAATCATTCTCGTCGTGGTCTTTTGAAGATGGTGTCTCAACGCCGGCGCCTTCTTGATTATCTTAAAGGAGTTGACCAAAATCGTTATCAGACACTTATCAAGAAGTTAGGTTTGCGTCGCTAAAAGAAAAATGGTGGTGGTGTTTAAAAAAAAACCACCCATTTTTTCAACGTGTTGCTTTTAATTAAAAAATTTAAAAACTGACAAGTTATTATGGGATAGGACTGCTCATCATTTCGCATTTAAGGCAGTTTACTTCTCTCTTCTCGTAACAAAGATAAAAAGTATGTTGTCCACCCCAGAGCTTGGAAATATGCTACGCAAAACCAGAATGTGAGCAATCAAAGATTTAAACACTGGTCATTAAGGATAAAAAATGTTCAAAACGCACAAGATAGAAATTGAATGGGCTGGGCGTCCTCTCACCCTTGAAACAGGGAAAATAGCACGTCAAGCTGATGGTGCAGTGATTGCTACCTATGGAGAAACTATTGTCTTAGCAACCGTTGTATCAGCCAAAAGTCCAAAACCAGACCAGGATTTTTTTCCACTCACTGTTAATTATCAAGAAAAATCCTATGCTGTTGGTAGAATACCTGGAGGCTATTTAAAACGTGAAAGTCGACCAAGTGAAAATGAAACTTTGGTTTCACGTTTGATTGATCGCCCAATTCGTCCCCTTTTCGTTGAGGGGTATAAAAATGATACACAAGTTATTGTTTCCGTTATACAGCATGATCTCGAAAATAATCCCGATATCCTTGCGATGATTGCATCTTCTGCTGCATTGACCCTGTCAGGTGTTCCTTTCATGGGGCCTATAGCTGGTGCCCGCGTTGGCTATTGTAATGGACAATATGTTCTCAATCCTCATATCGATGAAATGCCCGAATCAAAACTTGATCTTGTTGTTGCTGGAACAGAAAGTGCTGTTTTGATGGTTGAATCAGAAGCACAAGAGTTACCAGAAGATATCATGTTGGGTGCCGTGATGTTTGGTCACAAAGGCCTTCAACCTGTCCTTGATGCCATTATAAAGCTTGCTGAAGTTGCTGCAAAAGATCCTCGTGATTTTGTTCCTGAAGATCTTTCTGAACTTGAAAAAGCAATGCAGAAAATGGCAGAACAGGATATACGAAAGGCTTACACAATTACTGATAAGCAAGAACGTTATGCTGCAATTGATGCACTAAAGACAGAAATCCTCAATAAATTTACGCCCGAAACAGAAGAAGACTGTAAGTTTAGTGCAGATCAAATTGCAACCGTATTTAAACAGTTGCAAGCAAAAATTGTTCGCGGGAATATTCTTGATACCCAAAAGCGGATTGATGGACGCAATCTTTCTACCGTGCGCCCTATCCAATCAGAAGTGAGTATTTTACCCCGCACACATGGATCTGCACTCTTTACCCGCGGAGAAACACAAGCTATTGTCGTTGCAACACTAGGAACTGGTGAAGATGAACAATATGTTGATTCGTTAACGGGAATGTATAAGGAAACATTCCTTCTCCATTACAATTTTCCACCATTTTCAGTGGGTGAAACGGGACGCCTTGGTTCTCCTGGTCGTCGTGAAATTGGACATGGCAAATTGGCATGGCGGGCAATTCACCCCATGTTGCCAACGAAAGAATCTTTTCCTTATACTATTCGTGCTGTCTCAGAAATCACTGAATCCAATGGATCTTCTTCTATGGCAACGGTTTGTGGGACCTCACTTGCTCTCATGGATGCCGGCGTTCCTCTAGCACGCCCTGTTGCTGGTATTGCTATGGGCTTGATTAAAGAAGGAGAACGCTTTGCTGTTCTGTCTGATATTTTAGGGGATGAAGATCATCTTGGAGATATGGATTTTAAAGTTGCAGGAACAGAAAATGGTATTACTGCCTTGCAAATGGATATCAAAATTGATGGTATTACCGAAGAGATTATGAAAATCGCGCTTGAACAAGCTAAAGGTGGACGAATCCATATCCTCAATGAGATGGCGAAAGCTTTAACCAGTGCACGTGCTGAGCTGAGTGAATTTTCTCCACGAATCGAAGTTATGAATATTTCTGTCGATAAAATCCGTGATGTTATCGGCTCTGGTGGTAAAGTTATTCGGGAAATCGTGGAACAAACTGGAGCAAAAATTAATATTGAAGATGATGGTACCATTAAAATTGCTTCTGCTGATGCTAAAACCATTGAAGCAGCAAAACGCTGGATCCATTCTATTGTCGATGAGCCTGAAGTTGGTGCTGTCTACCAAGGAACAGTTGTAAAAACTGCAGAATTTGGTGCATTTATAAACTTCTTTGGTTCTCGTGATGGACTCGTTCATATCTCTCAGCTTGCATCAGAACGCGTCACCAAAACAACCGATATTGTGAAGGAAGGTGACAAAGTTTGGGTTAAATTAATGGGCTTTGATGAGCGTGGAAAAGTTCGGTTATCAATGAAGGTTGTTGATCAAAAAACCGGAAAGGAAATCACCGGTGATAAAGCGATGAATGAAGAAAAGTGCGTGGATGAAAAAAAACAACCTGAAAATAAGCGCCGCCGTAAGAAAAAAGAAGGGTAAATTTTTCCTCTTATCGTATCATGAAATGCCATCCCAACATTGGAGTGGCATTTTTCTTTGAAAGAGTCATATGTGTTATTATTTTTGCCTTTTGAAAATCATGAACTCCCATATCCTGATCCAAACCAATGTTGGTTAGGTTTCGGTTTAACAGAAATCCCAACTCCAGAATGGGCACAGAATTTAAAAGTTATTACGCCTTGGCGACCAGATTTTTTAAAATTTGTCGATACTCCATTTCACTGCTCTCCTCAAATAGATAAAACCTGCAGCTATGATGGTGCATTTTTACATTTGAGCAAATATCGTGGTTTTAACCAAAATTGTTTTCTTGATTTATTAGAATGCGTTAAACCCAATGGATGGATTGTAATCAGTGGGAATAAAACTGCTGGTGCTGCTTCAATGATGAAGTGGGTTAAAACAATTGTTCCCATCACCAACAAATTGTCTAAAAATCATGGTCTTGTATTTTGGTTGCAAGTTCCTCAACAAATTAAGAGACATAACGTTTCACAATTGCGCTCACCATCGCTCACTTTTGGTAAATTTCAAACCACTTCTGGTATGTTCTCACACGGACGTATTGATCCGGGATCCGCTGCACTTGCTTCTTATATGCCCAAAGTTATTTCTGGAAAAACGGCTGATTTTGGTGCTGGATGGGGCTATCTTTCTCACGTTGCGCTTGAAAGAAGTGAAAAACTCACCGCTCTCGACCTTTATGAAGCAGACTATAACGCTTTGAGAGCAGCAAAACAGCACCTTAAATCCATAACAGCTCCTTTTTCAATTCATTTTTATTGGCACGACCTTGTGCATGAACCTATCACAAATCTGTATGACACAATCATTTCAAACCCACCGTTTCACACGCAACAAACGACAGATATTTCATTAGGAAAAAATTTTATTATAAATGCTGCAAAGTGCCTAAAACCAGGCGGCAGCCTGCTTTTTGTTGCAAACCGCCACCTGCCTTATGAAACATTATTAAAAAATATTTTCCGCACAGTGTTGATACATGAACAAGCCCATGGTTTCAAAATTATCGAAGCGCGCAGATAAAGAAAACAAGCGATAACTCTAAAGAATAAAACGTGAAAGATCGATATCAGCAGCAAGCTCGCCAATAGATTTTCTCACATAAGCGGCATCAATTGTAAACGATGTTCCAGCTTTATCAGGTGCCGTGAAAGAAATTTCATCCAAAACGCGCTCCATCACTGTTTGCAAACGACGTGCCCCTATATTTTCAATCCTTGCATTTAAATCTACAGCAATATCTGCTAAAGCATCAATTGCATCATCGGTAATTTCCAAATGAACCTCTTCTGTTGCCATAAGAGCAATATATTGTTTAATCAAACTAGCTTCTGGTTCCGTTAGAATGCGCCGTAAATCTTCTCTTGTTAAAGGGTTGAGCTCCACACGGATGGGCAAACGTCCTTGAAGTTCCGGTAATAAATCAGATGGCTTAGAAACATGAAATGCACCTGAGGCAATAAAAAGAATATGATCTGTTTTGATTTGCCCATATTTTGTACTAACCGTTGTTCCTTCAACCAAAGGCAAAAGATCACGTTGAACGCCCTCACGCGAAACCGCAGCACTAGCTCCACCATCCCTAGTTGCAATTTTATCAATCTCGTCAATAAAAACAATCCCGTCATTTTCAGCAACACGAAGCGCTTCTTGAATAATTTGATCCTGATCAAGGAGTTTTTCAGATTCATCATCAATGAGCGGCTTAAAAGCATCCCTTACTGTCGTCTTACGGATTTTTGTACGACTGCCCATTTTGCCCAAAATATCTGATAAATTCATAATACCCATTTGTGCCCCAGGCATACCAGGAATATCAAAGGTTGAAGCATTATTGCTATTATTATCAGCGACTTCAATTTCAATCTCTTTCTCATCCAATTCACCTTCACGCAATTTTTTGCGAAAACTATCACGGGTAGCGGGACTGGCTGTTTTACCAACAAGGGCGTCTAAAACGCGCTCTTCAGCATTCACGTGAGCCTTTTCTTTTATTTCATCCCGTTTCTTTTCACGCACAAGAGAAATGGCAATTTCAACAAGATCGCGAATAATTTGCTCAACATCACGTCCCACATAACCAACTTCAGTAAATTTAGTCGCTTCTACTTTAACGAAGGGTGCTCCAGAAAGTTTTGCTAATCGACGTGCAATACCAGTTTTACCAACACCTGTTGGCCCTATCATTAAAATATTTTTTGGCATAACTTCTTCACGCATCGGCTCCTCAAGCTGTTGCCTACGCCACCGATTGCGCAGTGCAATAGCTACAGAGCGTTTGGCATCATTTTGGCCAATAATAAAACGATCAAGTTCAGAAACAGTCTCACGAGGGGAAAATACAACACACATTTAAATAGCTTTCTCTAAAGAAGATAATTCTGCATCCAATGTTTCAATCGTAAAATGATCATTGGTGTAAACACAAATTTTAGCGGCAATAGCCATAGCTTTACGAGCAATAGTTTCTGCATCCAAATCCAAATCCATGAGTGCACGCGCTGCTGAAAGAGCAAAATTTCCTCCAGAGCCAATTGCCATAACCCCATCCTCTGGTTCTAATACATCACCAAGCCCTGTTAGAGCCAAAGTTACTTTCTTATCAGCCACGAGCATCATTGCTTCGAGACGACGCAAATAGCGATCTGTTCGCCAATCTTTTGCAAGTTCTACACAGGCACGCATAAGCTGATCAGGATATTGTTCAAGCTTTGTTTCCAATCTTTCCAGTAATGTGAAAGCATCTGCCGTAGCACCAGCAAAACCAGCAATAACCACTCCGTTCTTTCCAAGACGACGCACTTTACGTGCATTACCTTTCATAATTGTCTGCCCAAGAGAGACCTGACCATCACCGGCCATCACGACTTTTCCACCTTTTCGTACCGTAATAATTGTTGTACCATACATTATGTCTGGCTTATGTTCTGTCATAAGGAGACTCCTTAATATTAACTTTACTTTTTAATATTGATTTCTTTTCATACAATGTAAAACTCAACTACTATTGTCCTATTTAAGAACATATACAACAAAACACAATGATTCAGCATAACTCAATTTGTTGAAAATGGAAAAATGATATCATTGTTGTCAATGTAAATTACTGCTAAATAGCTTTATATAAACAGTTTGTGCCTTTTAGAGGAAAATTATGAAAAAAATAGCCATAGGGACCTTAGGTGGAACAATTGCAATGACTGCTGATCGTTTTGGTCACATGCAACCGACTTTAACTTCAGATAACCTCATAAAAAGTGTTCCTGATTTAAATAACGTTGCTGATATTCATGCACAAACATTAATGCAAATACCAAGTGGATCTTTATCGTTTCAAATTCTTTTTGAAATAATCGAGTGGGCAAAACAACAAATAAACGCTGGTGCAGAAGGTATTGTTTTAACACAAGGGACTGATACTCTGGAAGAAACAGCTTTTTTTCTTTCTCTTTATTGGAAGGAAGCTGAACCACTCATCATAACCGGCGCTATGCGCATGCCTCATGAAGCAGGTGCGGACGGCCCGGCCAATATTTTAGCAGCCACTCGTGTCGCAGCAGCTCCACAAAGTCGTAACAGGGGCGTTCTTGTTGTCATAAATGATACAATTCATTCACCTTATTGGCTTTATAAAAGCCATACCGTCAAAGTCGAAACATTTCAATCAGGTCTTGTAGGTATTTTAGGAACTATTTTAGAGGGAAAACTTATTTATTTCAATGATCAAAAACTTTTTCCGACAACGTTTGATCTCCCCCAAAACCACGATCATCAAATTGCACTCCTCTATTCCTCTTTATCATCTGATGCACAATTAATGAAACTATGCCTTGAAAGTGGGTATTATGCTGGAGTTGTTATTGCTGGTTTTGGTGCAGGACACTGTAGTTTTCAAGAAGCCGACCTTGTGCAACAATATGCACAAAAAATACCAATCATTATTGCTAGTCGTTGTTGTAATGGCTCAACAACTCGTATAACTTATGGCTATAAAGGCTCAGAAATCGATATGATTGCTTCTGGTGCTCTCATGTCTGGTTATTTATCAGCCGTAAAGGCGCGTCTACTTTTATGGGCGTTTTTATCGCAAGGGCACTCATTAGCACAAATCCGTGCAAACTGGAATGACTGGACTATAAGTTAATGAAAAATGATCTATTATCTTAAAGAAGAGAGCATGCAAAACAAAATTTATTTGAAAATCAAGCCGCTCATCTTGTCCACTTTTAATCGATTGCTGCGGCAAAAAATTCTCGTCCAATACAAATGATTGATACGACTATACAAAAAATTAATCAGGAAGATAATCTGGTCAAATGCGTTTCTGACCGATATTCACCCTATCGTGTTTTTACTGCACAAGAATGGTCAGAGTTTCGCGCAGACACACCTCTTACTTTGACTTTTGATGAAATTAAGCGTTTGCGCTCTATTGATGATCCTATCGATCTTAAAGAAGTCCAACGCATTTATCTTTCTTTATCGCGTCTGTTAGCATGCCATGTTGAAGCAGTACAGGAACTTTTTCACAAACGTCAGCAGTTTCTCCATCAAGAAGAGAGTAGAAAAACGCCCTTTATTATTGGAATTGCTGGTTCTGTAGCAGTAGGAAAATCAACCACGGCTCGCATTATTCAAGAACTGTTGAAACGATGGGCATCTAGCATTAAAGTTGATCTGATCACAACGGATGGTTTTCTCTATCCTAATGCAATCTTACAGCAAAAAAATCGTATGAATCGTAAAGGATTTCCTGATTCCTATGACATTAAGAAATTGCTGTGCTTTCTTTCGGCTATAAAAGCAGGTATCGGAAATGTTCGTGCCCCGCTTTACTCACATATGACCTATGATGTTCTAGAAAATCAGACAATTACCATTGATCGTCCTGATATTTTAATTGTTGAAGGTATTAATGTATTACAGGTCAGTGATCTTCCTAAAGATGGGAAAGCTATTCCTTTCGTATCAGATTTTTTTGATTTTTCAATCTATGTCGATGCCGAAACAGAAGTCATTCGTCACTGGTATTTGGAACGCTTTAAACGTTTGCGTAAAACAGCTTTTCAAAATCCTGAATCCTATTTTCATCGTTATGCCCAGCTCAGTGAAAAAGAAGCCTCAAAAATCGCTGAGGATCTTTGGCAAACAATTAATTTAAAAAATTTACAAGAAAATATATTGCCAACACGACCACGATCCAATCTCATTCTACGAAAAGGAAAAAATCATTTGGTCGAGTATGTCGCACTTAGACGACTATAAGGATCTCATAACTATGCAGCACTATCACATTCATTTTACCTCAACGCGTATTGATAACAGTTGCCCTATCATCTTGGTAAACCAAAGAACTCTTGCCAACTTATCACTTGATGCGTCAACAACAGCATGGATAAAAGTTAATGACTTTACTGGTAAAGCAGGACAAATACTCTTTGTTCCTCATGAAACGGGGCATTTAAAAAAAGTTTTATTTGGAATTGGCAATGGGAACGATCCCTTTATCACAGGACTGCTTGCTCAAAAACTTCCTGCTGGTCAATGGCATTTAGAAGGTACAACCTCTGATGAAATAAATGCCTATCTTGGATTAGCATTCGGTAGCTATCAATTTAATCGCTATCATCAAAATTCCTCTTTCAAATCATTGTCTATCCATGTCAATGAGGCCGTTGATCTTAATGAACTCCAACGAATTTATGAAGCTGTCTTTTTCGTCCGTGATCTCATCAATATTCCAGCCAATGATATGACCCCTGATGCTCTCGAAAAAGAAGTACGAAAACTAGGAAAAATCTACGGTGCTCATATCCAAAGTATTTGTGGAGATGATCTCTTAACCCATAACTTTCCGATGATTCATGCCGTAGGACGAGCAGGCAGTACTGCACCGCGACTGATTGAGTTACACTGGGGGCAAGAACATCATCCTAAAATAACGTTGGTAGGAAAAGGGGTAACTTTTGATACGGGAGGGCTCGATATTAAATCAGCCAATAACATGTTGCTTATGAAAAAAGACATGGGGGGTGGAGCAAACGTTTTGGGATTGGCTAAACTTATCATGGATGCCAAATTGCCTTTCCGTCTACGTGTTTTGATTCCAGCTGTAGAAAATGCAATTTCTGCGAATGCTTACCGACCAGGTGATATTCTAAAAAGTCGTAAAGGCTTAAGTGTTGAAGTAGGTAATACAGATGCTGAAGGACGACTTGTCCTTGCCGATACGCTCGCCTATGGTGATGAAGAAAGTCCACAATTCATGCTGTGTATGGCTACTTTAACAGGGGCAGCGCGTATAGCATTAGGACCAGATCTTCCCGCATTTTATTGTAATGATTCAATATGGGCACAACAAATTTCTGAATCTGCTCACGCTGTTTTTGATCCTCTTTGGCAAATGCCCCTTTGGAAACCTTATCAAGAGATGTTATCATCACCAATTGCTGATCTTAACAATGTAACTGGAAATAGCTTTGCTGGCTCTATAACGGCTGCTTTATTTCTTAATTCTTTTGTTGAAAAAGCTGAACATTTTGCGCATTTTGACCTTTATGGATGGGTTCCAAAAGAAAAACCAGGATACCCTATTGGTGGATCAGCACAAACTATTCGTGCCCTTTATAATATATTTAAAAATGAAGTTTGACACACAATATCCACAAAGATAGACAATTTTGCATCTTAAAGAATAATTGCAATCGTCTTAAACTGTGTTCTTAGTTTTGTTTGAGGATAAAAACCTTACCAATAGAGTTTTCATGAGTTTGTTTAAAAGTAAGAAGTAACAAAATGGAAGCAAAAAGATGATCTCTAAAGACCCAAGACTTTATGCATTCAGAAATGATCTAGCAGATCAACGTCTTGAAACAGAAATTACAGCCCAGCGCTTTGTTCAAGGTGAAAAAAAACGTGTTAATACAGCGGTCGCTGGACTTTTTAAAGAAAATAGTAAAAAAAGTGAAAGACAAACAGAATGCTTATTGGGAGAAGAACTTCTCATTTTTGAACAAGGGGAAACGATGTCGTGGGGACAATCCCTCAAAGATGGTTATGTTGGTTATATTGATACAACAGCCCTTTGTACATCAACTATAAAACAAACGCATATAGTTTCAGTACCACGTACATTTAAATATTTACACGCTGACTTACGTGGACCAATAGTGTCCCCATTATCTATGGGAAGCAAAGTCAGTGTTGTTGATGAAATTGAAGTCCGTGACACAATGTATTCTATTCTTGAAAATGGAACAGCAATCATTACAAGCCATCTCAGCCCCATTGGACGTGTATACGAAGATTATGTCACAGTTGCAGAAACCTTTATCCGTACACCTTATCTTTGGGGTGGTGTCAGCGGTTTTGGAATTGATTGTTCGGGACTCATTCAACTCTCTATGATGATGACCGATCAAATAGTTTTACGTGACACCGATATGCAGCAAGAAACTATAGGCAGTCCTCTTACAGATACTGATAAACTTCAACGAGGCGATTTAATTTTTTGGAAAGATCATGTTGCTATTATGGTTGATCATGAAAATATTATTCATGCAAATGGTTTTTCCATGGACGTTATGATCGAGCCACTGGAAGAGGCAATTACGCGTATCGCTAAAAAAAATCAATATCCCATCGCAAAACGTCGTCCAATGCAAGAAACTTAATACATGCCTCCTATAAAAATAATTAATTGGATGTTTTTGTTATATAATAAATTGATTTATAAGGATAATTATCCATCATTCATTCTGTGTCAAGAATTCCAAATATCGTAAAAATTCTCTCATTTCAAATCGGTTTTTATGTTGAATCAATCAAAATCGCTTGCTTGTTCATCACAAGCGACATTGATGTATAAGTAAGAATATCCCTTCTGAATGCTCTCAAATGCCAAAAGCTATCATAATAACATTGGGACCAGCTTACTCTTTCATAAGCGTAAGGATAGTGGTGCTCAATAGATTTTACATTATTTCCATGGGGGCTTTAACGTTATACCATTCACTAGTGCGACACGAAACGGGCTTTGGAGCATTGCGAGATGCCTCTTTTAAACAAGCTCGTGAATATACAACACAATGCCGTTCTACATTACCTAAAGAATGCCCCCCTCTTAATCAAAAGCAACATTTTTTGAAATTTTTCCTATTATCGATATCTCATGAAATAAGTACCCCTTATACCTCTCAGTGCACCCAAACCCATCTCACAATGATCCGCGTGAAAAAGCATCATTATATACTTTGCCAATTCTCAATGTTGCGATAACCCTTGGCTATTGGAGAGTTCTTTCAGCACGTATTTTATTTCTTTCTTAAATAATTTTATCCACATGACCCTCCTCACTTGGAACGTGCAAAAGAATGATTTTGATTAATTTAACATAAAACAGATTTGAAATGAAAAAAATTACGACTCTGGACTTTCCCATTCAACATAAAAATTATAAATTATCAATTTAAATCAATATATTGAATTATATTTAAACAATATTTCCTTCTTATAACACATTAAAGAAGATGATTTTTCAATACCTGAACCAATGGTTTATCAGCATCAGGCATAGGGTATTTATCAAGATCATTAACAAAAACCCATTCTAAATTTTGCCCCTCTCGTCCTTGCGCAACTCCCTCATAATGATAACAAAGATACAACGGCATCAAGAGGTGAAATGTTTTATAGCTATGGCTCGCAAACGTTAAAGGGTGTAAATTATTTGCCTGAACATACACACCGAGCTCTTCTTCTAGTTCACGAATCAATGAAATTTCTGGAGTTTCACCTTGCTCAACCTTTCCACCAGGAAACTCCCATAAACCAGCCAGCGATTTTCCTTCAGGACGCTTGGTAAGCAAAACACGATTATCTTGATCTAACAGTGCACATGCAACAACAAGAAGAAGGGGACTTTTTATATACATACCACTCTCCAATGAGAATATAAAGATAACTGTCTCTTTCTAGTATATTCCCTTACCTCAAAAAGAACGCACATATCTCATTCTCTTTTAAAAAATAATAATAGGCAGTTAAATATAGAGAGTGCATCCATTAACTTCTGTAATCGCTATTGATCATAACGTACTCTTTTGTTAAATCGCAAGACCAAACCGTCGCTGTGCTCTTACCCAAACCGATATCAACACGAATTGTGATGTGTTTACCTTGCATATAAGCACCTATTGTCTCTTCACAATACTCAGGATCTCGTACGCCATTCACGGCCACACGATGCTCACCAAACCAAATCGTCAATAGATCACGATCGACTTCAACACCGGCCTTCCCAACTGCCATAACGACCCGCCCCCAATTCGCATCTTCACCGGCAATAGCCGTTTTTACGAGCGGTGAATTTGCAATTGATAAAGCAATAGTTTTAGCTGCATTGTTTGTTGTAGCGCCCATCACATTAACCTCAATTAAATGACGAGCACCTTCGCCATCACAAACAACTTGTAGTGCAAGTTCATGCAGAAGTGCACTCAATTGTTTCACAAAAACTCCATAACGCGGATCAGATTTACTTGTAAGACATGGAAAATGTTCTTTTCCTGTCGCAAACAACATAAGCGTATCTGAAGTTGAGGTATCGCTATCAACAGTAATTGAATTGAAAGAACCCTCAACTGCCTCTGATAACATGGATTGGAGTGCATCCGAAGAAATAGTCGCATCACTAACCACAAATGACAGCATTGTCGCCATATCAGGTGCAATCATACCAGCACCTTTTGCAATTCCATTAATGGTAACACTCTCTCCCCCACAGTCAAAAGTGCGCGTCGCAAGTTTTGGAAATGTGTCCGTTGTCATTATGGCTTTTGCAGCTTCCAACCAATTCCCCTCTTCTGCTGTCTCTGCCATACTTGGTAAAAGATTGACAATACCCGATGCATCCATTGGCTCACCAATAACACCCGTAGAAGCTATAAAAATTTCATCTCCTCTAACCTTTAAAGCGTTCGCTGCTGCACAGATGATTTCATCGGTTGTGCGCTTTCCTTTGCTTCCTGTAAAAGCATTTGCATTTCCAGAATTCACAACAACACCCCTCGCAACCCCATGAGGAAGCGATGCACGACAATGCTCTACAGGGGCAGATGGACATTTTGAACGGGTAAAAACACCGGCCACACTCACTGGCTTATCGAATATGATGAAAAGAAGATCTGTACGATCTTTATATTTAATCCCAGCTTCAGCTGTTGCTATCCGTACCCCAGATAAGGGAGAAAGCTCCTGGATCTTTTGAGGCGACAAAGGAGAAATTTTCAAAACCACAATATGCTTTCTGTAAAAATAAATGAAATAATTGCAGATCAATAACCCCTCATAGAAAACTGCTAGGCTTTTTGAACAAAACTAACCTAGCAAATTATCTATTAAAGAGGCTATCCACTTATTTTTCCTAGCTATTCCGTATCTTCTTCATCTGATGTCTCATCGGGAAGTAGCGTTCCATTTTGATGAAGCGATTCCATGATTTTTGTAACATTAGGATCAGGGTATTTCACATCTATCTTGCTACGCAAATCAACAATCAGTTCTTGATAGCGCTTTTTTATCAGCTGTGTCCGCAACATCTCTTTAACATCATCAAATGCAGGAGGTTGTTTCAAACGACGATCTTCTAATTTAATAATATGCCAACCAAAAGGACTTTCAACGGGTTGTTTAGTGTATTCGCCAATTTTTAAACCAAATGCAGCATCTTCAAAAGGCTTGACCATTTGACCATGGCTAAAATAACCAAGATCACCTCCAACAGCAGCAGAACCATCTGTTGAACTTTTCTTTGCAATCTCTTCAAAATTTTCGCCTTTATTTAAATGCTTAATGATAGATTCTGCTTCTTTTCTTGTTTTGACCAAAATATGACGCGCTTTAACCTCATCTTCTTTAGGTAAAGCAGCGACTTCTTGCTTATAAAGAGCTTCCAAATCAGTATCCGAGATTTTGTCAACAATCGCCTGTTTAAAATAAAGCTGTTGAAGAACATTGTCACGCATGACTGACATACGTTTATCGTAAGCTTCTGTCTTATCAAGACCTTTGCTTCTTGCTGCTTTTGCAAGTGCCTGCATATCTAAATAAGCTTTTAGAACCATCATACGGCGTTGTTCATCAGGAAAACGTGCTAAATTAGGATTTATTTCAAGCGCTAAATCATCCAATTGGCCTGCTGTAATATTTTTCCCATCGATAACCGCCATAACATGAGAAGGAGAAACGGCTTTTTCAGAAGCTTTCTCCAAAGTCTTTAAATCATTCGACGATGAATTCAAACCTTCTTGGGCTCTCACCCCTAAACTTGTACTTGCCAATAAAGCTGATGCTAAAAAAAGCGTGATAAAGTTAAATTTCATAAATATACTCCTTAAAAATGAAGGCAGGTTCAAGATTCCAATTTTCTTTACCATAACACTTTAACCTTTAAACATAGAGAAATAAATTAGTAATTTTATTTTAAAAAAGTATAAAATTGTCCTTTTATCTCAGTTGCTCCAATCCTATCTAATGCAGATGAAAAACATGATAATAGAGAAAAATGACATATTGTATCTTAAATTACTTTGTATTGTATCAGTTAAATAGCGTACCTAAAGTTGACATAGAGCGCTTAGCCTCTTATCTCTACTTTACAATTAAAGTGAAAAATTGCACACCAACAAGTATAATGGTACCATCTGCATTTCATGATGTCTCTAATAATATCAGATAACTTGAAGAAAATGTAGAGTATGGGGAAAGCGTATGAATTACCCAACAAGAGTGACAACAATTAAAAGAAAGGGCCAGAGATGGTCAGTTTAGGTGTTTTTGCCCGTAAGTTTTTTGGTTCAGCTCATGAGCGACGTCTCAAAGCACTCCGCCAAAAAGTTGCACAAATTAATGCTTTGGAAGAACAATTTGTAAAATTAAGTGATGAGCAGCTTTGCCAAAAAACAGATGCCTTTCGTAAACGTCTTAGTGAAGGTGAAAGTGTTGATTTGCTCTTACCAGAAGCTTTCGCAACTGTTCGTGAAGCCGCAAAACGTGTTTATGACATGCGTCCTTTTGACGTGCAACTTATTGGTGGAATGGTCCTTCACGACTGTGGCATAGCTGAAATGCGTACTGGTGAAGGTAAAACATTAATGGCAACTTTACCAATTTATCTCAATGCATTGGAAGGTAAAGGCGTTCATGTTGTGACAGTAAATGATTATCTCGCCAGTCGTGATGCTGAAACAATGGGGAAAATTTTTAGTTTTCTAGGGCTTACAACAGGCGTGATTCTTCATGATCTTGATAGTGATGCCCGCCGAGAGGCCTATGCATGCGACATCACCTATGCTACAAATAATGAACTAGGTTTTGATTATTTGCGTGATAATATGGCCTTCGATCGTAGTCAAATGGTCCAACGTGGACATCATTACGCGATTGTTGATGAAGTTGATTCGATTCTTATCGATGAAGCCCGTACACCCCTTATTATTTCTGGTCCTCTAGAAGATCGTACTGACTTCTATAACCTTATTGATACATTTATTCCTGCCTTAACTCCAGAAGACTATGAAATAGACGAAAAACAAAAAACAACGACTTTTACCGAAGTTGGTACTGAAAAAATTGAAAAAATGCTCGAACAAGCTGGACATCTTAAAGGTGAAAGTCTTTATGACATAGAAAATGTCGCTATCGTTCATCATGTCAATAATGCTCTAAAAGCTCATAAACTGTTTGCTCGCGATAAAGATTACATTGTTCGCAATGATGAAATCGTTATTATTGACGAATTTACAGGGCGAATGATGCCTGGGCGGCGTTATTCTGAAGGACTTCATCAAGCGTTAGAAGCTAAGGAGCATGTTGCTATTCAACCAGAAAACCAGACACTTGCTTCCATCACTTTCCAAAATTACTTCCGTATGTATAGGAAATTATCTGGAATGACTGGAACTGCAACAACAGAAGCCGAAGAATTCAGAAATATTTATGGTCTTGACGTTGTTGAAGTCCCTACAAATTTGCCAATACAACGTATTGATGAAGATGATGAAATTTATCGAACAGCAGAAGAGAAATATCGGGCAATTGTGCGTGATATCCGTCAAGCACACGAAAAAGAACAGCCTATTCTTGTTGGAACAACCTCTATTGAAAAGTCAGAACAATTGGCAGAGCGTTTGCGAAAAGAAGGCATTACCGATTTTAGAGTCTTAAATGCTCGCTATCACGAACAAGAAGCGTACATCATTGCGCAAGCAGGAGTTCCTAGAGCTCTCACCATCGCAACCAACATGGCAGGACGCGGTACGGATATACAGCTTGGTGGTAATGTTGAAATGCGCATCCGACAAGAGTTACAGGATATCCCCGAAGGTCCAGAGCGGACAGCTAAAATCGAAGAAATAAAAAAAGATGTTCAGAAGCTTAAAGACAAAGCTTTAGCTGCTGGTGGTCTTTACGTCATTGCGACGGAACGTCATGAAAGCCGTCGTATTGATAACCAGCTTCGTGGACGTTCTGGTCGCCAAGGCGATCCAGGTCGCTCAAAATTCTTTCTCTCTCTTCAAGATGATCTTATGCGTATCTTTGGCTCCAATCGTATGGATGGTATGCTGCAAAAACTTGGATTGAAAGAAAATGAAGCTATTATCCATCCATGGATTAATAAAGCCCTTGAAAAAGCACAAAAAAAGGTCGAAGCACGAAACTTTGAAATTCGTAAAAATCTGCTAAAATATGATGATGTCATGAATGATCAACGCAAGGTTATTTTTGAACAGCGTATGGAGATCATGAACGCAGATGATTTATCAGAAATGATCCTTGAAATGCGCAATGAAGTCGTAGAGGATCTCGTAGAGGCTTATATTCCATCAGGGACATATTCTGAAAAATGGGATGTAAAAACTCTCGAAGAAGAACTTCAACAACTCTTTAATCTTGAGCTTCCAGTAAGAGAATGGGCAAAAGAAGATGGAATTGCCGAGGAGCAGATTTTAGAGCGTGTATCAGATGCTGTTACAAAACTTGAAAATGAACGTACTGAACGCTATTCTCCAGAAGTTATGGCTTATTTTCACAAGGCAGTATTGCTCGAAACTATTGACACGTTATGGCGTGAACATCTGGTGAGTTTAGACCATTTGCGTTCTGTTGTTGGTTTTCGTGGTTATGCGCAGCGGGATCCGCTCAATGAATATAAGACAGAATCTTTTGAACTCTTTCAAAGTATGTTGAGAAATTTGCGCAGAATTGTCACTTCTAAGCTTATGCGCTTTGAAATCATTCAACAACCTACAGAACCGACCATGCCTGAGCAAACTGATGCTGCTTCTTCTGTTTTTAATGATCAAAGTCAAGAAAATGCTCCCACCTTATGGGCACGATCACAAGAAAATAGATTTGTTAATCCACAAGATCGTGACCCTAACGATGTAACCACATGGGGAAAAGTTGGACGTAATGAGCGTTGTCCTTGCGGTTCAGAGAAAAAATACAAACACTGTCATGGAGCCTTTGTTTGAAAAGCAAACTATGAAAATGAATAAAAAGCGAAATTATGAGCAAGAATTGCGCACAGCTGGTTTAAGAGTAACACGTCAACGACGAGTTATTCTTGATATTTTGACTGATACAAATGACCATCCCAATGCATTTGAGATTTTTCAGCGTGCAAACAAAATAGATTCGAGTATTTCACTCTCAACTGTTTATCGAACCATGAAAACATTAGAAGGAAATGGAACAATTCATCGCCATAGCTTTAGTGGTGGTCCATCTCGTTTTGAGCAAGCAGATGGGCAACATCATGATCATCTCATTGATATAGAAACAGGACAAGTTATCGAGTTTCATTCTGATGTTATTGAAAAGCTGCAAGAGGAAATTGCAAAGTCCCTTGGCTATGATATTATTCATCACCGCCTTGAACTTTACGGAAAAAAAAACTCTTAAAAAAGTGATTATATATCATTAGATAAAATACCTCAGGTAAATCAAGTTTTATAAAAATTTACCTTTAAGATATAACAGTTTCCATTGGCAAAAAAAATTTTTTGCTCTATTACCCCTTTTTGTATGATGCTATACGGTAATTCATTGTCAGCATTATAACGAAAAATCATTGCAACAAAATATTATAAAAATTGTATTATGAAAAATTAGGCCAATATTATCATGGTTTCTTTGCCACAAGATCGTATGAGACAGCTTGAAAAGCGCTTTGAAATAATTGAAAGCCAAATGACGACTAATCCAAATGCTGAAACATATGTCAAATTAGCTTCTGAATATGCAGAACTACAACCCGTTATTGCCTCTATACGCGCATTAAATGCTCTTTACGGAGAGATTACAGAATTAGAAACGATTATCAATGATAAACAAACAGATATAGAGATGCGTAATCTTGCCCAAGAAGAGCTACCATTGTTATATAAAAAAGTAGAGCAATTTGAAAAAGAACTCCAGATTCTGCTTTTGCCTAAAGATGTTGCTGATGAAAAAAACGCTATTGTTGAAATTCGAGCAGGAACAGGTGGATCAGAAGCAGCACTTTTTTCCGGTGATCTTTTCCGTATGTATGAACGTTATGCCCATGCTCACCATTGGAAAGTAGAAGTTATTTCACTCAGTGAGGGAGAAGTTGGCGGATATAAAGAGATTATTGCTACTATCTCAGGAAAAGGTGTCTTTTCTAAATTGAAATATGAATCAGGGGTTCATCGTGTGCAACGCATCCCCGAAACAGAAACCGGTGGACGTATCCATACATCTGCTGCTACCGTTGCAGTCCTTCCGGAGGCTGAAGAAATTGATATTGATATTCGCCCTGAAGATATTCGTATTGACACAATGCGTGCATCTGGAGCAGGAGGACAGCATGTTAATACAACGGATTCAGCTGTTCGTATCACGCATATTCCAACAGGAATTATGGTCGTACAAGCAGAAAAATCACAACATCAAAACCGAGCACGAGCCCTTCAAATTTTACGGGCACGCTTATTCGATATCGAACGACAAAAAGCGGAAAGTGAACGTTCAGCTTCTCGTAAAAGCCAAGTTGGTTCTGGTGATCGTTCAGAACGTATTCGTACCTATAATTTTCCACAAGGACGTGTCACGGATCACCGTATTAATCTAACCTTGTATAAGCTTGATCGCATTCTAGAGGGAGATCTTGATGAGCTTCTTCATGCACTCATCTCAGATCATCAAACAACACTGCTGATGGAAATGGATAATAATTGAGAAAATATTCTTTCAAGAATGTCATCCAACAAATGCAAGAAAAATTGCGCACGAAAGGAATTGCTGAAGCCGATCTCGATGCGAAAATACTCGTTGAATGGATAACAGGAATAAATGCTGCTGAAAGAATTTCTAAACCAGATATGCATCTGTCTTCTGAGCATATTATACAAATAGAACAGGCTTTACAACGGCGTATTGCAGGCGAACCCGTCTATCGTATTATAGGAGCACGAGAATTTTATGGTATATCTTTTACATTGTCTCAAGAGACGTTAGAACCTCGTCCTGATACAGAAACGCTGATAGATCTTGTTCTCCCTTTTCTCCAAAAACAGGTCGAAAATTCGGGAAGAACAACATTCCTTGATATGGGAACAGGAAGTGGCGCCATTGCCATTACACTCCTTAAACAAATTCCCCAATCCTATGCGGTGGCAGTCGATATTTCTGAAGATGCCCTTAAAACAGCGAAAAAAAATGCAAAGAATGCTGAAGTAGCACACCGCTTCACACCTCTTCTTAGCGACTGGTTTGATGCTGTCGCAGATCGCTTTGATTTCATTGTTTCCAATCCACCTTATATTCCCGCACAAGATATCAAAAAACTTGCAAAAGAAGTGCGCTTACATGACCCATTGCGCGCCCTGATAGGAGGGGAAGATGGACTTTATTTTTATCGAAAACTCGCCCATGAAGCAGCCAACTACTTAAAAGAAAACAGCTATGTCGCTGTTGAAATTGGTTACTCTCAAGAAAATGAAGTCTGCAATTTATTTAAAAAAAATGGTTTTCAATGTTTAGAAGTGCGTAAAGATCTAAGTGGAATACCCCGCGCACTTCTATTTGCATGCAAACATTAAAATTCCCAATCATCATCCGTGGTAGCAACCGCCTTGCCAATGACATAAGAAGAACCTGCCCCTGAAAAAAAGTCATGATTTTCGTCAGAGTTTGGTGATAAAGCTGCCAAAATAGCGGGATTAACACGACAAACCTCAGGGGGAAAAAGAGCTTCAAAACCTAAATTCATTAAAGCCTTGTTAGCATTATAATGAAGAAAAATTTTAACATCTTCTGTCAATCCAAGTGCATCATAAAGATCTTCAGTATATTTGCACTCGATATTATAAAGGTCAAAGAGCAGGTTAAAAGCAAAATCTTTAATTTCTTGTCTTTTGGCTTCATCAAGCTTTGCAAAGCCCAATTGGAATTTATAACCTATATAATAACCATGGACTGCTTCATCACGAATGATTAATCGAATGAGATCTGCTGTATTGGTCAACTTAGCGCGACTGGCCCAATACATGGGCAAATAAAAGCCAGAATAAAATAAAAAGCTTTCCAGCAAAGTCGAAGCAATTTTTTTCTTAAGTGGATCATTTGCTTCATAACGCTCAAGTACTAATCTAGCCTTTTTCTGCAAATGAATATTTTCTTCTGACCATCTAAACGCATCATCAACCTCTACCGTCGAACAAAGGGTTGAAAAAATAGAGGAATAAGAACGTGCATGAACCGCTTCCATGAAAGCAATATTCGTCAACACTGCCTCCTCATGCTCTGTTATTGCATCAGCCAGAAGCGAAATGGCTCCTACGGTGTTTTGAATTGTATCTAAAAGCGTTAGTCCTGTAAAAACACGAATTGTTAATTTACGTTCTTCATCTGTTAAGCTTGACCATGAGGGAATATCATTGGAAAGTGGAACCTTCTCAGGTAACCAAAAGTTCCCAGTTAAGCGGTTCCATACTTCAAGATCTTTCTCATCATGTAATCTATTCCAATTAACAGCGCACACAACAGGATTTTTGGTTGTAATCTTTGTCATATGATGATCTCCTATAAACTGCACGAAACACAGCCATCAACTTCTGTTCCACTCAACGCTACTTGCCGTAATCGTACATAGTAAATACTCTTTATACCCTTTTTCCAGGCATAAATTTGTGCGCGGTTAATATCACGTGTGGTAGCGGTATCAGGAAAAAATAATGTTAATGAAAGACCTTGATCAACATGCTGTGTTGCAGCAGCATAGGTATCTATAATTTTTTCAGGACCAATCTCATAAGCATCTTGGTAAAAATTTAAATTCGTATTATCCATATAAGGAGCGGGATAATAAACGCGCCCAATTTTTCCCTCTTTGCGAATTTCAATTTTTGAAGCAATTGGATGAATAGAAGAAGTGGCATGATTAATATAGGAAATAGATCCCGTAGGTGGAACTGCCTGCAAATTGCGGTTATAAAGCCCATACTCAATGACTAATTTTTTCAGTTCCTGCCAATCCTTTTGATCTGGGATAACAATATTGTTCCGCGCAAAAAGCTCTTGCACAAGCGCAAATTGCGGTTTCCATTCTTTTTCAATATATTTTTCGAAAAAACGTCCATCTGCATAAGCTGATTTTTCAAACCCTGCAAACATTTCTTGACGTTCACGTGCAATCAAATTGGAAGCCCGTATGGCGTGATATGTCACAATATAAAAATAGATATTGGTAAAATCTATCGCTTCTGGAGACCCATAATAGATCTGTTCACGCGCTAGAAACCCATGCAAATTCATTTGTCCCAAACCAATCGCATGACTTTCAGCATTGCCTTTCGCAATGGAAGGCACACAGGCAATATTACTCATATCCGAAACCGCAGTAAGGGCACGAACAGCAGATTCCACGGTCTGTCCGAAATCAGGACTTTCCATTGCTTTGGCAATATTCATGGATCCAAGATTACAGGATATATCACTTCCAATCGTGCGATAAGTTAAATCTGTCTCCAGTTCACTCGCCTCACTCACCTGCAAAATTTCTGAACATAAATTGCTCATACTTATGCGCCCAGCTATCGGATTCGATCGATTAGCAGTATCCTCAAATAAAATATAGGGATAACCTGATTCAAATTGAATTTCTGCTAATGTCTGGAAAAAAACGCGTGCACTTATTTTGTTTTTACGAATCTTTGCATTATCAACAAAAGAACGATAATGCTCCGTTAAAGAAATATCGCTAAAGGGCTTACCTGTCACACGCTCGATATCATAAGATGAGAAGAGATACATATCCTCATTATTCCGTGCAAGCTCAAAAGTAATATCAGGAATAACGACACCAAGCGAAAGCGTTTTGATTCTAACTTTTTCATCAGCATTTTCACGCTTTGTATCCAAAAACTTCATAATATCTAAATGATGGGCATGCAAATAAACAGCTCCAGCCCCCTGTCGTGCCCCAAGCTGATTGGCGTAAGAAAAAGAATCTTCTAAGAGTTTCATCACCGGTAAGACACCTGAGGACTGATTTTCTATTTGCTTAATTGGTGCTCCAGCTTCCCGCAAATTGGTTAAACAAAGCGCCACACCTCCACCACGTTTTGAAAGCTGCAAAGCCGAATTAACCGAACGACCTATCGATTCCATATTATCTTCAACACGTAGCAAAAAACACGAAACCAATTCACCACGTTGTTTTTTCCCAGCATTTAAAAATGTCGGTGTAGCCGGTTGAAACCGGCCTGTAACAATTTCATCCACAAAATTTTCAGCAAGAGATTTATTTCCTTGTGCCAAATATAAAGCTACAAGACAGACGCGATCTTCATAACGTTCAAGATAACGTTTCCCATCAAAAGTCTTCAGTGTATAACTGGTATAATACTTAAATGCGCCTAAAAAGGTGGGAAAACGAAACTTAAATGCATAAGCACGTTTAAAAAGTTTTTTAATAAAAGAAAAATCATAAAGATCAAATAAAGCTTTTTCATAATAACCTTCTTCTATTAAGTAATCTATTTTTTCCTTCAGGTTATGAAAAAAAACTGTATTTTGATTAACATGCTGAAGGAAATACTGCCGTGCGGCAAGTCGATCCATATCAAATTGAATATGACCATTTTCATCATAAAGATTAAGCATTGCATTCAGCGCATGATAATCAGTAATCTGATCCGATTTCTGCGATTGTCCTATACCAATTGTTTCCAAAATCTTTCCAATCCCTTTTTTACATAAAGAACGTCTTCATCAGTTCCACGCAGCTCAAAACGATAAAGGCAAGGTACACAACATTTTTCAGCAATGATTTTACTTGCTAAATTATAATAACAACCAAAATTACGATTCCCACCACCAATGACACCACGAATTAATTTTCGGTTCTCAGCTTCATTAAGAAAATGGATAACGGCTTTCGGCACTGCTCCTCTTCCTTCACCATCTGCATATGTAGGAACAACCAGTACATAAGGTTCACCAACCAATGCAGAAGGCTTTCTTTTATCAATTTTGAAGAGTCGTTGACCAAGTTGCGAGACAAAATGTTCTGTATTACCCGTTGCACTCGAATAATAAACAATAAGCCCCATTAAGCACAAAGACCACTAATCATATCTGGTCTAAAACCAGACCAATGATTTTCACCACAAACAACGACAGGAACCTGACGATACCCCAGAGATTGAACAAAACTGTATGCTTGTTCATCACAAGAAATATCAACAACGCGATAATGAATGCCTTTTGCATCAAAAGCACGGCGTGTAGCATCACATTGGACACAAGATGGTTTGCTATAAATAGTGATCGACATTTTCTTCAACTTTCACAATTCCAAATAATCAACCCTAAAGGGTCAATCTAATAATTTTATAAGTACTCAAGAATAACAAAAAAACAGAAATTGTACGCAAAACATGTGGTTATTTTCAAATAGTACACAGCTTCCTGAACATAACAGAATTCCTCATCAAATAACTTCAAAGACTATGATGAGAATAAGCGATTATTCTATAACTTAAATGGCAAAGCCCCCCAGTTATAAACAATCTTTTGCTTGCATTACAATTCCCTCCTGCTGTCTAAAAAACTAACGTTCTAAACTACCGTTTTTCAAGAGCTCTGTTTTACTCTTTTTCGGCAAAAATCAATTACAAAAACGAAAGGAATCCTTCCAAAAGAGATCCTTCAGCAAAAATACTGCTATGCCCTTGGTCAATAAACTCTTTACAATAATGGAAATAACTTAGATACCAAACGAAACACACTAACACCCTCTCTTGTGCTTATTTAGAATCACCAATCATTTTGATACTATATATAGTATATACTCTCTCTCTTTCGTCAAGGTGAATTCAATTATTATTTTTAATTTTCCACGATCTTCACACTAAAATTTTCAGTTCTCAAAACTATGTAATAATATAACATTTTATTGACAAACGTTATATTATTACATAGTTTCCAAAATAATAAGCAACGATGGTAAAAAATATGGATCTGCACTTCAATAAGACAACATTAGGCTATGGAAATAGAATAGCAATAAAGAACTTTTCAGCGAAGTTAAAAGCTGGTTCATTGGTCGCAATAACAGGTGATAATGGCGCTGGAAAATCGACACTGCTAAAAGCCATCGCCGGATTGATTAAACCTCTTAAGGGAAAAATTACAAAACCAAAAAAAAGCCGCATTGCTTATCTTTCTCAGCAATGTGATGTAGATCAAACATTTCCAATTGATGTGAAAACGCTTGTAAAAACAGGGCTGTGGTCTTTTTGTGGATTATGGAAAAGCCAGCGCCCTTATGATTCTAAGATTCAAAATGCGCTTGAAATGGTTGGGCTTACAGAACTCGCACCCCGTTCGCTTGAAACATTATCAGGCGGGCAATTACAACGCGCTCTTTTTGCACGTATCATTGTGCAAGATGCCAATATTATTTTGCTTGATGAACCTTTCAATGGTGTAGATCATAAGACCCAAAAAGATCTTCTTGCACTGATCACATACTGGCAACAGCAAGGACGCACAGTTCTCACAGCACTCCATAACCCTCTCATCGTGCAAGAATTTTTCCCCCAAATGATTCAAATTAATCAACAAAACGCCTTTTATGGAGAAACAACACAGTTTTTAAACAACACTATTCATCACGTTATGCCACCTCTCACATCCAATTCTTTTCCTATTAGCGCACAAAAACAAAATCTTCCCATCAATGATCCTCTCTTTCTTAGGTTATAAGACGTGTATGCATTTTTTCTTGCTCCCTTTGTTGATTTCCAATTTATGCAAAACGCCCTTATCGGTTCTATTTTCCTGTCTATTAGCGCTTGTCCTGTTGGTGTATTTTTGATGCTCCGTGGAATGAGCTTGACAGGAGATGCTATCTCTCATGCCATTCTTCCTGGTGTTGCAACTGCTTTTCTGATTTGTGGCTTTTCCCTCATATCTATGACACTTGGTGGCATCTTCGCTGGTATTATTGTCGCTTTAGCAACCATTTTAATTTCACGAAATAGCTTTCAGAAAGAAGATGCATCCATGACTGTCTTTTATCTTATTGCACTCGCGGCAGGTGTCATTATTATCTCACTAAAAGACTCAACAATTGAGCTGCTTCATCTCTTATTCGGATCGGTTCTTGCACTTGATGCACAAGCCCTCTGGTTAATCACTACTATAATGCTGATTACACTATGCAGCCTTTGTATTTTTTGGCGTGCACTCGTTTTAGAAAGCTTTGACCCCCTCTTTTTTAAATCACTCTCTCCATTGAGTAAATATATTCATATTTCATTGCTTGGACTTGTGGTGTTGAATCTGGTTGGAGGATTTCAATCACTAGGAACATTACTTTCCGTTGGCATTATGATGATTCCAGCTATTACAGCCCGTTTTTGGTTTTCACGGCTAGGCCCTATTTGCGCACTTTCCACTCTTTTTGGAATCATTTCTAGCGTATGTGGTCTCCTGCTTTCTTTTCATCTTTCACTTCCCTCCGGCCCTGCGATCATCATTGCCGCAGGATTTATTTATCTTTTTTCCTGCTTGATAAGTCCACGTGGACTTATTGTAACATGGTTTCCCCACCTCTTTTATACCTCCTCACTTTAAGGAAAAAAATGTGCCTAAGTTTGCTCAAAAATTTGTTCTTCTTGGAGCTTTATTGCTTTCTTTTTCTCCATTTTCTGCTTCTGCAAACAATAAAATCAAAGTTGTTGCGAGCTTTTCTATTCTCGCAGATCTCGTAAAAAATGTAGGAGACAACCATATCTCTATGACCACTTTTGTAGGTCCCAATGCAAATACCCACACTTATGAACCTACCCCCCATGATGTTCAAGCTCTTAGAAATGCTCAAATTATTTTCATCAACGGACTTCATTTAGAAGGATTCATTGATCGCCTCATTACAGCAAGCGGTACAAAAGCACTTCTTGTCAAAGTTAGCGCTAACATTCCCTCCCTCAAAATGAAAAATCAAGAACATAACGCCCATCATCACCACAGCGTTATTGATCCACATGCTTGGCAAACAATTCCCAATGTCAAAATCTATGTGAAGAATATCGCTGCTGCTTTTTGTAAAATCGATCCACAATCCTGCACAAGCTACAAAAAAAATGCCGAAACCTACATCCAAAAACTTAAAATAGCACAAGATACCCTGAAAACAAAAATTACTACCATCCCTAAAGATAAACGTATCATTATCACATCTCATGACGCCTTTGGCTATTTTGCAAAAGAATACGGTTTTACTATCCTCGCCCCTCAAAGTGCTTCAACAGAAGCTGAAGCAACCGCAGCCGATGTTGCTAAACTTATCAAACAAATTAAGGCGAATAAAGCAGCTGCACTATTCGTTGAAAATATCTCTAATCCCCGTCTCATAAAACAGATTGCAAAAGAAACAGGTTTGAAAATTGGTGGGACACTTTATTCTGATGCATTGTCAAATAAAAATGGCCCCGCAGCAACTTATCTCGATATGATGGAACATAATGTGAATACCATCATTGATGCCATCACAAAACATTAAGATCTTCTACAAAAGAGATAAAAAACTGAATACAGCACTGAACCGTCTTCATATTTGTCTCAAACATACTGTTGTATAAAGTTTAGGTTGGTTTATAAGCAACAAAAAAGTACGCACTTTATAAGAATGCAATATCATAAAACCATTAATATACTGGCAATATATTAAAAAAATATATCAGCTTTTATAAAATGCTTTGCAAAACAACAAGATAACTGTCTTTGTCCCTGCTAATTCTTATAGGTATTCGCACCAATCCCTTATGTCATATTCATAAAGATCTGTCTAAGGATGATCTATAGGCAATTTTTTAACTCAAGAATATAGAAAATTTGATGGGATGTTACAGATGTGTTTCATCTGCTTTTATCATTAAAAGTAATGAAAATTTTAAAACAAGCGCGCCTTCTATCTCTCAGTGATTTCTTTTGCAACTGACCAGATACCCTAGCTGAAAATTGCATAGTGATTTACATGAGAAAAAATAAAAGCTTCTTATAGAAGCTCTGAAACCATTTAAGATCATATGGTCAGCGGTAAAATAAAATATGCCTATTCTCGTACAGGCTATTTAGAACAGCGTCGTATTTTTTGGATCAAATAGACTTCTTATGTTAGGGATCAGAGCTAAGATATGGGGCGCATCCCCTCTCATCTGTGAATTATTGGTTCCCTCTATTTCCCTCATTTACTTTTTATAAGATACATAAATTATTACATCAAGAAACATATGGTTAATGAATGGTTATTTTATATTGATATTTTTTATAATGAAAATGATTTTATTATGTTTGAGGTTTGAAAATAATATTCTTCTTACAGACCGTGAAAATGCAAATTTTCTTCATATAAATATTTTGACACTCTCAGCGCCATGGAACAATAGATCATTACCAAAACTTTTAAAATTTTGTTTTTAATCACATCGGGTACAACCTGATTTTGTAAATGTAATCGAGAAAGTCAAAACACAACATTATCATGACGCAACATAAAAGAAAGTCGTGTCACATCAATTAATGCTTACTTATTATTTGTGCGCTTTCCAGTGTTTTTATTAAAAGTATGAAAATTCTGATGAGCGACAGTAAAACTTAGTTTTTGACCATAGTCGTGTGTCAAGCGTTCTTTTATTTCAATCGTAAAGATGATATCATTCCAGCGCGTTAAAACATGGCAACCTGTTCCAATAGGCTTGATAAGCTCAATTTTTGTGTGAAAGACAGGTCCTTTATCTGGATGTTCGCCTAATAAGATTATTTCAGGTCTGAATGCTAAAAGATCAGTTTCTTCGCCATAAGACAATGAATGCCCTAAATGTTGTTCTAAGACATGGCGATCAAGAAAATTCATAGGAGGAGAACCAATAAAATCAGCAACAAATGTTGTTGCTGGAGTGTCGTAAATTTCCATTGGTGTTCCAATTTGCTCGATAGCTCCTTTATTCAAAACGACTATTCTATCAGCTAATGTCATAGCTTCTAGTTGATCATGGGTAACATAGAGGCTGGTTGTTCCTAATGAACGCTGTAGTGTTTTTATTTCAATACACATTTGCGCCCGTAATTTTGCATCAAGATTTGAAAGAGGTTCATCAAAGAGAAAAACACGGGGTTGACGTACAATCACACGCCCCATTGCAACACGCTGACGTTGTCCTCCTGATAATTGTCGTGGTTTACGATCAAGAAATGGTTCTATCTCCAAAAGTTTTGCAGCATGTGCGATGCGTTTTTTAATTTCTTCTTTAGGGGTTTTACGATTTTTAAGACCATATTCTAAATTTCCACGAACTGTCATATGGGGATAAAGAGCATAATTTTGAAAAACCATAGCAATATCACGATCAGCTGGTTCACGATCATTGATGCGTTCGTTATCAATACATAATTCACCTGAAGTAACTTGTTCAAGTCCTGCTATAATACGCAATAAGGTTGATTTCCCACACCCTGAAGGACCGACAAGAACAAGAAGTTCTTTATCAGCAACAGTTAAGTTTAAATCATCAATGACCAGAATGCCGTTGTCATACCGTTTTTTTATATTTGATAACTGGATTATGGCCATAATTACTTCTCCGTTTCAATAAGGCCTTTGATAAAAAGCCGTTGCATGAAGATAACAACAAGAACAGGGGGAACCATGGCAACAACCGATACTGCCATGAGTATATTCCATTGAGGATCATGTTGAAGTGATTCGACAATAAGCTGTTTTAAAATAATAAGGATCGTTTGATGCTTTTGATCCGTTGTGATGATAAGAGGCCAGAGATATTGTATCCATCCATAAATAAACATAATGATAAATAAAGCAGCGATATTGCTTTTGCTGAGAGGAAGAAGAATATCCTTAAAAAATTTAACTGGACCTGCACCATCAACACGTGCCGCCTCTAAGAGTTCATCTGGAATAGTCAGAAAAAACTGGCGAAATAAAAATGTAGCGGTTGCAGATGCAATAAGTGGAATAATCATTCCACTATAGGTGTCGATCATCCCCAATTTTGCAACAACCTCATAGGTTGGAAGAATACGAACTTCGACAGGGAGCATCAATGTAACAAAAATAAGAACAAAAGCAGTTTTTCGGAAAGGAAAACGCATATAAACAATTGCATAAGCAGACAAAAGTGAAATAATAATTTTCCCAATACTAATCCCAAGAGCCATAATGAGTGAATTCATTAAGAGTGGCCAGAGGTTGGGAAGACCGAGTTGTGCGAGGCCATCACCAAAGATTGTTTTATAATTTTCCAAAGCATACTTCCCAGGTAAAAGAGGAAGTGTTCCTGAGTTGAATGCTGCTGAACTATGGGTTGATGCAATGATAGCAACATAAACTGGAAAGAAAATAATGATAATGCCAATAATGAGAGTAATATGGGTTAGAAATTTCAAAACAGGGCGATTTTCAACCATAATTTACTTCCTAATATTGTACACGGCGCTCAATCCAGCGAAACTGAATAAAGGTTAAGACAATAACCATCAACATCAATATTGTTGATTGTGCTGCTGATGCACCGATTATTTGATTTCTAAAGCCATCGTCATATACTTTATAGACGAGGATGCTCGTTGCACGCGCAGGACCTCCAGAAGTTGTATTATCAATAATACCAAAGGTATCAAACATAACATAATTGACATTGACAATAAGAAGGAAAAACGTCGTTGGTGAAATTTGCGGGAAGACCACAGTCCAAAATCGTTTAAAGGGACCAGCACCATCAATGGCGGCTGCTTCTATTTGAGAACGCGGAACAGACTGAAGACCTGTAAGAAAAAAGAGAAAATTGTAAGAAATTTGCTTCCAACTAGCCGCTATGACAATAAGAATCATTGCTTGAGTGCCATTAATACGATAATTCCATAGCACCCCTATTTTCTCGAGAAGAAAAGGAATAATTCCGATGGTGGGATGAAAGATAAACAGCCATAATATACCTGCCAATACTGGAGCAACAGCATAGGGCCAGAGCAAAAGCATTGTATAAGCCTTTTTTGCACGGATGACACGGTCAACACAGACCGCTAAGAGAAGTGATATTGTCATTGAAGCGACAGTAACTGAGATGGAAAATACTGCGGTTGTAAGAAGTGATTGCCGATAAGTAGGATCAGAAAGAACCGTTAGATAATTTTCAAAACCAATAAATGTTGTTGTAAAGCCAAAAGGGTCTTCACGCTCAAAAGATGATTTTATTGCTTGAGCAGCAGGCCAGAAGAAAAACAAAAAAGTCACAAGAAGCTGAGGGAAAAGCAGTCCGTAAGAAAGTAGACTATTTTTAAAATATGCATGTTTTTCTTGCATTCGTAGGGCTCTTTAAATGTAGAGACTTTAAAAAGATAAACAAAAAGAACTCAACTGTTTTTGTTGAGTCTTTAATGTCTAACAATAAAACAAAATTAATGATTAGATTTTTCAAATTCACGCAAGAGTTTATTTCCACGTTCAACGGTCTCATCTAAACCATCTTTCGGTGTTTTTGAACCACTAAGAACAGCTTCCAACTCTTGATCAAGAATGGCACGGATTTGTGGTAAATTACCAAATCTTATCCCCTTCGAGTTAACTGTTGGTGGATTAAGATTAATCTGTTTGATAGCTATATCCGCACCTGGCGTTTTTTCATAGAAATGTTGTTTTTTGCTCAATTCATAAGTCGTTTTTGTGGTTGGAAGATAACCTGTTTCCTGATGCCATTTTGCTTGATTTTCTGTTTTTGAAAGAAATTTAAGAAAAGCAGCTGCCCCTGCATATTCCTTTGGGGTATGGCCCTTAAACGCCCAAATAGAAGCGCCCCCAATAACTGAATTTTGTGGTGCTCCTTCTGTATCCTTATAGTAAGGTAGCATACCAACCCCCACATTAAACTGAGCTTCAGAAACAATTCCAGCATGTGATCCTGAAGATTGCATAAAAATTGCACAATTTTGTGCCATAAACATTGGTGTTGAATCTAATGCACCTGCTGGACCACCATAACGGAAAATACCTTGATCAGACCACTTTTTCAGGTCAGTCCACATACGCACTTGTAAAGGTCCATTAAATGTAAGTTCTGAATCAAGTCCTTTAAAGCCATTTTCCTTCGTTCCAAAAGGAACATTATGCAACGCTGAAAAATTTTCTATACCAATCCATTGAGCAGCATAAGCCATCGTAAAACCGCAAGTTGCCGCTTTAGTCTCAAGAATTTTTTTGGAAAAGTCTTCTATATCTTGCCATGTTCTAGGAGGCTGTTCTGGATCAAGCCCTGCTTTTTTAAAGATATCTTTGTTATAATAAAGAATGGGAGTTGAAATATTGAATGGCATAGAGACGATGCGCCCCTGTTCATCGGAGTAATAACCACTAATAGCAGGGAAATAATCTGTAAGATCAAATTCTTGTTTTGTATCAGCCATAAGTTGATAAAATGGATAAATTGCACCTTTTGCAGCCATCATAGTTCCAGTACCAACGTCATAAATTTGGGCAAGAACTGGCTGTTTCTTTCCACGAAATGCCGCAATGAGTGAAATCAACCCCTCTTCATATTCGCCGCGAAATGAAGGAACAACTTTATACTCAGATTGACTTGCATTAAAATCGTTAATGAGACTTTCAGTTTGCTTTCCTAATTCACCACTCATAGAATGCCAAAAGCTGATTTTTGTCTGCGCAAAACCTGCTGTTATTCCCACTGTGGACATTATGATAGCAACCGTGGCCGCTATGGAAAGATAAAAACGACTCATGGTTCACCCTTTCTGAAGTGATGGAATACAAACTACCCCTAAATTTATAGTATTACACATGAACATGCTATGACAGTCTTATTTCAGAAATATATTCTTTCATTTAAACAGGAACCACCAAAAGGTCAAATGAATTTGTTTAAATTTTTTCGTTTTCTTTTATAAGCTTTCTTATATATTAACGAGATACGCGTTTATAACTATCTGAAAAAAGTGAGATGGCTTAAATAAGCAAAGTCACTTGGTAAAAAGATGTAGATCGTAAATGTCATTCAATGACTATTTTAATATTTGGATTTACTTTTTTTTAAAGAATTGTTTATTCTTTTGTTATTTATCTTATAAGTTTCGGCTTATAACTTTAACACGATATTTCTCCTGAATTTAACAAAGAGATAAATAGAAATTTTCTTAAAATTAAGAAAATCATTTTGAAGCGCTTAATAGTCTCCTTCCTTGTAGTGAAATCATGCCCCTCACGCAAAACAAAATGACATTTTATGACCAATTTCCATGCTGTTAAAAAATCTTTCAATACATCTACATTTCATGATAGCGCCTATAAAATAAGCTATAAAACCTCTCCACTAAAGTATATAAGACTTTTTGCATGCTATCATTTTCACTTCATAAAAGTGCAAAACGACATCATTATATGAGATCCTAATGCTTTAACAAGTCTTGCATTTTAAATACGTTAAATGAATATTTTTATTCTTTTTTCAATAATCTTTTATCCACACACCAACCCTGCTTGTAATGTGCAAACGAATGATTTTGATTGATTCATTGTAAAAAGATTCGAAATAAGAGAATCCTACGTATTAAAGTCTCTTATTCACATGAATAAACTGTTAATTATCATTATAAATCAATGTATTATTGTTATATATTCGATATTTTTTCTTCTTTCATTACGCTAGCTTTATGAGGATATATAGTTCTCTTTGTATTGATGTATTTTTTACCTTTGTGCACGCAATTGCAATGCGAGATCAGGTTGATCTGTCGTAATATAATGTACAGGCATGTCAAGCCAATGTGATAACCGAGCTTTTCCATTAATTGTCCATACCCCTACAGTAAAACCAGCCTCAAGAGCTGATTCAATAAAGTCCTGTGAAACAATAGAGCCATCTAAACTTAGATCAGAATAACCTAATTGCTTCCATTCAGAAAAATGACGGTACATATCACCTTCAAAATTATCAACACATGGACCAGATGATATTCCTGCTTCAATAAAAGGACGAAGGATCAAAGGATCAAAACTAATTGCAGAAACCCGTTCTGATAAATTTCGGCTTTTTATTAGCGCAAGCGCTTTTTGGGATAATATTGTTTCACGCTCCACTTCACCACATGTCTTGATTTCAAGATGCAATGCGATATTCGTTGGTGTTAAAAGATCAAGCACCTCTTCTAATAAGGGAGGAGCTTCTTGGCTTCCTTTTACGCAGAGTTGTTTGCGTGTTTCATTATCAATGTCGTGAATATACCCCTTTTTTCCAACCAATTGGTCTAGACGAAAGTCGTGAAAGACAACCACTTCACCGCTTTTCAGCAAATGAACGTCGCACTCAACTTCATCAACACCTAACGCTATAGCATTATTAAATGCCAAAAGAGTATTTTCAGGATAAAGATGAGCTCCACCACGGTGTGCAACAATTTTTTTCTCAGACATGCAAAATTCCGCACTTCTCAATTTTAAACGATACTGACGTACAGATTGCCAGATACCGGCTTATATCATATGAAAATACACAATCATTTTTAAATGATTTTTTCTACACTTTTCGAATATCAAACCCTCAGTCATATTTTATTCTTAAAAAGACTTATCCTTCATTTTAATTATTCCCATTCAATAGTGCTAGGAGGCTTTGAGGTTACATCATATACAACACGATTAATCCCTCTAACTTCGTTAATAATACGTGCTGCCGTCTTACTTAAAAACGCCATATCATAGGGATAAAAATCAGCAGTCATTCCATCTACAGATGTGACGGCGCGAAGAGCACAAACAAATTCATAAGTGCGACCATCCCCCATCACGCCAACAGTTTGAACAGGAAGAAGAACAGCAAAAGCTTGCCAAATTTCGTCATAAAGACCAGCTTTACGGATTTCCTCAAGATAGATAGCATCTGCTTCACGTAGAATTTCTAATTTTTCACGGGTTACAGTACCTGGACAGCGAATTGCAAGACCTGGACCTGGAAAAGGATGGCGACCAATAAACTGCTCTGGTAATCCTAACTCTCGCCCTAGCAAGCGAACCTCATCCTTAAAGAGCTCACGCAACGGTTCTACAAGTTTCATATTCATCTGTTCTGGTAGCCCACCCACATTATGATGACTTTTAATGGTTACCGTTTTACCAATAGCAGACACACTCTCAATAACATCTGGATAAAGCGTCCCTTGTGCTAAAAACTCTGCACCTCCTATTTTTTTAGTTTCTTCTTCAAAAACTTCAATAAAAAGGCGACCAATCGTTTTGCGCTTTTTTTCTGGGTCTGTCTCACCTTCTAAAGCATTAAGAAATATATCGGCAGCATTAACGTGAATAAGCTCTATATTATAATGATCACGAAAGAGCGTGAGAACTTCTTCAGCTTCATTCTTGCGCATCAGCCCATGGTCTACCAAAATGCATGTCAGTTGATCTCCTATGGCTTCATGAAGGAGTACCGCTACAACAGATGAATCCACTCCTCCTGAAAGACCACAAATCACACGACTTTTCCCAACTTTTTGTCGTATCGTAGCAATTGCCTGCTCACGATAAGAAGCCATTGACCAACTACCTTTAATAGCAGAGATTTTATGAATAAAATTTTGCAAAAGTTTTGTACCATCTGGTGTATGGATAACTTCAGGATGAAACTGTACTGCATAAAAATGCCTTTTTTCATCAGCAATAGCCGCATAGGGAGCTCCGTTTGAGGTCCCTATGACATGAAAACCTTCTGGTAAAGCTGCCACACGGTCACCATGGCTCATCCATACTTGATAACAAGAACCTTTTTCCCACACTCCATCAAAAAGGGCACTCTCTTCTTGCACTTTCAAAAAAGCACGCCCAAATTCACGCTCATGTCCAGCTTCAACCTTTCCTCCAAGCTGAACACACATGACTTGTTCACCATAGCAAATACCCAGAATCGGAATACCCACCTCAAAAATTTCCATTGGAGCACGCGGAGAGCCCTCATCAATAACGGAATAAGGACTCCCTGATAAAATAATAGCTTTAGGATTTATGCGGCGCACAGCTTCTAAAGCTAATTGAAAAGGAGCAATTTCACAATATACCCCCATTGCTCGTACCCGTCGTGCAATAAGTTGTGTAACTTGTGAACCAAAGTCAATAATAAGAACAGTGTCTGGATGCGATATGCTCATAGAAAACCAATCAACAATTGTAAAAGAAAACTCATGAGAGTTATGATTCAATCTTTCTCTTTTCACAAGCCTGTTTTCTTAAGAAAAAGATTATTCTCATAAAATTTATGATAAAAAATGCAAAAATATAGATCAATGTTTTTTTTGCAACACAGATAAAAAGAACCCATCTGTTTGTGTTGTGGCTGGCGACAAAGTAAGTCCATAATTTGAAAAAACTGGTTGCACAGGAGAAAAACTAAAATGTTTCTGCCAAAGCGCTGGCATATCTATTGGAGCAAAATGAGAATGTTGTTGAAGGAAATGGGAAATTTGTTTCTCATTTTCATCTGTAAAAAGAGAACAGGTAATATAAACTAGGCGCCCCTTTGGCTTAAGATAAGCTATCGCTTCATTCAAAATAGCCCTCTGTTCTGTTTGGCGTTGTTTCACCTGTTCTAATGTTAAACGCCATTTCGCATCTGGACGACGACGCCATGTTCCTGTCCCACTACATGGCGCATCTAGTAGAACTCTATCCATCTGACCTGTTAATGGTTTTAATTCTTCTCTTTGCACTCGTATTTGTACATTACGAACACCAGCGCGTCGAAGACGATCAAAAATAGGAGCCAAACGAGCTTTGTCTGAATCATAAGCATAAATCTGCCCACGATTGTTCATATCAGAAGCTAAAGCTAATGTTTTGCCCCCAGCACCTGCACAATAATCTAATACCTGCATGCTTTCTTGCGCTTCCACAAGGTGAGCAACAATTTGAGATCCTAAATCCTGTATTTCAAAGTGTCCTTTTTGAAAAGCTGGTTCCACTTGAATATGAGGATGACGGTTAAACTTTTCAATCGGTGCAATTCTTAAAGCTTGCCCAAACCATGGCAAAGATTTAAGTTTGGTTTTTGCTAATTCTTTCAACACCTTTTCTGGTGTTGCTTTTAGATTATTTACCCGTAGGTCTAAAGAAGGACGCGTTGCTAACGCAGCCGCTTCAGTGATCCAATTATCACCAAATAAAGGACGAAGATGCGCTTGACACCATTGCGGGATATCACCACGAATATAGTCTGGAGCATCCACTAATTGCTGACCTTGCCAGGATTTACGCTGTTTAGCTCCTAATAACTGCGGTGCAAACCGATCTTCTGCCAACTCACCGTCAATTTGCTCCAGCGTCATTTTTCCAGAATCTAATAAGGCACCAAAAGCGATATCTCGGATATCATCACTCTCCATACGCCATTGTAAAGAATAGCGTCGTCTTAACACATCATAAACGATTGTACCAATAGCTGCGCGATCACCTGCTCCAGCAAAGCGATGAGAAAGGCCCCAATCCTTTAAAGCTTCTCCTACTGGGCGATGCTTCATTTCTATCTCTTTGAGAACATCTATTGCTGCTTGCAAACGCCCACCTAATCGCATTCATTTCTCCCATTAAAATAATAAAATTAAATCATCTAAAAAAATAATATTATCTTCTTCTTGCCAATAAAACCTTCTCAAAGCCATTAAAAATTTACATTCAACATTAAAATGATTTGATCATACTTTTTATAAGATCCAATATTAGAGTATCTAGATTTTTCCTTTCATCTTCTGCCCATTCACTTTTTTATCCCTCTACCTCTTATACTAAAAGATACGCAGTTATCCATAAAGACCTTATTTCCGCCATGCATTACGAAAAAAATAAACTCTTTAAATAAAATTTATGAGGATTATCTGAATAGCAGAAAAAATCAAATATCTCCCATCTTTTATGGCTATCCTTCTGAAAAAATAGAAAAAATCTTCTCATAAAATTAAAAAAGTTTATCTTACGTTCACCAAAAAATTAACTTTTTAGAAAATGCTTGGAACCACTATTTGGCATGACCGTTTTTACTCTACTGGCAACTGCCAGACAATTTAAAAGGAGAAAATAATGACTTATAATAATGAAAAAACAACTTCATCTAAAAGCCGTCATAACACAATGCCCTCAAACAACGGAAAGAAATCCGTCCAAAGTGATCAGACAAACACTCGCCAACGTGCGTCAAAGACAGGACGGAAGACTACAAAAAGTTAATTCTAATTTTATATAAATTATTTCATATAGTCTTAACAGAAAGAGTTAGAGTTTTGACCTCTAATTCTTTCCTTTTTGGGATTATTACACCAAATCACAAACAGAAAAAGCGCAGTCTTCCTTTCTCGTTCTCGGAAGATTTAAATTTATGCGATATGACATTATGCTCTTATATCTTTAAACTGGCCCACGATAGTTGGGACTCTCCCGTGTAATAGAAACATCATGCGTATGACTTTCATGGAGTCCCGCATTCGTAATACGTACAAATGTTGCTTTTTCACGAAACTCTACGAGATCTTTTGCTCCAACATATCCCATTGAAGCACGAAGTCCACCAGCAAGCTGATGTAGAACTGATGCTATAGGACCTTTATAAGCCACCTGCCCCTCCACACCTTCAGGAACCAACTTAAGTTCATCACGAACATCATCTTGAAAATAGCGATCTGCCGATCCTCGTGCCATAGCACCAACAGATCCCATACCACGATAGGCTTTAAAAGATCGGCCTTGATAGAGATAAACTTCACCAGGACTTTCTTCTGTACCTGCTAAAAGAGATCCAATCATCGCTGCACAAGCCCCACCAGCTAAAGCTTTAGCAAAATCACCTGATGCTTTGATTCCACCATCTGCAATGATGGGAATGCCCGCTTTTTCAGCAACTTCTGCAGCATTCATTATGGCTGCAAGTTGAGGAACACCGACACCAGCAACAATACGCGTTGTGCAAATAGAGCCAGGACCAATACCAACTTTTACCGCATCTGCACCACTGTCAATCAATGCCTGCGTTGCTTGAGCAGTTGCTACGTTCCCAGCAATAACAGCTAGAGAGGAAGCCATCTTTTTAATTCGTTCAACAGTTTCTAGCACATGTTGAGAATGCCCATGCGCTGTATCAATAACCAACACATCAACACCCGCGTCGATGAGGCGTTCAGCACGTTCAATCCCTCCATTCCCAACACTACTGGCTGCTGCAGCACGCAAACGCCCTTGAGAATCTTTAGCAGCATTTGGATTTAATTTTGCTTTTTCAATATCCTTAACTGTTATCAGTCCGACACAACGATTTTGTTCATCCACAACTAATAATTTTTCAATACGATGATGATGTAAAAGATATTTTGCTTCATTAAGTTTGACATTTTCACGCACCGTGATCAAATTTTCATGCGTCATTAATTCATAAATTTTTTGTTTTGGATCCGATGCGAAACGAACATCTCTATTGGTCAAAATACCAACAAGTCGTCCTGCTGTCTCACCTTTAACACTATTTTCAACAACCGGAATACCTGAAATGCCATGAGAGCGCATCAAAGATTTCGCTTCCTCAAGTGTTGCATCTGGTCCAATTGTCACCGGATTAACAACCATACCAGATTCAAACTTTTTTACTTGGCGGACTTCTTCTGCCTGTTCTGCAGGAGACATATTACGATGAATAACTCCAAGACCTCCAGCTTGAGCCATAGCAATTGCCAAACGCGATTCTGTTACCGTATCCATTGCAGCAGAAAGCAATGGCAAATTGAGCTTAATATCCGCTGCAATGCGCGTACTGAGATCCACTTGACTAGGCATAACAAGAGAATGACCGGGCTGTAAAAGTACATCATCAAAAGTCAGTGCCAATGCACCTGTCCCCGTTTCAACAATCTTTGCCATAGCAAAATTCCTTTTATAATAAAACACCGCAAGGAGCTTTAAAATACAACTGCGGTTCTCATACATGGTAGATTGGCAAAAAATTATGCCATGCTACAAACAAAATGAAAAGAAAAATAAATATTTTTTTTAAGTGTGGTTTATAAAAATTTACAATTGAGATTCAATAGGTAACCAACTTATTATTTTTGTAAATGTGCGACGCCAAAAATTGCTTTCTGGCTCATGGTCAATGCTATATTTTTTTTCATTTTCAATAAAATCCCAATAAATACGATTATTATCACCAAGACGCAGATGATAACTCATTTCTCCTGTTGTTTCTTCAGAAAACAACAAATCTAATCTTGCTGTAATGGGAGCACATTCAAAAAGAATGCCCATTTCTGTATTTAATGATGCTGATCTGGGATCAAAATTTAAAGATCCAATAAAAGCTGTTTTACGATCAATTAAAAAAGCTTTGGCATGTAAACTTGCCTTACTCGATCGAAACAACCGTAATCCATGGGTGTTGCCCTCCGATTTTAATTCATAAAGCTTAACACCACTTTTCAACAACGCCTTACGATACGATACATAACCCCCATGCACCAGTGCTACATCAGTAGCTGCTAAAGAATTCGTCAGAATTTTTACATCAACACCCTTTGAAACCAAATTACTAAAATTCTGCGTTCCAACCTTACCAGGAACAAAATAAGGTGACGTAATCTGAACCGTTTTTTGGGCATTTCCAATAACCTTTGAAAGTGCCTTCATAAGCCAATTGCTTGCTTTTTTACGCAATGCTTTTTCTGGAGGGTCAGAAAGAACAACAACTTTGTCTGCTAAAAATAACCGCCTTCCTGTTTGAATAAAACAATCAAAATTAATGTGCTGTTTGACATAATCTAAATAAACTTTTGCAACCTTGGAATCCCGAAATTTTTGTAATTTATCCTTCCAATAGCTAAGATCACTTGCGCTTTTAGGAACAACCAAAGTATGAATTGGCAAAACAACAGCACTATTCCAAAAATCATCAAAAATACTTTCCACCTTTTTAACAGAGGGTCCGATTAACATCAAATCTAAATCTCGAAAATGGGATTCTTCACCAGCATCAAAATAAGAATCTGCAAGATTACGTCCTCCTACAAAAGCGATCCTACCATCAACAATAAAAGCTTTATTATGCATTCTACGTGTAACAGTAATCGCCCGTAATATAATCTCTAAACCACGGCGTAATCCACCTTTACGCGATCGTCCTGGATTAAACATTCTCACCTCAATATGAGGGTGTTTATCTAGCGCAATATAAGCTGGATCACGTGCTTGAGCGTTAATATCATCCAAAAGAAGCCGTACCCGAACACCCCGATCCGCTGCCTTAACTATTTCACTTAATAATAGACGCCCTGTTAAATCATCATCCCAAATATAATACATCAGATCAAGGCTACGCCCAGCCTCTGCAGCTCCTATTGCACGAACGCAAAACGCGTCCAAATTGCTGATAATGAGGGAAAGAGCATCTTTATCAATCCCCAATCCATTTTCTTCCTCAGCTAATTGACTGACGATACGATCAAGCTTAGTTTCATCTTTCTGAATAGGTAACGCATAAGAACATTGCCCCCTAGCATTTTTCACAAAACGCCCATAAGTGTAGATTGCCAACATAGATGCAATAAAAAAAAAGAGGACAAAACCAATAACAATATGTAAAAGAGTCAAAGAGGACAAACTTTCTATTTTAAGCTATCGCATCATCAGTAATGCAAACGATAATCCTAATCACTTTATCTTAACCGTGTAGCAGATAAAATGCCACTTCTTGCTTAAGAGAGTATAAATTTAATATTGATGATACAAAAATTTTAGCGGTAGTATTTAAAAGTTTTTAAAAATGCCTCTCTGCTTTAATAAATATAAACTTAACTAAAATTGTATAAACTGAAACAGACGATTAAAATAGTCACATAAAATTTATATTTGTTTTAAATCTACAAAATCATCCTCTATAGATAAATTTTGCAATAAATGATTGTTTTCTTAAGCCCCCCCACGGACTTTATCAAAATCCACTCTATTTTTTTGAAACTCATGCTTGTCATGAAGAGAGATTTGTTATGAATTTTACTTTCGTTCTTGATTTCTTATTGCTCGTAATTCTTCCATTTTTCTATAAAGTGTAGAGCGACCAATATGAAGGCGGCGCGCAATCTCACTCATATGTCCTTTATAATGTTTGACCGCTTTCTCGATAATATCATGTTCCATCTCTGCAAAAGTACGCACATGCCCATCTGTATTCAAAAATTTTATCGATTCTTGTTCATTATCTTCTTGCATAGCACCCTCAATGATATTGGGAACATTCATTAATGGATTTCCCATTAATTGCGGAAAATCTCGAACAGTTAATAACGGTCCTTCACTGAGTAAAATCGCACGAAATAAAAAGTTTTCAAGCTCATTTCTATTGCCAGGCCAATCATACTGCATAAGCAAGGAAAGAGCAGATCCTGCTAAACCATGGACATGTGATCGCCCTGTTTCGGTGATAATGCGATCAATCAAACGTTGTGTGATCTCTGGAAAATCATCCCTTAATTCTCGCAAAGCAGGGACGCTAATAGACAAGTGAGAAAATTGTTCAAACAAACTATGCAAAAAAAAGTTCTCTTTAACCAAATCCTTTAAACGCGATGTTGAAATAGCAATGATCCGAAAAGGGAAAAAATCTCCTTTTGTATTCCTTTCCCTTTCTTTAAGGTAATGAGCGAACCGTTTTTGCTGTATGGGCTCAAGTCGATCAATATCACAAAGGCAAAGTGTCCCTTTCTCAAGAGAAGAAACCAATGGTAGGAATTCTTTAAACCACTGCTGATTTTCTTCTTCTGGATCAACAATGGCTGAACATTGAAAGCGAATAAAAACACCTTCCGAGAATAATCCCTCATGATGAATAATCCGAGCTAATGTTTCACGTCCTGTTCCAACTTCCCCCTCTATCAAAAGATTCTGTAAAGAAGTTGCTGCTTGTCTCGATTGTTCTAACACTACCTGCATAGCTCTACTTTTTATGCAAAGATCAGAAAACCGTAAATGATTCTCTTTTTTTCGCCGAATATCTCTAACTTCATGCTCCAAGGCAGAAATAAGAGCAAGAATATCCAAAGTAACCCTTACGCGTAATAATGTTACTGGGTGGATCCAATAATCAATAGCTCCAGCTGTTAAAGCTTTCTGGAGTAAATTCTGATTCTCTTGTTGTGCTATAACGACAATAGGAACAGAAACACCAGCAACTCTAATCATTTTAATTAAATCGCTCACACTCAAATCACTCATAACGACATCAAGGAGTGCAAGCACAATGTTTTTACGCCTGTGTAAAAGATCAATCGTACGGAGACCATTTTCTGCTTCAATGACACGATAGCCAAAACCTCGCAGCATAGCAGAAAGTTCTATCCGTCTTCCATAATCTTCACTCGCAACAAGAATAGGACCAACCATAATGTCAATAATCTCCTTTGAGACTACTCAGCAGCTTAATATAAAAATTGTTGTAAACCATAAGAAATATTTCACCTCTTGTGTTTCACTTACGAACTTCATCAAGCTGTTAATTAAATACAACATTAAGGCATTTTTTTCCATTTTTTTGCTTTTTCATTGATTTTCATCAAATTTTTCATATTGACTCATGGAGTATTTGATAATGTTATAAAAACTAGAGAGCAAAATAATCTAAATAGAGTGCAATAAATGAAACATACCTATCATATTTTATGTCTTACAATTACCACCTTGCTGTTAGGTGCCTGTAGCTTTTCGCAATATTATAACTCAAATATGCCAACTGGAATTGATGGAAAATGGGTTGATGAGAATGGTATTATTTCTTCTTTCCACAATGGTGTTTTTGAAACGCGTGCAGCAGATACAGAAGAAAAACTATCAGAAGGGGTATATAATTATCTCAATGCCCAAAATATAGAAATTGAAATACGCTCTATTCTCCGTGGAACAATTTCTAGAGTCAATTGTACAGTGTCATATGATGCCACACAACTTCTCTGCACCTCGCATACAGGAGCACAGTTTTTCCTTAAGCGGAAATCTTAGACAAGGTACAAAGGAAGCCTCTCTTAAGAACAGAGGGAGCACATACATTAAACAGGAGGTGATCCTTTCTCCTCCTGATAGAAAATCCTCTCTAAAATACGCAAAGATACGGATATAATTTTTACCTTGAAAATTTTCTAAACATTATGAAATGCATAAAATAATCATTTTCTTCCACCAAATATCAGTAAAGCCACCTCACAATAAAATTGTTACTTTGTATCATTCAATCTATTTTAACCTAAAATAACATTTTATTTGATAGGAAACTTTAATCTAAGCAGCGCCAATGCGCAAAAGATCATGAAAATGAACAATTCCTATCGGTTTTTTATCTTCAACCACGAAAAATGCACCAATATGATGATCATTAATAAAAGCTGTTGCTGCACCAACAAGTGTATTTGGTTTTACAACTTTAGGAGCTTTGGTCATCACCTCGTCAACATTAAATTTTGATAAATTAAAATGCATGTTACGTGCAAGATCGCCATCGGTTACAATTCCAATTAGTTCGCCTTCTTGATTCACAACACCAACACAACCAAAATGCTTTTCCACCAAAACATTCATCGCTTCAGTCATAGATGTTCCCTGCATAACCAAAGGCATATTATCACCCTCATGCATAATATCACACACGTATTTAAGGCTTGCACCAAGAGAACCACCAGGATGATATATTTTGAAATCCGTTGCGGTAAAACCACGCATTTCTAAAAGAGAAACCGCTAATGCATCTCCCATTGCCAATTGCATAATTGTTGAAGTTGTAGGGGCTAAACCATGGGGGCAAGCCTCTTCTATCTTTGGTAATAATAAAACAATATCAGCTTGTCGTCCTAATACAGAGTACTCACTTGATGTCATCGCAATAAGGGGGATACGAAAACGCGCCGCATAACTTATGATACCACTTAACTCTTGAGTTTCACCAGACCATGATAAAGCAAGAATAACATTATCAGATCCAATCATACCAAGATCACCATGATTGGCTTCTGCAGCGTGAACAAAAAAGGCAGGCGTTCCAGTTGAAGCTAGGGTTGCTGCAATTTTTGTCCCTATATGACCACTTTTCCCAAGACCAGTAATGACCACATGTCCACGAGCTTTTCTAATAGTTTGAACAGCCGCTTCAACAGAAGAAGAAAGAGTTCCCAGAAGAGATTTTTCAAGGGCTTCAAGCCCCTGCTTTTCACTGGCAAGTGTTTTAAGCGCTGATGCAACTGCACCTTGCAAAGCCATATGAGGAGACGGTGTTATCATAATCAAATTCGATCAATAAAATTAAATGAGAGATCTATATCATCTTTCAACATTAATGGTTTCCAGTAAATTTTTCAATGAGGCAGAAACATGGCTGTGCATATCAGCGCGTGCCAAAGAAAATGCAACGTTGGCTTCAATGAAACCAGTTTTAGAACCGCAATCAAAAGTGCGCCCTTCTACTTGCAAACCCCAAAAATCCTGCTCATTTGAAAGCCGTATCATAGCATCTGTTAATTGAATTTCATTTCCTGTTCCTCGTTCTTGAGTGGAAAGAATATTAAAAATTTCTGGCTGCAAAATATAACGTCCATTGATGTACAAATTTGATGGTGCCGTTCCTAACACTGGTTTCTCTACCATTTTTGTGATTTTAAAACCATTTGCAATCTGTTTACCTTTGCCAACTATACCGTATTTATGTGCTTCTTCAAGATCGCATTCCTGAACGGCAATAATATTTCCCCCGCCCACCTTTTCATAAAGACTAATCATCTCAGAAAGACATCCCTTTTTGGCTTGAATCAGCATATCGGGTAATAACAAAGCAAAAGGTTCCCCTGCAACTAATTCACGCGCACACCAAAGAGCATGCCCTAATCCCAAAGGTTGCTGTTGCCGAGTGAAAGAAGTTGACCCTGGTAATGGCTGTAAACGGTATAAATGTGCAAGATCTTCTTTCTTTCCACATTCAGCCAGTGTCGTGTATAATTCAACTTGCGCATCAAAATAATCCTCAATGACTGCTTTGTTACGTCCAGTCACAAAAATAAAATGCTCAATACCAGCCTCCCTCGCCTCATCCACAACATATTGAATAACAGGTTTATCAACAACTGTTAGCATTTCTTTAGGAATTGTTTTTGTCGCAGGAAGAAAACGCGTACCAAGACCTGCTACTGGAAATACAGCTTTCCGGATTTTACGCACACTCACCCTCCTCAATGAATTCATATATTTTTTGTTTTATTTAACATATGTTTTTACGAAATGGTAAAAAAGATATCTTATTGTTTTGATTATCATTATAATGGGCAATCAAAAATGTAAAAAAGAGTATGAGAATTTATTGAAAGGATTAAAACGAATTATTTATTTCAGTTTTCTCCCCTTCTTGATCATATTATCGATTAAACTAAATACAAAATAAAGTTATTGCACATCTAATAAATTGAATATTAATGGGGATTTCAAAATGCAAAAAACAGAATTGAAGACTTTCTCTTTTTTAGAGAAGTCCATAAATTGGAGAACTCTTCTCACTGGCTCTGCCGTTATTTTTTCTGCTTTTTTAATGTTTTTTGTATCCCTTTCATATGCTGATAGCGGATTTAAACACTGGATTAAAGAATTTAAAAAAATAGCTATTGCTCACAATATTACCCCTTATACGTTTCATATGGCGTTTAAAGGTGTTAATGCAATTGATCCAGAAGTTCTAAAAAGTGCCGCATACCAACCGGAATTTGTTGCTCCTTCATGGAACTATTTCGATAATCGTGTCCATGATATTGCAATTGAGGAAGGACGGCGCCAAACTCAAAAATGGAACAAATGGCTTCTTCAAATTGAAAAACGTTTTGGTGTTGACCGCAATATTCTGCTTGCTATTTGGTCAATGGAAAGCAACTATGGGAAAGTTTTAGCTAATAAAAGTGTAATGCGTGACACCATTCGTTCTCTTGCAACTTTAGCCTATGCTGATAAAAAACGTGCAAAATATGCATATACACAGCTGATTGCTGCTATGAAAATTCTACAAAGTGGCGAAATTAAACGCTCTCAACTCACTGGATCTTGGGCCGGTGCATTGGGGCATACACAATTTATTCCAAGCAGTTATCTCGCCTATGCAGTTGATATGGACCAAGATGGACGGCGTGATATCTGGAACTCTGTTCCAGATGCTCTGGCTACTGCTGCTAACCTTCTCCACAAAAATGGCTGGCAATCTAATCTTATTTGGGGAGTAGAGGTAAAAGTACCGCAGGGGGAAAACCTCCCTGAAGGCTGGTATTCCTTTGAACAATGGAAAAAATTAGGTGTAAAACACGCAAATGGGCATCCTCTTCCTACATTAGCTGAACAAGCAATATTAAAATATCCAGATGGAGCAAAAGGACCTATATTTTTAGTCACAAAAAATTTCTTTGTTCTGAAACATTATAATAATGCAGATCGTTATGCGTTTGCTGTTGCTCTTCTTGCTGACCGCATCGCTGGACATCCTGGATTGGTGCATGATTGGCAAAGACCTTTTCAACCTCTTACTTTCCAAGAATGCAAAGAACTGCAATCTCGCTTAAGTGCACTGGGCTATTACAAAGGGAATGTTGATGGAAAAATCGGAACAGCTTCTCGCAAAGCAATTAAAGCCTTTCAACTACGTCACGGTCTAAAAGCAAATGGATATCCATCATCTCAAGTGCTTTTTCTCCTTCGCAAACAATAATGGAGACTAAGGTTTTGTCTTCTGTTCGCCTGATATACTTGGCATTATTGCTATTTTCACTTTCCATTGTGGGGATCATACAGCCATCCCCAAGTAAAGCAACGAACTTCTTCAAATGGTTATCACAACATAACAAACAGACGCAACAACCACCGCAAATTATAGAACAAAAAATAGACAAGCCGCAAAAAAAGATCGTAACACAAAAAAACATACAAAAGCTAAAAGATGAGAATGCAAAGCGCATTCTTGTCATAGGGGATTTTACAGCTTCTGCTGTTGCCGATGCACTTAAGAAGTTTTTTATAAATAATAGCGATATCGTTATCATGAACAATACAATGCCAGCTTCCGGCTTAGTTCGGACGAATTATTATTCTTGGCAAAGCAATATTCCTAAACTCATTGATCAAAATAACCCCGATGTTATTATCATGATGATCGGTGCAAATGACAATCAACCAATCACAGACTCTTATAGAACAATTAACACAGATCAATCAGAATGGATGCACATCTACAAACAAAGAATTATCGAAATTGTTGAAAGTCTTCATGCCTCTAGAAAATCATGGATATGGATAAGTCAACCTGCCTTTAGAAATGACCTTTTGACACAAAAAATGAAAATTTTTAATGTGCTCTATAAACAAGAAACAGAAACAGCAGGAGGATATTTCCTCGATATCTGGAGCGGCTTTAGTGATGAGACAGGAAATTTTTCTTTTTCAGGCTATGATATTAATGGAAAAATAACCAAATTACGCACCAATAATGGCATGCATTTCACCTCTGAAGGAAAGAAAAAACTTGCCTCTTATTTAGAAAAACCATTGAAAAATATTTTAAATTTTTATGCCTTTTCTCATAAAAATCCTTACTCAACCGATCAAGCTATTCAAAAACTTATACAAGAATCAGAGAATAAAGAGCGGAGCAATATTATGCGTCAGCCTCCAATGAGCCTCGATGATATGGCACAACAAAACACTCACCTTTTAGGCAAAAGAAAGTCAAGTTTTATAAAAAAATCATGGTTTGCACCAAATGGGCATCAAAAAGATCGAGCTGATAATTTTTCTTTCCCATAATGTCTCTTTAAAAGACAAAATCTAATTTCCTTCATAAACAAAAGGTGAACAAGATAAAAAACTCTGTTTACAGAGCTATAATGAAGAGAGAATTCGTATAAATCACAACTGCATTTTTCGAATAATATGAAAACGGCATGGTATTAACCATACCGTTATATCTTATAGTCCACGTTTGTTAATCATTGCCTCTGGTAAAGGCATCCGTCCCCGAAAAGCTTTATAAAGCTCCTCTGGATCACGACTTCCCCCAGCAGAGTAAATAAAACGTTTCAACTTATCAGCAAGCTCTGAATTAAAAACATCTCCCGTTTCTTCAAAAGCCTGAAAAGCATCAGCATCAAGGACTTCCGCCCACATATAAGAATAGTAACCAGCGGCGTAACCATCACCTGAAAATATATGCGTAAAATGTGGAGGACGATGGCGCATAATAATTGTATCAGGCATTTGCAGCTTTTCTAATTCTTGGCGTTCAAATCCTGTTGGATCAGTTACCTTTTGTCCTTTATGAAAAGCCATATCTACGAGAGCTGATGAAGTAAATTCAACTGCAGCAAAGCCAGCATTAAATGTCTGTGCTGACAAAACCTTATCCATTAATGCTTGCGGCATAGGATGTCCTGTTTTTGCATGCGTAGCATAAGATTTTAATATCTCTGGTACAGTTAACCAATGTTCGTAAAGTTGAGAAGGCAGCTCAACAAAATCACGTGAAACAGATGTTCCCGATACAGATGGCCATGTGACATCAGAAAGCAAACCATGCAATGCATGCCCAAATTCGTGGAAAAGCGTACGCGCATCATCAAGTGATAAAAGAGCAACCTCCCCTTTGGGTGGTTTAGCAAAATTACAAACATTGTAGATAATAGGCTTTTGTCCGCCATCCAATTTATATTGTGATTGCAAACTACTCATCCACGCACCGGACCGTTTTGAAGAACGTGCAAAATAATCACCAATGAAATGCCCAAGTAGACTTCCATCAGACTTTTTTACTTCCCACAAACGTGCATCAGGATGCCAAAGTGCAACAGCATTTTTTTCTTCAAACGTAATGCCAAAGAGTTTTTCTGCTACCCCAAAAGCCGCTTTAATCATACGATCAAGCTGAAAATAATATTTAATTTCAGCGCTATCGAAAGAAAGTTTTTCAGTGCGAAGTTTTTCAGTATAATAACGCCAATCCCAAGCAGCTAAAGATTCATTGCTGCCCTGATTGTTGGCAAAATTTTGTAATTCAATTTGCTCAGTAGAAGCCTTCGCTCTTGCACGCTCCCATACAGGCATAAGCAAATCCATAACGGAATCAACACTTTTAGCCATGGTATTATCGAGTTTCAAATCTGCAAAAGATTTATATCCTAATAATTTCGCCTGCTCATCTCGAAGCGCAACAATCTCTACAATAATTGTTTTATTATCATTCTTGTTATTATTTTCACCACGTTTAGCCCAAGCTTGGAATGCAACCTCACGCAAATCACGACGATCAGAGAATTTTAAAAAAGGTTCAACAATCGAACGTGCTAGTGTTAATGCATACGCTTCTTCATTACCTCTTTCACACGCAATTTCCTTCATTGAATCAATGAGATCTTGCGGTAAACCAGATAAGTCGGTCTGTTTTAAAAACAGAATCCATTCAGCTTCATCATTTAAGACATTTTGTCCAAAAGTAGCATTTAAAAAAGCAAGTCTTTCATTAATTTCCAAAAGCCGTTTCTTAGCTTTTTCATCGAGTTTTGCCCCATGACAAACGAACTTTTTCCACCATAATTCAAGAACACGTGTTGTTTCACTCTCAAATATGCCCAGCTGCGACTGTTTATAAAGCACATCTATTTTTGCAAATATCCGTGCATCCATCATCATTTTTGAAGAATAACGAGAAAGTTTTACAACGAACTCTTGCTCTAGCTGTTGAATTAATACATTCGTATGAGCACTGGTGCGCAAGAAAAATATTGAACAAACACGATCAAGCGCTTTGCCACAAAGCTCAAAAGGCTGCAAAAAACTCTCAAGCGTTGGTGGTTCTTGCACCATCGCAATCGCCTCTAGTTCTTCTTCGGCTTCTTGAAGAGCCTGTTCAAAAGCGGGTTTAAAATCTTCATCACTGATAGAAGAAAAATCAGGAAGACCTGAAAATCCCTTCCAGTCCAGCACTGCTGCTTTTGTCATAATACTTTATGTCTCCATTATAAATTTAAGCTGTAACGATTATCTTTACGACACAAATTGATAATATACTAAAACTATTTCGTGAGTTTCAAAACGACCTTTCCAAACGCTATTGAATAAAAAAATCTAGAAATCGTAAAATTCTTTCATTTCAAACCATATTATATTGGAGAAATAAAGATTATTCGTTCGCACATCACAATACAATTGCATATTAATAAAAACACTTGAAGAAAGGCATAATCTCCACTCTTTAGAAAATATTGCTGTAGATCCTTTTGAAAATCGCAAAACTGCATCAAAGAAATGATGGTAAAAATCAGAACTGATTTTTACATTTACGCTTTTATATTATTCTCAAATTAAACTGTATTCTTGTTTTATTGATTCAGAAACTTGTTTATAACCTATAATTTACCATTGACTTTACTTCAAATATTAACAATTGGGAATATAGCTGGGGAGTTTTTTAAATCTTCCATAAACTTTTGTTTTTATCTCATCTATTATCTAGATTTACAACTCTCCAACTCTTCAGGAGGTACTTTATCATGACTGAAATTAAAACGACCTTCGACTTCAAAAATTTTTCTCCTGAAGCTCTCGCTGAAAAGTTAAAAAATCAGCATTTTGCAGACTCTATTGATATCATCAATGACCTCGATATCATGGAACGTGTAACCATTCTTAGTCTTCTGCCTCTTGATTATGTTATCGAACTTTTTGATAAACCAGAGCTTGAGCAACCTGCTTCCATCCTAGAACTTCTCCCTATAAATCGTGCAGTTGAAATTCTTGATGGCATGTCTGCCGATGCTGCTGCGGACGTCTTTCAAGAAATGGATAAAGAAACCCGCACACGACTTTATGCCTTGCTTAAACCCTTAACGCGCGCTGAACTTAAAAAACTCACCAGTTATCCTGATCATACAGCAGGGGCACTGATGACAACAGAGTTTATAGCCGTTCCTTCAAACTGGACTATACAAAAAACGTTGGATCACATTCGTGAGGTCGAGCGAACACGTGAAACCGTTTATACCAGCTATGTAATTGACCCTAAAACAGGTATTCTTCTCAAAGCTGTTTCACTGCGTAACCTTATTCTTGCCTCACCTGATGAACAAATTCTTAATGTCCCTACCCATGACTCGCCCATTACAATATCGCCCTTCACACATCATGAAGATATCGCACGCCTTTTCCAGCGCCATGATCTTCTCTCTGTGCCTGTAGTTGATGAAAGTAACCATGTCATTGGCATTGTAACCGTCGATGACGTGCTTGATACTATGGTTGATGAGATGAATGAAGATGCCTATAAATTTGGGGGTATGGAAGCGCTTAATAAGCCCTATATGCAAATTAAATTTCCTGAAATGATGAAAAAACGTGGCGGATGGCTCGCTTTACTCTTTGTCGGTGAAATGCTGACAGCAAGTGCTATGCAACATTTCGAAACAGAACTCGAAAAAGCGATTATTCTTACACTGTTCATACCTCTCATTATGAGCTCAGGAGGAAATTCCGGCTCACAGGCTACATCCCTTATTATCCGTGCATTGGCTTTACGTGAACTCACGTTGAAAGACTGGTGGAAAGTGTTCATTCGTGAAATTCCAACAGGACTATCTCTTGGTCTCTTACTCGGAATTATTGGCATTACGCGCATTGCTCTTTGGCAACAATTCGGTATCTACGACTATGGGCAACATTGGATTGCTGTTTCGACAACAGTAGGTACAGCTTTAGTCGGAATCGTTACCTTTGGTTCTCTTTCTGGATCTATGCTGCCTTTTATTCTTAAAGGTTTAAAATTTGATCCAGCAAGTGCTTCTGCTCCTTTTGTGGCAACTTTAGTAGATGTCATGGGCATTATAATCTATTTCTCTGTAGCTTCCATCATTTTGTCAGGAACTCTTCTTTAAACATGTAAAGTAGAAACTCTTTCTTCTGGAAAGACTTTGTCATGTAACCTAAGATCTTTCCAGAAGAGAATAAGCTCCATTAATTTATTTTCTAGCGCACCGCTCCATAAACAATTTATTATTTTTATTGAATAACAGCTCCGAATATCGTGAATTTGCCTCATCATAAAGCTTCTCATATTAAATCAATTAAAGTCATCTTCTTGCCAGTCACAAACGGGATTGGTGTATAGCTAAAAACTATTCAAGAAAAAAATTAAATACTCCTTATATCCTCTCTCTCGTATCAAAAACTGTTGCAATATTGACAGCTGAGAAAGAATAATAATGATATGCTCTATAGGCTTTATATTTCTTCACAAAGGTGTTGATAGGTATACTATTCACGTATATTACATCATTTATGAGCCCTATCATGGAATGGATTTAGTGTACGTTCAGAAAACTCTCTTAAGTACATGAATATGCAACAACAAGTGTATTCTGTTTGAAGCGTTCTGTTTGGCATGAAAAGCATACTCCTATTAGAGAATGCGATTAACAAAAGTGTGAGGTAATGCACTATCTCCATGGCTTAGAAGATATTGCTTAGATGCTTTTGAAAGCATAAGTTTGGCTTAACGGCAAAGATAAGAATTTTCTTTTGATGCCTTCATCTTCTTTCTAAAAAAGACTGTATTCCGGTTTCATAAATAAATAAATAAAACAGATATAATTCTTGCCCCAATCTGTCATACAAAAGCTAGAACTTCTTATAAAATGCTTAATCGTCTCAATATTTACCTCAAATACACGGTTGCATTAGATCTGGATTTTGATTGACAAGTTATAGAATAAGAAAAAGCTGTGTTAGAATAAAAATATCGTACAGTTGTAATAAATTGGCTATGAATTAAGAGATATTCGGGATTTTTATCAATCTCTTTGCAAAAAAACAACAATAATACGGCTAGCTTTATACTTACTTACTCTTACAAGAGCTCATATAAACTCCTTGTGTCATATTGATAGAAATCAAGTTGACGGTGATTTTTGGGATAATTCTTAACTCGAGAATAGAACATACGTACTATAAAAATCCTTTTACGAAGCTCCAGCAATTGAAGCTTAATAGAGCCTTAAAGACTTGGATAAATAGTTTTGCCATAAAAATATTGCCTCCATCTTCCAAAATTATAAAAAAACATGTAAAAGGTTTTTTAATAGTCAGGCAAAGAATGTAAAGACTTTGCCTCAAATGAAATTTCATTAAACGAAAAGAAGAAAATTTATGCAATTGCGTAACATTGCCATCATTGCCCACGTTGACCATGGGAAAACAACGCTTGTAGACGGACTTCTCAAGCAATCAGGAAACTTCCGTGATAATCAGCGTACAAGCGAACGTATGATGGATTCAAACGATATTGAAAAAGAACGTGGAATTACAATCCTAGCGAAAGTGACATCTGTTGTTTGGAAAGATACTCGAATTAATATTGTTGATACACCAGGACACGCCGACTTTGGCGGAGAAGTTGAACGTATCCTAAATATGGTTGATGGAGCCATTGTACTTGTTGATGCTGCTGAAGGACCAATGCCACAAACAAAATTTGTCGTTGGCAAAGCATTGAAAGTGGGTTTGCGCCCTATTGTTGCTATTAATAAAATTGACCGACCGGATGCACGCGTTGATGAAGTCATTAATGAGGTTTTTGACCTTTTTGCTGCTCTTGACGCAACCGATGAACAGCTTGATTTTCCTATTCTTTATGGATCTGGACGCGATGGATGGATGGCTGAAGCCCCCGAGGGACCAAAAGATCATGGATTAGGTCCTTTATTTGATCTTGTGACACAGCATGTCCCTTCTCCTAGTGTAGCAGAAGGACCGTTCCGCATGATTGGAACTATTCTTGAAGCGGATCCGTTTTTGGGACGAATTATTACAGGGCGGATTCATTCTGGCTCTCTAAAACCCAATCAAAGTGTCAAGGTTCTTGGACAAGATGGAAAACTTTTAGAAACTGGGCGTATTTCAAAAATTTTAGCATTTCGTGGCTTAGAACGGCAACCCATTGAAGAAGGAAGTGCTGGTGATATTGTTGCGATTGCAGGCCTACAAAAAGGTACCGTAGCTGATACTTTCTGTGATCCTGCTGTTAATGAACCCCTTACTGCCCAACCAATTGATCCTCCTACTGTTACTATGAGTTTTCTCGTCAACGATAGTCCCCTTGCTGGAACTGAAGGCGATAAAGTAACAAGTCGTGTCATTCGTGACCGATTGTTAAAAGAAGCAGAAGGCAATGTCGCTCTTAAAATTGAAGAATCAGCCGATAAAGATTCTTTCTACGTTTCAGGGCGAGGAGAATTACAGCTTGCAGTTCTCATTGAAAATATGCGCCGTGAAGGATTTGAGCTTAGTGTTTCACGCCCACGTGTTGTTATGCAAAAAGATGAAAATGGAATAACTCTTGAGCCAATCGAAGAAGTTGTTATCGATGTTGATGAAGAATATTCCGGTACTGTTGTACAAAAAATGTCTGAACGTAAGGGAGAAATGGTGGAATTACGCCCTTCTGGAGGTAATCGTGTCCGCCTTGTCTTTTATGCACCAACCCGAGGACTCATTGGTTATCAATCTGAACTTTTAACGGACACACGTGGTACAGCAATTATGAATCGCCTTTTCCATGCTTATGAACCTTATAAAGGAGACATTGCTGGTCGTGTTAATGGTGTTATGATTTCAAATGACAACGGTGAATCTGTCGCTTATGCTCTTTTTAATCTTGAAGATCGTGGACCTATGATCATCGATGCGGGTGTGAAAGTCTATCAAGGTATGATTATTGGCATCCACTCACGAGATAATGACTTAGAAGTTAATGTGTTAAAAGGAAAAAAACTCACCAATATGCGCGCTTCCGGAAAAGATGAAGCCGTAAAGCTAACGCCTCCCATTAAAATGACATTAGAACGTGCCTTATCGTGGATACAAGATGATGAGCTTGTGGAAGTAACCCCTAAAAATATTCGTCTCCGCAAACTCTATCTTGATCCTAATGAACGTAAACGTTTTGAAAAAACACGTGCATCAATTTCAAGTTAATTTCATAATCTCTTTGGTAAAATACTTAATTGTATTGAGCCTCACTATATCCCAGAAAGGATGTCTCTATGAATATTAAGGAAATACCCGTAGGCAAAAATCCACCAGAAGATATTAACGTTATTGTGGAAGTCTCCCTTGGTGGGCAACCAATAAAATATGAGATGGATAAAAAGTCGGGCGCATTATTTGTTGACCGTTTTCTTCATACATCAATGGTTTATCCTGGAAATTACGGTTTTGTCCCTCATACGCTTTCAGATGACGGTGATCCTATTGATGTCCTTATCTGTAATACCCGTCCACTTATGCCTGGTTGTGTTATCAATGTTCGCCCCATCGGAGCTCTGATGATGGAAGATGATGGTGGTAAAGATGAAAAAATTATTGCCATTCCCACTCCAAAATTAACAAAACGCTATATCAATATTCATGACTATACAGATCTACCCGAGATTACTCTCAAACAAATTGAACATTTCTTCAAGCATTACAAAGATCTGGAACCTGGAAAATGGGCTAAAATTGAAGGATGGCGTGATAAAAACTTTGCTTATGAATTAATTAAGCAAGCTGTTGAGCGCAATAAAAAAATATAACGATTTTAATAAAATAAAGCCTGTTTTTATAATAGGCTTTATTATTTATTTTTTCTACGAGATGCAATCTCTAAAGGATTGCCATATCTGCTTTAACTCTTCTAAATGTGTTGAAAAGTAAAGTTGTTTGTAGCGAGATATTGCGCCATTTTTCAGAGAAATAGAAGAAGACGGTATTCTCCACTGCTTCGCAAGAAATTTAATGAGAGCTTTATTCGCTTTTCCATCTTCAGGAACAGCACGAAGGCGTATAACCAGATATTGTTTTTCACCATCTCTACATTCAACCCCTATTATTTTGTCAACAGATGATTTGGGAATGAGATATACAAACAAAATCAAGTTATTTTTATCAACTTGATAAAACATGTATTCGCCTCAAATAATATTTCTATAAATACATGTTTGCGTAAACGCGCCACATGAAATTACGAATAAAATAAATAATAATGAACACTACAATAGGTGAAATATCAATTGTTCCAAAATTTGGTAAAATTTGCCGGATACGGCTTAGAACAGGATTTGTAAGACGATTTAGAAAGCTTCCTATCAAAACAACAAAGCGATTGCGCGAATTTATAATATTAAAGACATAAAGCCAAGAAAAAATAACACTAGCGATTAAAATATCAATATAAATATCAAAAATCAAATCAATCGTCCGAAGCAATGCATAAATCATGCGTGATCCCTTTCAATCAAGGAAACAGAAGAGCGTATAGAAAACCTTCATTAAAGCAGGTTTGTGTATCAAAAAATGGTTTTATACTTCAATACTCTTTTTTCTTGAATAAAAACCAGACATCTAAATTCTTCATCTCTCTATTTAATGACGATGCAGCTAGAAAACAAATATCAAAATTAAAAATAGCACATGAAAATAGAAGAAACAGCAAAAAATCTGAATATCCCTTATAGGATTAATCTTAAATCTCATCGTTTTAATTATTAATATATAAAAAACAAACAAAATAAAAACGGCCTTTTAAAGGCCGCTTTTATTTTTAAAATTATTTCTGCAAAGCAGTCAAACGGTTAAGAGCACTGCTAAAACCATTGAGCTGAACAAATAAATCATTCAAAGCTGGTTCACCTGCAGCAGCAATTGTCATTGCCAACTTTAACTGTTTTCCAGAACGTAAAGCTGCTACGTGATTTTTGTCAAAAACGACAGGAACCATGCAACCTGCTGGTACACAAGTCCGAATACCAGTTTCGATAACAGCTTTTCCCTCATCAACTTGTAAACGAACAGGCTTAGAGACCAAAATACCAAAAGGAACTGTTAAATTACCAGATACAACACCCTCAGCATCGAGAGTAAGGCCCATAGCCACAACAACACGCCCCTGCTCATTCACTTCTTGACGGTGCATAAAACAAATTCTTTTCCCTTCTTGTATACCACAGTTAATAGTCCATAAACCGTAGGTTTCAGTCAAAGAAGAAGCTCCATTTGGCAATGTCGCTGCCGCATCTTTTGATGCAGGAGGCTTTGAACTTGTTGCAAATGCAACAGATGAAATACTCAAGAGAGTAAAAACTATAAGTAAATTAAATAACTTTTTCATTTTATATTCCTGTTCTTTACGTAAAAGAGAAACATGTTTATTATTTATTATAATATAAAGCATCTTAATAAAAAAAGCTTTCTCATCATCATATAGCTTTTATAATGGTCTAAGGCTACCTCGAAATTCGCTGACCACTTTCGTATAAACGTGCTTTTTAAAAGAAACAGCAATCAACGGAAGGGTTTCTAGATCGATCCATTTCCATTGATCGAATTCCGCTTTATTGCCCTCTGGTGGCGGGTTAATCGCAATTTCAGAAAGCTTTCCCGTAAACTGGAAAGCAAACCACTTTTGTATTTGCCCACGATACTTATTGCTTAATGTGCACCCAATAAGTTCTTGTGGAAAATCATAGTGGAACCAATTTTGTGCTTCTTTAATTAACTTTACAGATCGAATACCCGTTTCTTCATAAAGTTCACGATATGCTGCATCCAATGGTTTTTCATCTTCATCAATCCCTCCTTGAGGAAGCTGCCAACGATGAGATATTTCAATATCTGCATGAATGGGCATCTTTAAACGACGCCCAACCCACACTTTACCCTCATGGTTAAAGACAACAATCCCAACACATTTGCGATATGGAAGAATCTTCAAATCAATACCTGCATCCATTTAATATTCCTCAAAATCGCAAGCTATAGATATCATTTCTCACTTTAACACATCCTTATTGGGATCTGGTGGAAATGCTGCATTTGCCATTTCACCTCGTAACAGCTTATAGGCCTCATTCAATTGAATATCATCTTTAGGGTCTTTCGGAACAAAAGCAGCTGAACCAGATCCTTTATTACTCTCTCGTTTTCCTTTGATATGTCCTTTTAATGCAGACTCACCAACTTTTACATCATAACCCTTATATTTTTCAGGGAGTGGTTGCTCTACAATAATATCAGGCGTAATCCCTGTCCCTTGAATAGAAGTGCCAGATGGCGTGTAATAAAGTGCTGTTGTTAAGCGTAAAGCTCCATTTTCACCCAAAGGAATAATTGTTTGAACAGATCCTTTACCAAAAGACTGCGTCCCTAAAATTGTTGCACGACGATGATCTTGTAATGCACCAGCAACAATTTCAGAAGCACTTGCCGAACCACCATTAATAAGGACAATGAGCGGTTTTCCACTGATGACATCACCTGGCTTCGCATCAAATCTTGTCACATCACTCTTTTTGCGCCCACGAGTCGACACAATTTCACCTTTATTGAGAAAAGCACTCGAAACACTAACAGCTTGATCTAAAAGCCCACCCGGATTAAGCCGCAAATCAAGGACGTAACCTTTTAGCTTATCTTCAGGAATTTTAGATTGGATATCTTTAATTGCCGCCAGAAGATTATTCAATGTCTGCTCAGAAAACTGGATAACTCTTAAATATCCAATGTCACCCTCAACCCGATATTTCACCGCTTTTACTTTGATAATATCACGAACAATCTTCACTTCAAATGGCTTATCAACGCCAGAACGAATAATTGTTAAGGTAATTGGTGTTCCAGGAGCACCTCGCATCTTATTAACAGCTTCATTCAATGTTTGACCATTCGTTTGTACATCATCAATTTTTGAAATAAGGTCTCCTGCCAGAATACCTGCTTTTGAAGCGGGAGTATCATCCATTGGTGAAACAACTTTAATTAAGTTTTTTTCCATAGTGACCTCAATACCAAGACCTCCGAACTCTCCTTTCGTAGAATCCCGCATATCCTTGGCTTCTTCAGCATTCAAATAAGATGAATGAGGGTCCAGTGATGTGAGCATGCCATTGATAGCATTTTCAATAAGCTTTTTATCATCTGGAACTGTAACGTATTGCATACGCACGCGCTCAAAAACATCGCCAAATATAGCTAGCTTTTTATATGCATTATCTTCATTATTTGCAGCAACAGACTGCACCATAATCATTGAACAGGCGCCGAGCAATACCCCAGCGACCAAAAGAATAACTTTACGAATCATTTTGGCTCCTTCTTATTTTTTCAGTCTGCCACCAAGGAGTTGGATTTACAGGTTTTCCCTGCTTTCTAAACTCAATGTAAAGCATTGGAGAAGTTTTTCCTATATCCAATGCAACACTGTTTGAAATAAATTGCATCTCCATTATACCCAGAGGCTCACCTGAAAGAACAAACTGCCCCTGTTTTACATTAATTCTCGACATTCCAGTAAGAATGATATGATAACCATTTCCAACATTGAGAATAATTAACTGTCCGTAAGAACGAAATGGCCCAGCAAAAGCAACAAAAGCATCCACAGGTGATATAACAACAGCTCCTGACTCTGTTTCTATCGTTTCACCAAAGCGCGTAATCTGCGAATTCTTGTTAGAGTGATGTATTCTTTTTCCTGAAACAGGAAAAAGTAAAGAACCTTTTCGGCTTTCAAAATTGGACTGTTCTAACAATTGCAAACTTTTCCGTACCTGTACTGATGCATCAGAGTTAAGTTTTGACTGACGGTCGAGCTCTAAAATCAATTCTTCCAAAGACTGCGCTTTTTTAGCAAGAGCAATATTCTTTTGTTGTTGTTCTGTAAGTTCTTTTTCTGATTTTTTTTGTAGTTTATTTTTTTTGTCTAATAAAAGCTCTAGACGTTTTCGCTGCTCTGCTTGATTTTGCAGTTTTGTCTTTAACGCCGTATATTCCGTAGTAATGGAATTACTCAAATTGGTCAACTCCTTGAGTTTCTGTGTTAAATCTCGCGTTTTCTCCTGCATCTGAGGAATAACAGTACCTAATAAAACAGAACTACGTATAGAAGCCAACGCGTCCTCTGGCTGTATCATAAGAGCAGGAGGTGGATTCAATCCCATACGTTCCAAAATTGCAAGAACTTCCGCAAATTCAGCGCGACGACTTTTTAAACTTTGATAGACTTGTACCCGCTCTTCTATCATTTTTTTAAGCTTTTCTTCCCTTTTAGCAATATCATCTGCTACTGTACGTTCTTCTTTAGCCGCCTTTATGAGTGCATCACTCAAAACACGTTGATCTTTTTTTAAATGCTCAACTTGATGCGTAAGAAAAGCAACACGCTCACGCGAAAGTGAAATATTTTGGCGAATTTCTCCTAATTCTTTATGTGCTTGCGTACTCCTCATTGTATCTTCCGCATGTGATACAGAAAAGCAAAAAAACATACTCAAGAGCAAAATGACAAATATCACGCACTCCCCATATAAATATAGCATCTTTCTATGAAGAAGCTTTTTCATTTGCCCAACCATGACACCTCATCGTATACATTAGAGATGCTTTAAATGGTGTCAGCTAAAACAATATTAATAAATATATAAATAAGTGCTAAAAATTGCACAAAAATATTAAAAACGATGATACGGATGATTATTTTCAATTGTCACAGCGCGGTAAAGTTGTTCTGTAAGAAGAATACGTGCAATTTGATGTGTCCACGTCATCAAACCAAAAGATAAAAGAAAATCAGCATGCTTCCTTATTTGTTCATTATGCCCATCAGGTCCTCCCAAAGCAATAACAACATCTCGAATGCCTTCATCACGATAACATCTCAATTTTTCAGAAAAAGAAGTTGAAGAAATCGATTCTCCACGCTCATCTAACACAATTAATCGACATTTTTCAGGTAAAAATTCAATAAGTTTTCTCCCCTCTTCCTCCATACGTTGACACGCTGTTTGAGCACGACTTTCTGGTATCTCTTGTAACTTTTTTAAATGAAAGCCTACAACTCCAGAAATTTTAGAAAAACGATCCAAATAATGCTGAACTAATTTTTGCTCCGCCCCACTTTTCATACGACCAACCGCAAAAATAGAAATTTGCATTTTAATGATCTCCGAAGAAACGCAAAGCTGTATCGTTTAAATCCGGAGTCATCCATATTTTTTCTAAATTATAAAAAAGACGAATTTCTGGACGAAAAAGATGAGTGATAATATCACCTGTATCAATCAATACCCAGTCACCTCCAGCAAGCCCTTCTACACGCGCAAGCCCCTGCCCACTATCTTTCCAAGTATGTAATAAATGATCAGCAACAGAAGATACATGACGCTGCGAATTTGCTGAAGCTATGACCATATAATCAGCCAAAGATGACTTTCCTCGAATATCAATAGTAACAATATCTTCTGCTTTTGTATCTTCTAAACTCTTGAGAATAACTTCAAGACTCTCACTAACAGAAAAAACTTTTTTTTCTTTTGAAAGCATACTATCGCAAGAGTGTTTGTGTGCAATGTTTTTCAGATCAATATCCTTTCTTATCGTTGTGGAATCTAAAAAAGAGATTTCTCTAAAGAGAAGCAGAATCTTATGAAATATTCAAGAAAAATCATTCTTTTTCAAACGCAGGTTTGTTGAAGATTGAAAAGATAAAGGTCCATGCAAATAAGTCCAAACTGGTGGCTTTATAAAAGGTAATCGCTTACTTTCTCTCTCATCCAAACGAAAACGACGATAAATATGTGCCATAGGAGAAGAAAGTGCTGACCGATTGCCTAAAGGACGATCAATAATCGCAATAGGAAGCATAGAAACGATATCATGCCATCGATACCAATGATGTATCGTCGTAAAACTATCTGCCCCCATAATCCATACGAAATTTACGTCACTATAATGGGTAAGAATATGAAAAATTGTATCTACTGATACTTTACTCCCTATAGCCTGTTCAAAACCTGTTAAGCGAATTTTCGGGTGGTCAATAAGTTTAAAACTTAATTGCATTCTCTCCTCTAAAGAGAGCAACTGTGTACAATCCTTTAAAGGATTTCCTGGAGTGATCATCCACCATAACTGATCAAGATGCAAACGCCGAATGGCAATTTTTGCAACAAGAAGATGCCCCGCATGCGGTGGATTAAAGGAACCACCAAAAAGACCCACAACATTGGATCTTTCAACATGTGGCATACAATTTTTCCATGGAAAAAATGGTGTTCTCAAGCTCTAACCTGACCATTTCCTTTAACATGATATTGAAATGAAGTTAGCTGTTCAACACCTATCGGGCCACGTGCATGCATTTTTCCTGTTGCGATACCAATTTCCATTCCAAAACCAAATTCACCTCCATCAGCAAATTGTGTGGACGCATTGTGCAGCAAAATAGCTGAATCTAAATGATTAAAAAATTTCTTTACCACTTCCAAATCCTCAGCAATAATCGATTCCGTATGTCCTGATGAATAACGCTTGATATGAGAAATGGCTCCCTCAACACCCTCAACCGTTTTAACAGAAAGAATAGCATCAAGATATTCATGTGACCAATCTTCTTCAGAAGCTAATTTGACATCTGGCATAAGAAAAACAATATCTTCTGTGGCACGAATTTCACACCCCTTTTCCTGTAAAGCAGTTAAAACAGGAAGAAATTTTTTTAATGCTTGGCTGTCAATGAGAACTGTCTCAACAGCACCGCATATCCCTGTCCGCCGCAACTTTGCATTTAAAATAATATTGCGTGCCATATCTAAATTTGCCGATTTATCAATATAAATATGACAAAGTCCCTCCAGATGAGCAAAAATTGGAACACGTGCATCAGACTGAACACGGGCAACAAGGCTCTTTCCACCACGTGGTACGATCACATCAATCGCTCCATCCAATCCTTTGAGCATTTCCCCAACGGCAGCGCGATCTGTCGTTCCAACCATTTGGATAGCATCTTTAGGTAAACCAGAGCGTTCTAAACCTTGTACCAAAGCTAAATGAAGAGCATGAGAAGAATGAAAGCTATCCGAACCACCGCGCAAAATCGCAGCATTACCTGCTTTTAAACACAAAGCACTCGCATCAACTGTAACATTTGGACGACTTTCATAAATAATACCAATCACACCAAGAGGTGTTCGTACACGACTTATATGAAGCCCATTTGGACGTTGCCACGCACTCATGACCTGTCCAACAGGATCAGATAAACGAGCAACTTGGCGAACACTGTCTATCATTGCACGTAAACGCAAGTCATCTAATTTTAGCCGATCAATCATTGCAGCTTTCAAATTATTCTGAGCAGCATTCTCTAAATCTTGACAATTCGCTCGTAAAATTTCATCTGATTGAGCCTCTAGACTTAAAGCGATCATTTCCAATGCATTATTCTTTTGCTCAGAAGAAGCAACGGCCAACGCTGCAGCGGCATAGCGTGCTTTTTGTCCCATATCTTTCATTTGTTCTTCTAAAGTCATCGTATCATCCACTCTGCGAAAACAATAAAAACAAAAGTAACTTTTTTAAACAGAATTGATCAAGCAACGTACAATCATATCATTACGATGCACCATAGCAGAACGCGCCTCATACCCAAGAATAGCTTCAATTTCTTCACTTTTATGTCCCATAATACGTACAGCTTCATCTTTGTCATAGCTTACAAGCCCACGCGCAATCTCAACCCCATTTGTATCAATAATTGCAACCGTATCCCCACGCTGGAAATTTCCCTCAACGCCAATAACCCCTGCTGCTAATAACGATTTTCCTGTTTCAAGAGCCCTAATGGCTCCTTGATCAATCGTCAAAACACCAGATGGATCTAAATGACCAGAAATCCATGTTTTCCAAGCATTGACAGATTTCTTACTTGCCGCAAAAAAACTCTTGCGTTCACCTTTGTCAATTGCAGCAAGAGGATTCATACGCTTGCCTGAGGTGATAATCATCGCCGTTCCAGCAGCATTAGCTATCTTTCCAGCATCAAGCTTGGTCTTCATTCCTCCCCGTGAAAACTCTGAAACAGCAACATCTGCCATTTTTTCGATATCATGCGTAATGGATGCAACAAAAGGTATAAATTCAGCCGTAGGATCACTATGGGGAGACTTTGTATAAAGACCATCAATATCGGATAAAAGTATTAAAAGATCTGCCCTCACCATTGTTGCCACACGTGCAGCTAAACGATCATTATCACCATAACGAATTTCAGTTGTTGCAACAGTATCATTCTCATTAATAACAGGCACAGCTCCTAAATATAAAAGCATCTCAATCGTTGCACGTGCATTGAGATAACGCCTTCGCTCCTCCGTATCAAATAAAGTGAGCAAAATTTGGCCTGTTTTGAGCCCATGTTGAGCAAGCGCATCCCCATAGGTTTTTGCTAACTCAATTTGCCCCAAAGCAGCACATGCCTGACTTTCTTCCAATTTCAAAGCCCCCTTAGGAAGCTGTAGCAATGTCCTTCCTAAAGCAATAGCACCTGAAGACACCAACAATATCTCTACGCCTTTTTTGTGCAATTCAACAACATCATTGATCAAGCTTTTAAGCCATTCAACGCGTAAACCCGTCTGTGGATCAACCAAAAGTGCAGATCCAATCTTGACCACGATACGTTTATAGTGTGTAAGTTTTTGCGATCCAACAGCCATCTCAATCAACCTTGCTATCCCCACTAATCTCCTCTTTGCGTGACATTTCAATAATACGTGCACCAGCACGCAGCACATTTTCTAAACCTTCGCGGCTAACCGCAGAAAACATCATAACAGGTTGATCCGCTGCTCTTTGCAAAGCTTCCCGTTTAGCTTCACGCTCTTCAATTGTCAGAGTATCTATCTGGCTTAAAGCAACAATTTCAGTTTTATCACTTAGATTATTTCCATATGCCTCAAGTTCATGACGCACAATTTGATATGCTTTTGCTACATCTTCTTCTTGAGAAGAAATTAGATGAAGCAGTACGCGACAACGTTCCACATGTCCTAAAAAACGATCTCCAATTCCCACACCTTCATGCGCTCCTTCAATTAATCCTGGAATATCAGCCAAAACAAATTCACGACCATCAATACGTACAACACCAAGATGAGGATGTAGAGTGGTAAAAGGATAATCTGCAACTTTTGGTTTTGCAGCCGTTACAGAAGCTAAAAAAGTTGATTTTCCAGCATTGGGTAAACCAATAAGCCCAGCATCAGCAATTAACTTCAAACGAAGCCATACTGCACGCTCTTCTCCAGTCAAACCTGGATTTGCACGACGCGGTGCCCGATTTGTTGATGTTGTAAAATGCAGATTACCAAAACCGCCATTCCCTCCTTTTGCAAGACGATAGCGCTGTCCCACTTCTGTTAAATCACAGATTAACGTTGTATTATCTTCTTCAAAAATTTGCGTCCCAACCGGAACTTTAAGGATGACATCATCACCCTTTTCACCCGTCATATTACGACCCTTGCCATGCCCCCCTGTTTTTGCTTTAAAATGCTGTTGGTAGCGATAATCAATCAGCGTGTTAAGCCCATCAACAACAAGAGCCCAAACATCACCACCCCGTCCTCCATTCCCCCCATCAGGTCCCCCAAATTCTATGAATTTTTCACGACGAAATGATACTGCTCCAGAACCTCCGTTACCAGAACGAATATAAACCTTAGCTTGATCAAGAAATTTCATTGGAAGCACTCTCTGAGGAATCAATCTCTCTACCTCTATAGGCAATACATTAGTTTTACCAGTTTTTCATCATTGATAACAAAAAAACTGTCAATATCGCCGATAACTCTTTGAGAAAAAAATCATCACATCTAAATAGGTTAAGTGAAGTTAAGTCTTCTTAAAAGAAGGCGCTATTCTTGTATTTTTGTTTTTCCCTTAAATTCAAGTGCTAGAAGATAAAGCTCTACTGATTCTGATCGGCTTGCGGGCGGTTTAACATGATAAACTTTTTTAAAATGCTGTTTCAATATCGTGAGAAGAGTGTTTTCTGCTCCTCCTTGAAAAGCCTTTGCTAAAAAATGTCCCCCAGGCTTAAGAACCGAAAGAGCAAAATCAGCCGCAACTTCACATAAATAAATCGTTCTTAAATGATCCGTCTGACGATGACCTGTTGTTGGTGCTGCCATATCAGAAAGAACCACATCCGGTTTGGTCCCTAAAGTTTCAATTAATTTCTGCGGTGCATCTGTATGCAAAAAATCCATTTCCAACATGGCAACTCTAGGCAATGGATCAACATGTAAATAATCAATACCAACAACGCTAGGATCTTCATCACTTGACCCTACTATACGCTCAGCCACCTGACACCAGCCCCCAGGTGCTGCTCCTAGATCAATAACCTTTTGACCTTTTTTCAAAAACCTATAACGCTCATTAATTTCAATGAGTTTATAAGCCGCACGCGAACGATAACCATCTACTTTTGATTGATGAACATAAGGATCATTCAGATGCCTCTCTAACCATCGTCGTGATGAAGCTTTAATGGTTCCTGCTTTCTTTTTTACGCGCTGATATAATTCATGTGACCCTGAACCTCCATAGCCACCTCTCGGTGTTTTTGTTGTTTTTTTCATCGTTATTCATTGTCTCCATATTTAATTCTCTAACGCTTGGAACCTCTGCTCTTTCTATGACGACACCATACCCCATCGCGTAACATCAGATCTATCAAAATTCCTTCCCTTAATCCACGATCAGCAACTCTTAAACGCTGGCTTGGCCAAACTTCCCGAATAACATCTAAAATTGCACAACCAGCTAAAACTAAATCTGCTCTCTCGCGCCCAATAAAAGGACTTATGACACGTTTTTCTATATCCCATGATAATAGGCGTTGTGTCATAAGTGTAATATCTGCATCATTCATCCAAATGCCATCCACTTTTTTCCTATCATAACGCTCTAAATTAAGATACATTCCTGCTAAAGTCGTAACCGTACCAGAAGTTCCCAAAAGATGAAACTTCGAACCTTGCGCTAACTCTCCTAATTTATGACGATCTGAAAAATTATTTAACAACCCTCGCACATAGCTTTTCATTTTTTCAAAATCGTCTAAGCTAATATCATTCCCTCCAAAACGTTCAGCAAGCGTAACAACACCAACGGGAAGAGAAGTCCAAGCGATAATTTGTCTAGCTAAACGAAAAGAACGCTTTTGAGAAACATCTAGTAGCACAATTTCTGATGATCCTCCTCCAATATCAAAAAGCACAATTGCGTCAGTATTTGGTTCAACAAGTGTACTACACCCTGTAACAGCAAAACGCGCTTCTGTTTGCCGATCAACAATTTCCAATTCAAGACCTGTCTCCTCCAAAACACGCTGAATAAAATGTCTACCATTTTCTGCAGAACGACAAGCTTCTGTTGCAATCAAGCGATAACACTTAATATGCCTTTGTTTTAGCTTTAAATGACAAATCTTTAATGCTTCAATCGCACGATCCATAGCTCGTGTATTAAGAAAACCGTTATTTATTAAACCTTCTCCCAATCTTACAATACGAGAAAAAGCATCAACAACACGAAAATATCCAGGTTTACTGGGAGATGCGATAAGAAGACGACAATTATTCGTTCCGAGATCGAGTGCAGCATAAAGAGGTGGAGATTTTACTGGAGGGAACCGTCGAAGAAAAGGCGCTTTGAGTTTTTTTGTTTTTTGAGCACCTATCATTATCTGACTATGAAACTCAAAAGCTGTCTCAGATTGAACAAAAGCCTGTTTCTGTTCATAATGTTTTTTTCTCTGTTGTCTCTTTATATCAACAAAGACAGAGTATGCCTCTGTTCGTGACAATGCAGAACGATTATTTGTATTACTACCGCCCTGATCATACAACTGATCTGCTTTGGTATCGTATATTTCTCCTCGCTTTAACTCTTTTGAACCATAATTTAACGGGGTCATTTCTTTTATCCCTTGAGCGTTCCCCCCAATAAATAAACGCGAAAACTCTTCTGCTCATTCCTAAATAAAGCAATAATGCAGCATCAAATGATAAATACAAAAAATCATTCTTTCTTTGCCTATCATTAAAATTTTCTACACTAGCATCATTCAGATTTTTGTATAATCTTTTGATTGTTTCCGTAAAATCATGCTTCTCTTTATGTACTTAAAACTATAAATTAATCGTTTACGTTCGCATCAATTTTTATAAATTTTGCTCTTTTCTTTATACCATTTACACGGAGCACACCTCTATTATAACAATACTATTTGCTGACTCTTAAGGTCACAACAACCTATACATTAGTACGGTTTATAAAAAAATTTTTCTTTTTTCAATCTCGTTATCCACACACGAGCCTCGTTTGTTGTATACAATGAAATGGCTTTGATTATGCTGGAATAAAAGTTCCGTAGTACTACAAAATGCAATTACAATAGCTGTTATTTTGTGAATACCAATTAAAACTATCGTTCAAAAAATTCTCTAGGATTATAAATTTATCTAAAAAATATTAATGCTTAATCAGATCGCTCTAAAAATCCATTTAAAGCTTTAAAAAAGAATTTAGCCTACTTATTATTGTAAGGAAGCTATCTTTTTAATTATTTTAAATCGAGTATTGCTAATCTTTTTTACTTTTAATAACTAACGAAATCACTCTTTAAGCTTTATGGAAATTACTAACTTGAATTTCTATTACATACAAAGAACTTATTGTGACTTTATATTCATAAAACTCTCGCTCTTTCCAATAAATTACCTCTATATCATATTATATAAAAATTCTTACTTATTTGGCCTTATAATTTACACTCAAAAATATAATATAACAATTTATGAAAAATGAATCTTGTTAAAAACACTCGATGGATTCTAAGGACGTAAAGAATTAAGTGCCGCATTTAATCCTTTAAATGGTACAGTAAAAGAAAATACCTTTCCTTCTTTAATTTTATAGGAAATACGTACTTTATTGTCCTGCTCTATTTGTTTAGTCAAAACCGGCCCTACAGGCGATTGTGCCAAACAAACAGTTTCATTGCATTGCGTATAATGAATAAGAACAGGTTTTTTAACACCTTTTACAAACATTTGAATCGGAACATTTATATCAGAATTTGGCAATGTCCGAAAAAGCATCACTGCTTGACCACTTGTCGTAGACACAAGAGACCAACTAAAAATGGTATTTCCTTCTTGATCATGAACAGTCTGTGTCACATTACATATACCTTGCTTATGTTTAAGCTTTTGTTTTTCGTCACAAATCAAAGTCCAGTCATAAAACTGCATAATAATTCGACGTGTTTCACCAGGTTCTCCCTTAGGTATCGATAAGTGCGGTGGATGCACTGTATAAATATTATTGTTCTCATTAGCAAAGCTTTCGCTCTTGCCTATTAAGGCAAGAGCAAACAAAACCTTTACTAACATACTTCTCTTTTTTACAATAACAGCCATTTTTTCTATTATCATCTCAACCTCAGAGTAATTCCAGCACCTATCCCCCAGTGACCTCCAGCACTCGTAATAGATACATTCGAGCGAATATTTCCATCTTCAGATGTATAACCAGCCCCAATAGCAAATGCGGATTGACTACGCCATAAACCACTACCAAATGAAACACTTAAAGATCCTGGTATATCATAGTAACGTAAGTTTGACACCGCTAGACCAATCGCTGCAGCTTGTCTTGCCTCTTTTCGAACATCCTCAATAGCATAATTTAACGTTTCAAACTTCATATCCGTATACGAATTAGCCTCATTAACTCCATCTTTTACAATATGAGAAACTTTCTCATCCGTATACT
>NZ_JBHILY010000039.1:0-3971 GCF_042193555.1 Bartonella sp. PS17NMGDW | reverse complement strand
CAACACACATTGGCTTAGTGATGACAGCTTTCATCATTGCTCCTTTTGAGTCATAATTAATGACATCATTAGTCAAAAATTGATTTTTATTCTGTGAAAAATTGATTAGCCAGAATTACCCAGAAAACGGGGCTTTCTAGCCACGTTTCAAGTTCATATTTTACTGAATTTTTGAGGATATTTTTGAATTTTAGACACAATACGACTAGTGCAGTGGCGCCATTAAATATTATTTTTTACACTATGTCAACAAAAAAATCATGATCTTGTATTTTTTTTATTTTTTTACCTAAATATGGTGTTTTAAAAGATATTCTTTATTTTCCTTTAACACAACATTTATGTTGTATTGAAACATTTTAGATGTTATATTATTATAATGAATAGTCAAGAATTGAAAAGATATCTTATAAAGCATGGTTGCAGTTTTACTTCAGGGAAGGGAGGGCATTTGCTTGTAAAGCGTGGTTCTAAAAAGTCCGTTTTACCTATGCATGGTACGCGAAAAGAATTAGGAACAGGATTAGTCCAGAAGATTCTTAAAGATCTTGACCTAAAATAAGCCTGAATATGGAGGTGTAAATGAAATATGCAATCAAATTTATCAAAGATGACAATGATACTCTTCTAGTCGTCTCTAAAGACTTTCAGGAATTTATTACCTATGGTAACGATGAAAAAGAGGCTTTGGAACAGGCTAAAAATGCACTTTTAACAGTCATTATGGGGCGTTTTCAAGATCGTGAACCTATTCCCTTTGGACATCGTGATATTGCCTATCCTTTTGTTGAAGTATCTTCATTGGTGACTTTAAAAATTGCAATACATAACGCTATGATTGAAAAAAACTTACGCAAAGCTGATCTCGTACGTCTTTTAAAACTTCATCCAATACAAATTGACCGATTGTTGGATTTAAACCATGCAACCAAATTAGATGCCTTAGAATCCACTCTCAGTGCTCTTGGAAAAGAGGTTGCCATTAATATCCAAGACGCCGCTTGAAAACTACCGGTTTTGCGTAAAATGCTTATAAAGCGCATTAAGAGCAATGCGCAATGAAAGCACAAGGTGTGGTAGTGATTGATCTTCTATGACAAGATACTGTAATGCAGCATGAAGGTTATATTGACGGTGTAAACATTGAGCTTCTTGAACAACATCTTTTACAGCTAAAAGATGTTCTGTTGCCTTCTGTACCCATTTCTCTCTTGCTCCGTTATCAGAAGTTGTAGGCATTTCATCATAAATTGCATTAGGCAATGCTTTTGCACATAGGTAATTGTTTTTCACTTCAAGATATTTTTGCGCAGCATCATATTGGTCTTGATTTATTTCGCCTTGCAAATAAAGCCGCCCGATATAGGTGCCGGAAAGCGGATTTTTAGCCTCTTCTATGGTCAAACAGAAGCGTTTGGCACGCATTTCAATTGCCAATTTATCCATGGGTTCATGCGGTGTTTTTGCTCGTGAGATACGTCCATTTGGTTCTCTGATACATCCTTTAATCCGTGGACGACCGCGTTTTGCACGTTTTTTTCTTTTTGTCATATTTTTTTCAATCAGAATGGTATGCTATCATTATTAATGAGTGCACTATGATCAGCAGCCCCTGAAGCGATAGCATAATTTTGAGAAGTAATAGGTGAAGGGGTAGGGGATGCCGATTGATCTTTCTTTGCATCAAGCAAATACAACTCGCCTTTGAATTGTGGTAAGACAATCTCTGTTGTGTAACGGTCATGCCCATTTTTATCTTGCCATTTGCGTGTCTGTAATTTTCCTTCTATGTAAACCTTTGAACCTTTGTTTAGATATTGAAGTGCAATTTTTGCTAAATGCGGATTAAAAATCACAACGGAATGCCATTCTGTTTTCTCTACTTTTTGATTGGTTTTTTTATCTGTATAGCTCTCAGAAGTCGCTATACTAAAATTGACTATTTCTGCTCCAGAATTCATTGTTTTGCTTTCGGGATTAGCACCAAGGCGTCCGATTAACGTCACTTTATTTAGCATATTTGTAGCCCCATTAGATTAGCAATTTATACATAAAAAATCTTAGCATAATTTGCATATTTATACAATTATTTCAGTTTATTAATAACAGTTTTTTAAGTATTACATTATAATATTATTTGACAAATCATGCATCAAAAAACCATGTCACACAAATGGCACGGCTTTCTTATTTCTACTTTTAACTTTTCAATAAATATTCTTTCATTAAGAGTCTGTATCAAACTTTTTTGTTCGATTTATTGTTGACTATCGAACCTTTTTGTGCGATATTCATTTTATGCAGAAAGGGGAGGCTAAATGAAACGAGAAGCACTGCTTAGAGAATTACGTAAAGAAGCCAGAAAAAGAGGCATTCATTACAGTGAAGCTCCTGATGCAGGTAAAGGGTCACATTATTTGGTAACTTTTGGAGATAAGACAACCGTTATAAAATCTGGTGAATTGACCCCACTTTACGTGAAAATAATAAAAAAGCAGTTGGGGGTATGAGTTACTCTCTCAACGGCTTTAATTTTTCGTTTCAAAAGCATTTTGATCATGGCGAGGAGACCTAAACATGGAGTACACTTATCAAGCAAAACTGGAATCTGATCCAGATGGTGGTTTTATTGTAACCTTTCCAGATGTACCAGAAGCAATAACAGCTGGAGAAAATAGAACTGAGGCATTAGAGAATGCTGTTGAAGCTTTAGGGTTAGCATTACGGAGCTATCCTATGCGCGGTTTACCTTTACCAGTACCACAGCAATATAAAGACCTTGTAGAGGTCACGGTAGATGCGTGGAATGCTCTTAAACTTGCAGTGGTAGAAGCCTTTAATGAAGCGAATATCACAAAAACAGAATTGGCTAATCGTTTGGGTAAAAAAGAAACAGAAGCAAGACGCATTCTTGATCCCAATTATCCAACTAAGCTTCAAACACTAGAGCAAGCACTGAGTGTTCTTGGCAAGCAAGTTGTTATCACAATCAAAAATGCGGCTTAACTTCCTCCCCACTTTTAAAATGGGGAGTTATGTTTTTAAATCTAAGCTGCTTTTACGGCAGACCTTGCTAGAACCTGTTTTGCTTCTTTAATGAGAGCTTTATATTTTCTGTTTTCTTCATCTACTCTGAAGGCATCAAGAAGACGCACATGAATTGGACCTAAAAGATATAAAACTTTTTCACCAGCGTTCATACCTTCCCAATAGCTTGGCAAATCAAAGCGCGTATCACGATCATAATCAACAGATTGGTTTCTCAGTTTCTTTTCACACTCAATAAAGTAACGGCGTGCTTGACGTCCTTTCTCATTGCGTTCAACCATTGAGAGCTCTTTCGCCATGTCTAGAGTGAGATGATATTCTATTGCTGTAACAGCTCTAGATTTTGCGCTTCCCAATTTTGGGAACCGCAAATCTTGTGTTTTTATGAAATCTTTACCTTCTTCAAATGTATATTGATTAATACGATCTGTAATCCAAGTAGCGAAACGTTTTCCTATTTCCATGAATGCGTGTAACTCACGCGCATTGACCGTTTGCACAATTTCTTGTTCAATAATTTTTTCTGATATTTTAATGAGTGTGTTCATAATATTGGTTCCTTTGTTTTAAAAGTTTAAGTATCCAGGGCTAAAACAACCGAACCAATTCAGTCCTTCACATCTTTAGGTTACCCTTGGACATACATGTGAAGACCCTGGAATAATAAAATGAAGGGCAACAGATCTTTCGGGATACTGTTGAACCGATTGGTTACAGGTGTTTTAAGCCTGCCTCGTAACCTAATGGCTTTTAAAAATTTGTCAAGTTGTTCCTGATATGAGTTAGCATCTAATCATTGTTTTTTCAGAAGCTTCCGATAATTTTTTGATCTCTTTATTGATCTCATCTATAAGAGGTTCGTAATTGAGAACGCTTTTCGGAATATTCCCACCGTAAACCCAAGCTTTTACTTGCGCTTTGGT
>NZ_JBHILY010000038.1:0-4086 GCF_042193555.1 Bartonella sp. PS17NMGDW | reverse complement strand
TGCTTCATGAATAGTGCAAAGCGGGGGCAATCTGTATTGTTTTGTGTATTTTTACGCCAAAGTTCTCTTTTGAGAATTTTTCGTGCCATTGTTGTTTTCTTTGGCTTGTTTACAGGTGTAAGTGTTTATGCGCGCTCTTCAGCTGTTTTTCATTCCCCAACCGATAATTTTTCTCGCCAACAATCTGAGAAACAGCAATTAGAAAGAATTGAGAATTTACGCGCTTTAACGCCTAAAAGGATAAAGACGCCTTCAGAGCAAAATCCAGAAACGCTTTTGGGTGGGAAACAATGTTTTCCCATTCATGCTCTTGTTGTTGAGGGAGTGCATCATGTCAAAAAGCGCTTTATATCAGCCGTAACAGAGCCTTATGTTGGAAGATGTATCGGTCTTGTCGATATTCAGCTCTTAATCAAGAAGTTAACCAAAGTTTATTTGGATCAAGGCTATGTAACGGCGCGTTTTTATATACCCGATCAAGATATCAAAAACAGCAAGACGCTCAAATTTGTTGTCGTTGAGGGCAAGCTCTCAGAGATTTACTATAATGGTTCACCGACGTCTCGTTATAACAATGTTGTGTGGAGTGCTTTCCCTGGGCTTCAAGGTCATGTTCTGAACATGCGCGATATTGAACAGGGGCTTGATCAGATCAACCGTTTGAGTTCAGCGCACGCTCAAAGCGAACTTCTTCCAGGGCGTGAAGAAGGGAGCACCATTGTCAATATTAACAATCATCCCGATAAAACTTTCAAGGTTACTGTTTCTCATGACAATATGGGACAAGCCTCCACGGGTTATGCGCGTTATAGTGCGGGCTTGAGGGTAGAAAATATTTTAGGGATGAATGATGCGTGGGATTTTAACTATCAACGCAGTGAGCCCGATTATTGGGGTGGGAGCAAGCAAGAAGGACATAGCAATAACATTTCAGCGAGTGTGAGTATTCCGTACGGTTATTGGACCTTTGGTTTGAATGGCACTGTTTATAATTATCAAAGCATTATCCCTGGCAATTTTACCGATATTGAGACGACGGGGGATTCCAGTGAGTTGCACGCCAGTACAAGCAGGGTTCTTTACCGTGATGGTGTTTCCCTTACAACCTTGAATTTAGGTCTTTCTTATAAAAGAACCAACAATTACCTTCTTGGCAATAAGATTGAAGTGGGCAGCCGTCAATATAGCGTCGCCAATTTTGGGATTTCGCATTCGCGCCAGATGCTGGGTGGAACTTGGACTTTTGATGTGAGTTATTTGCAAGGGCTCCCCTTGTTTCATTCTGTCAAGAAGCACGATCCAGGAGCAGGAGATGCGGAGCCACAATTTGCCAAATTTACCGGCACACTCAGCGTTATGACGCCTTTTAAGGTAGGGGGCTTTGACTTTATACTGAGCAATCTTTTGAGTGGTCAATATTCACCGCATAATTTACTGGGTGCTGAGCAGATTTCATTGGGGGGCGCCTCCAATGTTCGTGGCACGCGTGAGAGTTTGCTTTTTGGCAATAACGGTTTTTTTAGCCGGAATGATTTGCTGTTGCGCACCATTCCGTGGAGCAATCACGCGACCTTCAAAAAGGTTTTTGGAGAACTTCGCCCTTATGTTGGTTTGGATTATGGGCGTGTGTTTTCGCAAGTTTTGTATGGGATTAAGAGTGACCAGCTTGCCGGTTGGACAGCAGGTGTCAAGCTTGCGGGAGGCATGGTCTCTCTTGATGCCAGTTATTCCAGTATTTTTTGGAGCACAGTTAAGCACAAAAAATCAGGAACATTTTTTATGACATTAACAATGGAACTTTAAGCATTGTTTATTGGGGAGTTAAAGTATGAGATATGAGAAGAGAGCAGAAAGAGCAGCTTTATTAGGTGTTTTAGTCTCCAGTACGATGCTCAAAAAGGTTTTATTTGGGGGACTTGGTTTTTCTTGTTTATTTGCACCTTCAGCGTTACAGGCGCAAATTACTGTGGATCCTAACGCTAATGCCGCCCATCGTCCAGATATAGTGGCAGCGCCCAATGGGGTTCCCTCGATTGATATTGTTACCCCCAATGGCAAGGGCTTATCACACAATAAATATGATGATTTTAATATTGGCAATGCAGGTGTGATTTGGAACAATCATGCGCAAGAAGTGGGGCAATCGCAGTTGGGGGGCATTATGCCGGGCAATCCGCATTTGCGTGTTACGGGTTCGGCGAAAGTGATTTTAAATGAGGTCACCAGCAGCAAGCGCAGTGCGCTTCATGGTCCAGGAGAGGTTTTTGGGAGCCCAGCCGATGTGATTATAGCCAATCCCAATGGGATAAGCTGTGATGGTTGCGGCTTTATCAATACGCCCCATGCGACCTTAACCACAGGTGTTCCCGAAATTGATGCGAGCGGTTTTCTGAAAGGATTTGAGGTGAGAGGTGGGGATATTACCTTTGGTGCAAAGGGAGCCAATTTTTTCTCTGGTCAAGGGGCTGTTGATATTGTCGATATTGTCTCACGCACGGTGCATTTTGAAGGAGCTGTTGCGGGCAAGGAGATTGGAGTGACAGCAGGGACGGGTCACTTTGATTATGCTTCACGGGAAATGAAAGAGCTAACTGATATTACTGGTAAACCGGAATATGCGATAGATGGCTCTGCTTTGGGGGCTCTACAGGCGGACAGAATAAAACTTGTGGCAACAGAAAAAGGTGTTGGGGTTCGCATGCGCCATGATATGGCAGCCAATGCGGGGCAGTTGCATCTTTCTGCTGACGGGAAAATCTCGTTGAAGAATGTTTTTGGTCATGGGGGTGTTGTCCTCAAATCGAAAAGCCAGAGCGTATTGGCAAAACACATCACCTCGAAAAAGCATATTGATATTGCCGCCCATAAGGATGTGATGTTAGAAACGGTTGGCGCTGAAGGTCATTTGAAGATAGAGGCGCAGGATGGGCTTTTATCGATTGCAGGCAAGGCAACCTCTGGGGGCAATATGGAGCTGTCTTCGCGCCAGACACTTCAAGTTTCAGGGCTAGGGTCAGGCGCTGATATGGCTCTTGAATCGGGCGGAGACTTGAAGCTTGAGGGGATTGTTTTAGCGCAAGGGAACCTCAGGGCACATGCCGGTGGTGATATAAAGGCGCAGTTTTTAGCCGGTGGGGTTGATATGGCGGCAACGGGTGCTTCTGGTGTTGTTGTTCTTGGCACCCAAGGGGATGTTGATCTCCAGAGCAGTCAAGGTGCGATTGTCGCTGAAAGTGTTTATGGGGCAGGAGATATCACCCTGGTTTCTCATAACGGGCTTTCTGTTTCTGAAACAATTCTGTCGCATCAAAATGTTGCCATTCAAGCACAACCAGAAACAAATGCTCCCGTTCATTTTGGGCAACTTTTAGCTCATGGCAAGGCAAATATTGAGGGTGGGGCTGTTGACTTTTCTTCGCTGATGACGGGTGAAGAAGCTGTTTTAAAGGTTGGCAGCCTTGATGCTGGCACACTGATGACAGGTGTCGTTTCTACGGGCGGTTCAGGGGATCTTGTTTTAGATGAAAAGGGCTTTCTTTTGATTACAGCAAAAGAAGGGGTGAAGGTTGGTCAGATTGCCAGTGGTGGCAATATTGAAATTTTTGCAGGCAACGACATCTATTATGATCAGGTCATTGGCTATGGCAGTGCAACATTGACATCGGTATCAGGAGAGATCAGTGTTGAGAATGTGCTGTCTGCTGAGGGGGATGTGAGATTGACGGCAACAACTCTCGATTTAAGCAATAATCGTTCTCATATTTACACGCCGCAAACGCTGTATTTAATTGCAGATCATATTGATGTCTCGGGCAGCGAATTGACTTATGGTGGTTTAGATTTTAACAGCACCAATGCCCTTGATATTCACAATGCGCGGCTACAAGCCGTGACAGATCAGGGGGGGACTGGAGATATTCTCTTTATTGCTCCAAGCGTTATGGTGGATAAGGCAACTTCTGTTTTAGCGGCACGAGATTTCGTGATCAAAACGGGTGAGCTTGGAAATAGCGGTCAATTGGCAGCAGGGCAGGATTTAGTCTTCAGCGTGACGGGCAATGTGACCAACAACAAAACGGGCTTAAT
>NZ_JBHILY010000037.1:0-4201 GCF_042193555.1 Bartonella sp. PS17NMGDW | reverse complement strand
GTTTCGCGTAACTTTTCCAGAGCAATCTTTTCTTTTGCTAGCGCAACTTGCATTCGCTCCAGTTTTATCTTGTATTCATTGGCTCCATCTGTGGAGGCTTGTTTGATCTTTGTTCGCCGTTGTCCATCAGGTGCTAAAAGTGAGGCAGGGTGTTTTGTTGGATTCTCATTCCAGATAGCTGTTGCAAGCGCTTCATTGACAGAACCATCTTCAAAAAGAGCCGCATCAAATTTACCTGTCTTTATCCGTGAAACCACCGCATTATGTGAAACACCCATCTTTTTTGCAAACGCACGAACCGATAGACCCTTACGCGTTTTCTTATTCATAGTTGCTCCATTTTGAATGGTATATACGAATTATTGTACACTTTAATTATTGACAAGGTTTTATTTTTCGTGTACATAAAATATATGAAGATAGTGTGGGATGAACCAAAAAGAGCTTTAAACATTGATAAACATAAGCTTGATTTTGCCGATGTTATTTACTTTGACTGGGAACATGCTTTTATTGATGCAACCCATTCAAACCGCATGAAGGCTATTGGACATTTTGCTGATGACACAACAGTTATTGTTTTTGCAAAGCTTGGCAATGAAGCGATATCCATTATCAGTTTTCGTCAAGCGAATAAAAAAGAAAGAGAGGTTTTCAATGACTATCAAAAAAACCTTTGAAACAGGATGTGGCTATACAAAAGAAGATTGGGACGCTGTGGATTCCCCACCACTAACAGATGAAGAACTTGCACGCTTAAAGCCAGCTAAAGACGTTTTACCAGCCTCCTTTTTTAAGTATGTAACAGAAGAACGCCGTAAACGCGGGCGTCCACCCGTTGAATCTCCCAAACAAGCGGTTACTCTCCGTCTCGACCCAAATGTTATTGCCTCTTTTAAAAAACAAGGAAAAGATTGGCGAACACGTATGGGTGAAGTCTTAAAAAAAGCAAGTGGTTGTTAAGCCAAACGATCTCGCCACTCTAAAAAATGTGCTTTATAGTTGAAATTAAACTTCAATTGTATTACATTGAAATACAGCTACAAGAGGAGAAGTCATTATGGCTGCCAGTCGTATGGTTCAAGCGCGTGTACCAGAAGAAATTCAAAATATCGCTAATCAAGTTATTCAAGCTTCAGGTTTATCAGTAAGTGATGTTGTGAGAGTGTTGATGACGCGTATTGCACAAGATAAAGCTATTCCGTCCTTCTTGTTTCAACCTAATGCGGAAACTATAGCGGCTTTTGCAGAACTAGAGGAAGGTAACTTAAAAAAGTTTCATTCCGTAGATGAATTATTTGATGATCTCTATGCGGACGATTGAACGTACCACCATCTTCAAACGTGATTTCAAGCGTGAAATGAAAGGACGGTATCGGCATCTTTTAGATACTGATTTGCGCAAAATCATTGCAGCATTAGCAAATGATCAACCTTTAGAACCTCGATATCATGACCATGCATTGACTGGGAATTGGAGCAATTATCGAGATTGCCATATTCGACCTGACTTAGTGTTGATTTATCGCTTGATTGGTCAAGATCGATTGATTTTAGTGCGTCTGGGCTCCCATTCAAAACTTGATCTTTAAACCACCTCCCCATTTTGAGAACGGGGAGGGGAGATGTGTTTTACTTAAGCAACCTTTTTAATGGGAGGCTCCAAATTTGGTTCGTAAGCTTTCAATAAAGGTAACATAACTGTAGGAAACTCTGAATCGCCAAAATCTGTTAGAACTGTTAAGATTTTAAGTATATTTGGCACCTCATCTTGAAGTTTGAAAATCAAAGCTTTTTCTACCAAACTCATGATGTTAATCAGAGCTGTACACTCTTTTTCATTAATATTTTCATCATTAGAAAACTGATATAAAGCTATCCATAAATCGCATAAGAAGTCGATACTGGTGTTCATTGTACACCTCCATGGATTTGTTCTCTCAAACAAGCTAATCCTCTAGATGTGATTTTTGTTGAAGGCAGCACCTTTTCTGTACCATCCGGTCTTTGAATGGTAATAGCAGGGCAATCCATGAATCCTTTCTTGATCTTGTCCTGATAAGGTAACAGAGGCGCCCCTGGAGCCCGTCGATACACCCAATCATGTTTACGCAAGTAATCCGTTAAATCCTTTGGTCGCACCTCTAACATTTTTGCTGCTTCAATTAAGCCAAACAAACCATCAGAACGCTTTAAACCATCAAGTGCTTTTGCCTTTGGTTCTAATTTAGCAATGATATTGTCTTTCCGCTCATTTTCATCTTTTAAATGCGTTAAGACACCAAGCATTACTGCTGGACTGGAGTAGTCGATCGATTGAACATAGGATTGCTTTATCTCGCCCCTACGCCATGCAACAAATAACTTAATAAGCATATAACGGACTTGAGAAGATTTTTCTGTATTCGATAATGTCGCAATCAATAACGCCTGCTCTTCGTTAAGCCAATATTCTGTTACGTTATTGCCCTTTATTACGTGCGCCACAGTGGCGCACCTCCCAAACCGTTCTATTTCTTGCATATTTCTTGTAATTAATTTTCTAACGTCACGTGTACGAACAAACCCTAATTTTTCTGCTAAGTCCACATCGCGAACACGAGGCTCGTTTTCGACTTCTCGTAATTTTATTAATTTGTCTTTATTGATAGGTAAGTATGTGCTATTATTCATTGTAATTGACCTCTTTCGGGTTAGTTAGATGTAAAGCGTTAGAGAGAGTTTTTGCGGACTTATGCTCTAGCGCTTTTTCTTTTTTGAGAATGTTAATTATTTCAGATGAAAGAGAGCGATCATTCTCAGTCGCCCGATTAAACAACCACTCCTTTAATGTATGTGGCATATTTATTTTATATTGGATCGTTTTCATTTTACCTCCATATGCACATATTTAGTACCATAAAGGTACCTTGTGTCAAGTGTATTTTAGGTATATTTTAGGTGCATGACAAAAAAAGATCGTGTGCAATTTAAATTTCTCATTCCAATTGAACTGAAAAATCAATTGGAAGAGCTTGCTGAAGCAAATCATCGTAGCCTTACGGGTGAAATTCTTGCTCGTTTAGAAAACTCTGTCCGCACTACCGTTACATTAAATCACCTACTGGCAATGAATTCAGAAGATCTCAAAAAGCTCCTTGAACAACCACTCGTGAATAAAAAACAATAAGATGCCACACATAGCCCCCTCAGAGCGTTTTAAACCATCAAGTGCTTCTGCTTTTGGTTCTAATTTAGCAATGGTGTTATCCTTTTGCTCAATTTGACTTTGTAAGTGATTCAAAACACCAAGTAATGCTTCGGGTTTGGAATAATCAACTTGTGGGGTTGCTACTTGTTTCAAAAGCCGTTCGCATTTGATAAAGTATTGACGCGCTTCATGCCCTTTATCATTACGCTCTATCATAGAAAGATGTTTAGCCATGTCTAACGTAATGTAGTATTCTATGCTTGGGCGCCCACCTTTTACTAAATTTTTAGAAAAACCTATAAAGTCTATATTTTCTCGAAAGTTACATTCTTTAATACGATTTTTAATCCAGTCTGCAAACTTTGATGTAATCTCCAAAAACGCGTGTAACTCACGTGCATTAACAGTTTGAACAATCTCTTGATCGATAACCTGTTCTGATATTTCTATAAGTGTGTTCATGATGAACTCCTTGGTAATAGAGGTTTTCTATTGACACTCTTAAAAGAGTGCCGGGTGCTAGAAAACACGGTACCAAGTCCGTCGTTACGCCTTTCCCATAAAGGGTATTGTATAGCATAACTACACCCGACAAGACCTTTATATGCCACCACATATAATGAGTCAAAATCTTTAATGTTTAGAAGACTAGTTATTTCGGCAACTAATCCGCTTGGTATTGTAAGGTGTTTTCTAGGCACCTGATTCGAAGGTACCTATTACTGTAGAATTGTCAAGTAATAAAAATTACTTTTTGCTAAGAAAACTTTTCACATACTGTACAGTGTACATATTTAAATAATTATTTATCAATGAGTTAAGTGTACAATGTACAGTCAATTTGAAAATTCTGTCGCTAGCGATAGTTCGCGCTAGCCTGCCCCGCAACGAAGCCAACCCGCTGGGAAGTACCTTTTGCATTGATTTTATTGATTTTTTTCTGGGAAAAACCAAAGCGCAAGTGATAATCTGCTTTAAAAATTACAATTAAAGTGAGTAGTGTGTTGACAT
>NZ_JBHILY010000036.1:0-5027 GCF_042193555.1 Bartonella sp. PS17NMGDW | reverse complement strand
ATTTTCTCAGTTGACCAACCTAAGCTTTTCAAAAGTGCATGAGCACTTTCCATGGTGAGACGATCATCAGTGTCATCTGCTTCATCCACTTCCTCTGCCACTTCAACAGAAGTTCTTTTAGAAGCAACAGATGCTGTTTGCGGATCCAAGCTTAAAATCAATGCCTTTTTGGGAAAACCTGTTCAATAACGCTGTGCAAGAGTAAGAGCGTTCTCAATATCATATTTTGTGATGTTTTCCACAAAACCTAGACAGCTCTTTCTTTGAAAACTCTCCTTATAAAACTTAAGTTTTTTGACATTGCCAGTCAAAATAAGTGCAATAAGGTGAAATTCTGCAAGGCAAAATTCACTGTTTGTTAGCAACGCCGCATAATCATAGATGATTTGGTTGCTGTTTTGGTTGTCAGCCCACTCAAGTATATCTGTACAAATCTCCTTTAGCTTGCCTTCATCCAATTCAGTACTAGAAACTGTATAAACTTCTTCTGCTTCTTTGATGGCTATATATTGAGGCATATTATAGAAAATCTCTCTATGAGCCGTAGAAAAACTAAGTGTTGAAAGGGACGCCTTGAATATAAGGATAGGTGTTTTTCCTTTTGTATCAAGGCTGTACATTATATTAATGATACGGTCTTTGCTTATAAAATAGGCATTACAATTATAATTTTTGTCGCGATAGACTGTCCAGTTCATCATTTTTAATGTTTCAGAAACTGTATTAAGAAGAACCAAAGATTGTACACCAATACGTGCATCTGCCGCCTCTCGCTCCTTTAAAACGGTCAGATGTCCTTCAGCAAATTGAACAGCGTGATTAACATATTTTTCCACATCATCGTCATCTAAATATTCAGAAATCGTACCTGCTTTTACGGCATTTTGATAGGATTTCAGGACATCAATTTGACCTGTTAATGCTAAACAAGCCAAATGCCATGAGATATCAGGACATGAGCTATATTTTTGAACAAGCGCTTTGCTTTCTATCGCTGCTTCTAAATCCTGAGCACGCGCCCATTGTATCACCCGCTCAGAAATTTTTATAAGCTCCTGCTCATTTAATGTCTCTACACGAATATCAATCCCTTTATCAACACCACTAAAAACCCCTCCCCCAATCGTATTAAAAGACTGATAAATATTTGTAGCTGATATCTGCCTACATTTTCTACTATCGTGAATATAATGGCAAGCTACAGAAATATCTTCGTTGGAGATCTCTGCTTCAAGATGAACATTGTAATCATCATTTGGAAGACGTATAAAACCAAAATCAAATTGAATGAAGCGGTCGGGCAAAACTAACCACATTTTCCCAGGTTCCGTAACAAACCACCCTTGGGTTTTAAGAATGCGCGTTGCTGCTGTAAGACTCATCAAACACTGTTTCGGTTTTTTGCGTGCTAAAATGTCATCCAATTCGTTATTTTTATACGCCTCAGCAAAAAAGATAACGCGCTTAACCTGCGTTATCTTTTCATAATCAGAAAACTCTGGTGTATATAATTGAGGTGTAGGTTTGTAATTCCTTAAAGCTTCGGTATCGCCGAGTAGAGCCTTTGCAACGAGAGAATGATTAGCAGCTTTTTCACGTAATTTTTTCTCAATATCTTGTGCGTGCGCCCAAACTAACACTTTATTTAAAGCTACCTTAACGTGGTTTTCAAAAAATTCTAGTGCTGTAACTCCAAAATTCTCTTCTGAAGAAATCAGCATATCCTCATATTGGTATCGCGATTTCTTACCGTTAGCGTATTCCCAGCCAAGACAATAGGCGGCAGTGGTAAGACTGACAGAAACCCATAATCTTCCACTATCCCGTCCATAATCTATGACACCATAATGAATACGCACTATGCGATCGGGGAGATGATAATAAGCAAACATATCACCCATTTCATCGCGATGGGGCTCCCAGCCAAGTCTTTTTAAAATCTCTGTTGCATCTTTGGTTTGCATCGTCATTACCCTGCGTGCTCTTTAATTCTTTTACAGAGAAATTCATAAAAATTACTTGCGTAATACTGGGGATCGCTAGGTAGAAACTTAAGATAGAGCGGACACTCTCCATCCTGAAACTGAGTATAATCAAAGTAAAAGGTTTCACCAAAATCTGTTCTATTGACAACAAGCTGCTGTGGTTTTGCTAAACCATTTTTTATATCTGTTAAGTGATAATAAACAATATCACCAGCAGGATTATCTTCAAAACTTGCGTTATAAATGCTAAATATTTCATAACCTCCAATTTCTCCTCCTCCATAATTTTTTAAAAAACTTTTGTAGGACGAGGTGAGTTGTAAACCAAGAGTTCTCTCAGCCTTTTCAATCAATATATCATCAGGCGCATCCTCTGCAGTGCCAAAATTGATAATCTCATCATCATATTTATTCACTTTATCAATTAATACTACAACATCATCTAAGGTATAGGTTTTCATAGATGATCCCCCTTAAAAATATTAACGATGCCTGCATTCTTGAAAATAAAAAATAGTGGTTTAACATTGCAATTCGGAAGTAAAACCACCATACAAAGAAATTTACTTCAAGTTATCTGTAATCCTTTTACAGAGAAATTCATAAAAATTACTTGCGTAATACTGGGGATCGCTAGGTGGAAACTTAAGATAGAGCGGACATTCACCATCCTGAAACTGAGAGTAATCAAAATAAAATGTCTCACCAAAATCAGTTCTACTCACAACAAGCTGCTGTGGTTTTGCTAAACCATTTTCTACATCCGTTATATGATAATAAACAATATCATCACTACGAACAATCTCAAAGTTTGTATCATAAACGCTACATATTTCCTCACCACAAATTTCCCCTCTTCCATAGTTTTTTAAAAAACTTTTATAGGAAGACGTAAACTGCAAACCAAGAGTTTTCTCTGCTTTTTCAATTAGTACATCATCAACTGCTTTATCTGTAGTGCCAAAATCGATACTATCGCTATATTTATCAACTAGTACTGCAACATCAGCTAAGGTATAGGTTTTCACAAATCTTCCCCTGCGTGCTCTTTAATTCTTTTACAGAGAAATTCATAAAAATTACTTGCATAATAATGTGACGCTCCAGATGGAATCTTGACGTAGAGTGGGCATTCACCATCCTGAAACTGAGTATAATCAAAGTAAAATGTCTCACCAAAATCAGTTCTACTGACAACAAGCTGTTCTAATGTCGCAAAACCATGTTTCCTATGATATAAGTTTTTATGCACAATATCACCAGCAGGATGATCCTCAAAACTTGCGTTATAAATGCTAAAAATTTCCTCATAACCAATTTCTCCTCCCTTATAATTTTTTAAAAAATCCTTATAAGAAGTTGTAAACTGTAAACCGAGAGTTTTTTCTGCCTCTTTAATCCGTACATCACTAACTGCATCCTCTGCAGTACCAAAATTGATAATCTCATCATCATATTTATTTACTTTATCAATTAATTGTACAACATCAGCTAAAGTATAAGTTTTCATAGGTTGTTCTCCATAAATTATTATTTTTTAGTTGCTATATCTTTCTTTTCATAATCTTTAGCACGTTCCTTCCAGTATTTCGTCCTCCATTTATCGAATAGGTCTCTGTCAATAGCTGATCCCATTGTATTAGGATTAATATGAATAACTGAATTATGTTTATTATGAAACGCATTTGTAACCTCTGCTATGGGACCATCATGTGTTTGCAGCATATGATGCAATTCAATGGGATTTTCATTAAAGTCAAGAGGTGCTCTTCCTGTTTTCATCCTTTCAATATTTGTACCTTTTACTTCTTTTCCTTTTACTGTCCAACTAACAATCTGGTTAGGATCAAACAGATCATCTCTCTGATAGACTTTGTTTGTCTGAGTAATTTTTTCTCCCTTGTTAGTTATTTCAAACTCAACCTCAATAGGTTTTGACCAGAATTTTCTCTCTTGCCCCAAATATTGAGTTGCAATAGCTTCATCGCTCATTTTTTCTAGCGATTGTGCGATTTCTTTTCCCACATGAGCAGTATTTACTTCAGAACTAGTTGCTCCTGTTATAGCCGCTTCTTCAGCTTTAGATGCAAATTTGATGATATCTTTTTCTACAAGCTTGTTCGCAAGCTTTACGCCTCCCTTGGCTGCTGAAACAGCACCGTCAGTAAGCACTGTAGAACCCACTATATAAGCCACATCTCCTAATGGTTTACCTAGCATTTCGCCAGATTCAGCACCAGCACTGAATGCTCCATCCCCCCCTTTCTCCATTGTTTCATGTATGTGATCTATATGCCCCCCAAAGGAATCCTTTATGTGATCTATGTGCCCTCTAAAGGAATCCTTAACACCTCCCCAGAATTGACCAACTCCTTCCCAGAGTTGACCAGCACCTTCCCAGACATCATCAAATATATGCCCACCCGTGGCCCAAGCTTTTGCTGTTCCAACGCCTTGAAGGGTATTTTGATAGATCTCATCAACTGAACTGTTTCCTATTGCCGATCCTAATTCTTTAACGTCATGAACTGTCGCATATATTCCGTTTCCTATTGCCGATCCTAATTCTTTAACGTCATGAGCTGTCTCAGATATTCCGTTTCCTATTGCTTTTACGGCACCAACAATCGTACCCTTCGCAAGACCTATCTCAAAAATCCTATCTTGCTCTTCACTAATCTCGAACCATTTTTCGTTAACCTCTCTTCGACACTGATCATCAGGGCACTCTTCTAACTCTTTCTTCATCTGAGCGCGTTGTGCACTACCCAAAAAGTTATTTGCAGCGGCATTGCCTGCGGCATCGGCGCCGGCATCAACATTGCCACCGGCAAGGGCAGCAGCAACGCCCCCGGCAGCCCGTGCGACATCAATGGTGTGGTCTCTAAAGTCAGCAAACTGCGCATCAATCTTTGCGTTTATACGCGCTTCCTCTTCCGCAGTAGGGGTGCGACCGTTTAGGTCCCCCATTTCCTCTTTCACAATGCCTTGCACCCACAATTGAAACTGGAGCATAGCAGTGGCTTCACCCACAGCCCCGCC
>NZ_JBHILY010000035.1:0-5377 GCF_042193555.1 Bartonella sp. PS17NMGDW | reverse complement strand
ACGTGGTTTCTAGTACAGCAAAGATAGGAGCTAAAACGGCTCTAGAAAACAGCTCTATGATCCAACAAACCGTAGACAGCCTCAAAACCAATATTTCCCCTATACTTGCAAACTTAAACAGCGAAAGTCTTGAAAAGTTTTTTGCAAAAAACAGTGACAATGGCATCAATTTCGATCAACTTTCGAGTGAATTGCGCACCCTTCTCAATAAAAGCGACATTCCTGCTCTCAACCCTAATCGCTTAAAACAAACCTACCAAGCTGCACTGAACGATATTGGTTCTGCGATAACAGCTTTCAAAAATGATCCTTCTCACTATCGTACCACTTTAAAAAATCTTGGTGAGCACCTGTCTGATCGTGTAGAAGATCTCACGACAAAATTTGATCGAAGTGATATCATCAAGGCCCTTATGACCGATGGCATGTCCCGTTCGGACGCACAAACAGCAGTAAACCGTGCCGTTCATATTTATCAAAGCGCAGAGGAAAAAACCGGAAAAGCCATCAAAGCCCTTGAAGAACAGGCAGAAACACTCTCGGACAATCTTGAGGATACGATCAAGGGCGCCAAAAACACTGCAACTAAAGCCACAAAAACAGCCTCCAATATGGGGTGGTGGGGCTTTTTAGGCAGTCTGATAGGTGCCATTATTTCCAGTGTTTTTGGCTACTATGGTTACAGAAGCCGTAAGGATACTTTCATGCTTTAAAACGTCTACCTCTAAAGCAAATACATAAAAAGCTGCACGCATAGTGCAGCTTTTTTGTGAAATTTTCTGATTGCCCTTTTGTATCATTGTCTCTCATATCAGAAAATTTCGCCAGCCCATAATCCTTCAATATTCCCCTTTCAAAAAACATAAGGAGCTGCTCATCACTGCCAATAGGCATTGTGCTTGTTTTGAAGAGAGCTCTGAAAACTTCCTTTCTCAACTGATCATCAAGAAAAACTAGACAAAGCGTGGGATATCCCATAAACACGCAGAAGAAAATTGTACCTTTAGTCTCTTGGGGAGGAGCATTGTGACAAAGAAAAAATCCATGATTTTCGCCCAAACTGGGCTTTTTTTCGTTTTAGGCTTTAGCAGCTTTGCCGATGAAACAGCACAAGTTACATTTGCTCTACACTTAGCAGAAAGCACAGCTTCTATTTCAATGCTGCTGTTTGCAGGGCTTATCGGGGCAATTTGTGCCGGACCCATTGCACCACGCCTCTTGCATCGCTTCCAACCAGTACACACAGTCACTGTTGTTTTATTGTTTGAAGCGCTTTTCATAGCCGCAGCTGCAATCGCAAACCAGTTTTGGCTTTATATTGCCCTTTCTTTCGCACTAGGTTGTGCTGGTTCAATCTTTTGGTCTGCTATTCTTGTTGCGGTACCTGACTTCGCAAAAAATGAACAGCAATTAGACAGTATCAATCGCATTATCCAAACAGTTCGTAATCTTGGCTATATTGCCGGACCACTCCTAGGGGGTGTGTTGTATGGTCTATCGAACGGGCAAAAAGGATTGTTTGCACTTTCAATCATGGTTCTTTTTGCTACCTTTATCACTCTCTTCTGTTTTAAAAGTTTAAAAATTCATACACAAAAGACAGATACATCGCAGCAAACCAAAAAAGGACTAGATTTAGCGGGTCTCTTGCGCAAAAAAAATGTCGTCTATGCTCTTGCGCCCCTCATCATCACTATTATCCTCACCTCTGCTCTCAACGTCTTATCGATTGTCCGCATTCGTACCGATCTCAACTTAAGCGCTGAAACCTATGGGGTGATCACAAGTATGCTAAGCCTAGGCTTAGTGGTTGGTCCACTCTGCTTCTCCAATCTTTTCCACCATTTTGGCAATGCCGCTGGTGCATCACTAGCTGCCGCAACCATTGGCTTTGCAATTTTCTGTTTTTCCTTAACAAACTTCACATGGCTGATGATGCTATCATTTTTCATCCTTGGGAGTGCCAATGGTGTGCAAAATGCCTTAATGGCAAGTTTTATGATGAAAGCCATCCCCAAAGAACAACGAAACAGTCAAATGCCTGCCTATATCTTCATCATACAGACATCCGTATGCCTTGGCTTTCTAGGAGCCGGCTTTGTAAAAGTGCATCATACCCAAAGCACACTGTTTATCATTGGCATCGCCACAATGATCGCAGGCATATTAGGTTTTATTGTGAACAGTGCCGTACAAAAAAAAGAAACAGAGAGAATTTGATAATGGTTAGTGGACGAGGCGTTTTTCTCAAGCAAACCATACACCCCAAAAGGACATGACAATCACCACCCTATCAAATTTCAATAAAATCCTTATCAAATCGTTGTATCCCATGCAACCCCATACCAACCCAATAGGACTTTGATAAACCACTCTTTAATGTAGAGCAACTAATAACCCTCCCAAAAACTTGATATTTTAAAGTAAAAAAAAACGATAACATCATGCAACAAGACCCTATAGGCTTAAACTTTTACAATGGAACAGGTGGTTATGTATGGCAACTGGCAGACACCATGCAACATGACTTGAATGAAAACATCCACACCCTTGAATTGCAAAAACCAACACCACCCATAGCCATCAATTCTTTCGCTGTCTACCCACGTGAACTCAATCCTTTATCACGCGTTCAATGGGCAAAAGACGTACAGATAACGAGAAATAAACCAGCTTTAATTGGAAAACGGCAAATACAACCTGTAACCGTCGTTTCTACAAAAGGAGCGGCATTTGGCGGATTCGACTTTCCCACATTTGAAGCACTTCGTGAAGGCTGCCTTGTCCAATCACTAAGAGAAATACAATTCTATAGTACTCTTCTTGCCTCTGGAAGTCTTTTGATATCACTGCTACGACACGGTCTCATCGAAACAGATCAAAAAGCATTTTCAGAAAATGATGCAACCGCTCTTTTACGAGAGCCAACATGTATTATCATAGATTCTTCTCTTGGCAGTCTTGCCATTAATCAACTCAATGGGCGTACAATCCGGCTTCATGAAAAAACAAAACATCTCTTGAAGCAAGCCACCACACCAATACGTATTCAATATCCGCTAGAGGATTCAATAAAGTTTTTTATAAAAGCAGGAATGCTACGATTGGTAAAATTATAAGGATAAAAAGATGCAGCTGATAAGACCTGGCATGGGAACAGAAAATAGTGCACAGCTCATTTATGCGCTTATTCAAATGGCAAGACCGCGCACAGTCATTGAAATCGGTGCTGGTGATAGTACGCGCTTGATTGCTAAAGCACTGCAAAAAGCAAAACAAGCATGGCAACAAGATAAAAAACTTTTAGAATCCTCCACCTGGGAAGAGCGCACAGCTTTGCTTGCCCCTTCAGGAATCCTTGAGAATTACGAACCTCGGCTTATCACCATTGATGATTTTACAGTCGAAGGTCAATCAGCAGAAGAAGCATGGCAAAAACTGCTTCAAGACGGTATTGAAAAAGACATGGTAACATTTATCCATGAGAATTTCTTCTCTCTCGATGATGAAACGCTCAAATCTTGGGGACCAATAGATTTTGCTTGGCTTGATGCTGGTACTCCCGCAGATGATGTGCGATTTGTTATAACCCTTTGGGAACACATCACCGCGGGTGGTTATCTTTGTCTACATGAACCAACCATGACCTCAACCGTTGCGCTTAATGGGGCACAGCGGGTGCGACGTGTCAGAACCCCTTTGTGGGAAGAAATTCTCTACCGGCTTGATGGCTCCTATGAAGCTTTAACACTCCCCGAAAACCACAAATATCGCCAAAGTGGTCTGGGGATTATTCGCAAACGCACCTCTGCGGAACAAATTGTACGCGCACAATCGCTACAAGCAGAACTCATAGAAATCAATGAACTGCCCATTCGAAATGATATTTTGCCCATGGGAAAAGAAGCACTTCACAAACGCAGCACACGCAATTCGCTGATCTCTGCCATGACCTCACCGACACTACGCGCTGTTTATGCCGCCATTATCCTTGGTGCAAAAAATCTTACTGATATCCTCAAACATGTCGATTCAGATGCCAAAACCATTCATAAATCCATCAATCGCCTTTTGAATCTCGGACTTATTCACAACACAACAGAAGGATTTCAAGCGAGAGATACATTATGGCAAGCGCTAGAAGAAAAAAATGAACGGAATAGGGAAAATTTAAGCGACCGCCATTTAGAAACAGAAGAGATGCTATCAAAAATTGGTGAAGCCTTTCAAAAGGAAAAAATCTATAGCGAAACGGAAGTTTCCAAGATATGCAATCTCTTTACGGTAGACTTTGCCCGATGATAATAACGCATTATATATAAAAATACAATAAAGTCAATGGTTTGTGTGCAATTGTTTTATAAGAATCCACTTAAGAATCCACACTTTTATGCATGATTCATTTGACCATTTTTTATATAAGATTGCCATGTATGAATAGACCCCAAAAAGCTAATCATAAAGAAGTTTAAGAAGAAAAAACAACTTCAAAATGTCCTTCAAGCGTTTTAACTTCTTTCGGATTAACAATAATCTTTATATCGTTTCCCAATTTTGCCAAACACTCAAGCATTTTCATTTCACTAATTCCTCGAAATTCTCCACTTAAGAGTTTAGACAATTTGGGTTGAGTCATTTTCAAAAGTTGACTAGCCTGTTTTTGTGTTAAGTTCTTTTCTTTCAGAATTTGACTAATCTTATGAGCAAGTTGCGCTTTGATAAGCATCTCTCTGGAATCTGAAAAGCCAAGATCCGCATAAACATTGGAACTACCGTGAAAAACATTGATCATTTTAATTCCCTTCTAATTGTTCTGCTAACTTGAGACGTTCTTTAATCAGATTAATGTCTGGTTTTGGTGTTGCAATGCCACGGGTCGATTTTTTCTGAAAACAATGCAACACATAAAGAGATTTTTTATATTGTATCGTATAAACAGCGCGATAAGTTCCTTGAATATCGCGTTCAATAATTTCTAGAACATTGGCAGATCCAAACCCCTTGAGAACCTTAACATTTTCTCCTCTATCTCCTATCTGAGCAAGATAAAGAGCATAACCAATCCTTTGTTGAATAAGATCAGGAAGACTTTTTATATCTTTGAGTGAAGAACCAAGCCATATGATACGTTTTATTTTACTCATGATTATTAATATACCCATATGGATATATTTTCAAATATTTATTCTAATTTTGTGATTTTTTAATAACTATTATTAATAAAATTGACTTGATAAAAATGATAACAAAAAACCATAATTGTTTATTTGTTTTATGAAAAGCTGCTTTTAAAAAACAACGCTCGTAAATGTAAAAAACCATTTTGTTATAAGATATTCACTTAATATGCATGTTCTTTTGATTGGATTGTTAAAGC
>NZ_JBHILY010000034.1:0-5422 GCF_042193555.1 Bartonella sp. PS17NMGDW | reverse complement strand
AGCGGTCAATTGGCAGCAGGGCAGGATTTAGTCTTCAGCGTGACGGGCAATGTGACCAACAACAAAACGGGCTTAATTTATGTGAAGGGCAATGGTGCTTTACAAGTTGATGGGACTTTGCTCAATGATTTTGGTGCCATAATGACAGAAGGTGATTTATCTTTTACCAATGCAGATGGCAGCGGAAAAAGCCTTTCCCTTGTCAATAAAGCAGGCTCTATTCAAGCAGGTGGAAATTTAAATATCCAAACCAACACCCTGAAAAACGAAGCCGATAGCACGCCTGTCATCACAGAAAAAACGGAATATAGCGATATTTCTTTCCAAAAACCAAAGGGTTCTGATCAACTCAGTGATGGGATGTTATATCAGGATGGTCCCAACCTTTGGGGAAAAGGGCACGCTAAGGAAGAACAATCTCCACCACATCCTGGAAATATAATTTATAAAGAAATATTTGTATTTGATAAAGAGCTGTGGGCTAACAAAGGAGGAACGTACGGTAAAGCAACTTTGGAAGATGGATCATTTTATAGGGCATTTACTTGGAAATATGATAAAACAAAAAGTAATATAAGACGGTATCAATGGAATAATCAGTCACATATGACAGAAAAGACTGTCACGCAAGGTTTTTCTCATAAACCAGTTTCGGGGGTAATACAATCTAGTGGCAATCTCATCATTAACGCTGATACCATTGACAACCATTATAGCTCTATAGAAGCGGGGGGAAATGCCGATATCCATGCCAATGTGCTCACCAATTTGGGGGCAACAGCTTATAAAAACACTTATCTTGGTTGTCAGGCTAATACAGACAGTTGTTATGGCTATAAAACTGATGGAAGCCGCGATGTTTCTTTAGATATAGCCAATGGCAAGGATCGCCATACTGGTTCAAAAGTTCTTGATACCGCTCCTGGTCTTGTCCAAGCGGGTGGCACTTTAAATCTGGTGGTCGATCAACTCAATAACACGGCAGCGGAAGGTTCGATTACAGGGGATGCGCATTTTGAAGCACAAGCAGTTGGGGGCAATCCACTGGAGTCCTTAAGTGGTTTGCCTGGAGCTGGCGCTCTCTTTACACCAAAAGTGGATCTCAATAATGCAGGAGAACTTTCTGAGGGGCTCCCTTTACCAAAACCCCAATCGGGTGGGGTTGGGGGCACGCTGCCCAACCAGAATTTCATTTATGAAACGCGGGCAGAATTCCTTGATGTTGGCAAGTTTTATGGCTCAGCTTATTATTTGAACAGAATTGGCTACAATCCTGACAGAGAGATTTTTTTCTTAGGCGATGCATATTTTGAAAAGCAGCTGATTGAAAAACAAATGCGTGATCTTGTTGGTCAAGGTTTGGGCAAAGGTTCCTTTATTCCTGGAAGTGATGCCATTGAACAAGTCAAAACCTTGCTGGATGTCGGGGCAGAATATGCAAAAGCCCACAATTTGACTTTTGGTGAGGCTTTGAGTGAAGAACAATTGGCGTCCCTAGAAGCCCCGATGGTGATTTATGTGCGCCAACAGGTCAAGGGCATGGATGTTTATGCACCGGTGCTTTACATCCCCGAAAAAGACAGAGCCTCCTTTGTTTCTGCTGGGGCTTTGATCATGGGCGATGATGTGAATATCACCAGCCAGAATACAAGTAATTCCACGATAATCAATTCAGGGCGGATTGCGGCAAATCACCAATTGCATGTGCATGGTGGGGATATCCTCAGTCAAGGGGGGCATTTTGCTGCTGGTGGTGATGCTGTTATCCTTGCGGAGAAGAATATTCGTTTGGATGCAGGGCGCACAACGGTTGATGGCGTGGAGACCGTATTAAACACCGAGGCGCTTTCTGCTGGTGGTAATGCAACGGTGATTGCTAAACAAAATATCACCGCCTCAGGGGTGGGGATCACCACCGGAGGTGATCTTGCCATGGCTACAGAACAAGGTAACTTGACGATCGGTTCAGCAGAAACCCATTACCATGATGAACAGGGTGATGCCACCATGCATCATAAATCAGAAGTCAACTCTGGTGGCTCGACGACACTTCTCTCTGGAAAAGATTTGAATATTCTAGGCTCTGATGTTCAAGCAACGGATAATCTTTCTTTACAAGCTGAGAGGAATGTTTCGATTGATGCCACACTCAACAGCATGGATAATCAGAGTGGGAGTGAAACCTCCCATGTCACCTTGCACAATGGCTCTCATTTAAGTTCTGGAAAAGATACCACTGTCATCTCGGGTGGCGATATCCATATTGCTGCTTCCGATATAGATGCAAAGGGCAGGGTGGGGCTGAAAGCCAGTAACGATATCCTGATCAACAATGCAGAAGATAGCTTACATTATGAGATGTCGGATCACAAAGAGGATGGAATATTTAGTGAGAGAGTCCATAATAATGTTGAGGCTACTCAAGTCGTGGGCTCAAGTATAACAGGGGGTGAAGGGATGGCCTTTGAATCTGGCAACGATACAAAAATCATTGGATCGATGCTTCTTGCTGGAAAAGAAGAGGAAACACCAGATCAAGCAAAAGCAGATATTTCTATTCACTCTGGTGGGAATATTCTCATAAAAGGCGCTCAAGAACATTACGACCAGCAATACCAATCGTCGAAAAGTGGCTTTTTGCACGAAGAATCCTCCAATACATCTCAATCGCATACCACAACGGTTTCCTCTGTTCTTGGGGCGACGGGCAACATTGATTTGCAAGCAGAAAAAAAGTCCACAATTACTGCTTCTCATCTGCTTTCAGGTCAAGACATCAATGTGACAGCAGAAAATGTGACGATTGATGGCATGCAAAATCATCATAGCAGCCACTCAGAAGAACATGCGTCTGGTTTGGACGCGGGTTCAGGCAAGGGCTTCGTGTCGATATATGGGAGTGAGGAAAAGGTGCAAAATGAAGAGAGTTTTGAACATCAAGGCTCTTCTTTGAATGCGGATGGCTCTATCAACATCACTGCCAAGAAAAAAGATGTGAGCATAGTGGGCTCTGATTTTGCAGGTGAGAATATTAACCTTTCGGCAGCGCATGATGTGAATGTGTCTGTTGGTCATGATCGTCATACTTCAAGCTCAAAAGAAGAGCGTTCAGGTTTTGGGTTTCAGTTTGGAAAGAACTGCAGCAGTGCTTCTTTGGGTGTTGGGGTTGCAAGCGTCAAAGATACGGACGATCAATGGGAAACCTCTTCCGCACAATCACACATCAAGGCACGCCGAGATGTGCAGATTACTGCTGACAATGATGTAAATATGCAAGCAGCAGATGTTTTAGCTGATCGTGATGTGAACATCGATGCTGGCAATAATATCATGCTTTCGGAAAGCCAAGATATCTCTAAGGCACAAAAAAACCATGAAAATTTCTTTGCTGGTGTTACAGGTTCTGTCAATGTTGGCATTCTTAGTACCATAAAAGATATGAGGGATGTAGTAAAACATTTTGATCATGGGGATACGAAATACAAGATTGGCAATGGCATCATTCTTGGTCTAAAAGGCAAAGATCTCTATAACAAAGGCAAAGATCTCTATAATGGGATAAAGAGCGGATCAACAAAAGCTTCCCTTCTCAATATGGTGGATATTTCTACCAGTGTTACCGTAGGCTTTAAGACTGAAAAGGAAGAGAAGTCTTCTCAGACATCTACTGCTGTAACCAATAGCATAGAAGCTGGGCGTTCTGTCGATATGAAAGCCCACAAAGGCAGCATTCATGGTACTGGTGCCGATATTATCGCTGGTACCAATCCAGTTTATGCACGGGGCAATGATCCGCAGAGCGGGAATATCAACTTGGAAGCAGGACAGCATATCACCTTTGAAAGTGCGCAAAACACGAAAAGCACACAAAACCATAACCAAAGCGCTTCAATGAATATTGGAGCCAGTTATGGCACCGGTGGCGCAGGGGTAACGGGCAGTGCTGCTTTTAGTCAAGGGGAAGGTTCCAGTGAGGAAGTTCAACAAAAGAACAGCCATATTGTTGGCACAGGTACTGTTCATACCACGAGTGGGGCAAACACCACATTGGCAGGCGCCGTGGTTTCTGGAGAGCGTGTAGAAATGGAAGTAGGAGGTGATTTTACCGTTTTCAGCCGCAGTGATAAGGGACAAAGTTCCAGCAAAAAAAACTCTGTTTCTGTTGGGGTTAAAGGCAATGGAAAGCCTGATGGTGCATCAATAAACGTCTCTTTTCAAAATGATCAATCCTCCAGCGATTATCACAGTGTTGTGGAACAATCAGGCATTAAAGCCCATGATGACGGCTTTGAGATCACCGTTAAAGATAAAACAACGCTGACTGGAGGTATTATTGAAAGCACAGCCTCGGCAGAAAAAAACAGCCTGACCACAGGAAGCATCAGCACCAGTGATATTACCAACAGTGCAAGTGCCAAAGCCAGCAGTGATGGGATTAGCATTGGAGCGGGTGGTGCAATGGGCGAATACGACATCGCTAAAAACATTGCCAAAAATGTTTTAGATCATGCAGAACAACAGGATTCAAGGGAAGGATATACCAAATCTGCCATTAGCGATGGCACCATCGTCATTACTGATGAAGCAGGGCAGAAGGCATTGACAGGGCAAGATGTGGAACAAGCCACAGCTTCCCTTAACCGTAATACCGCTGAAGCTCATCAGGGTGTATCACAAATAGATGTCACTAAGCTGGAAAAAACAGCTGGTGAAGAGCGTGAAATGGCAACACAATTGCTGGAAGAAGGATTTAAATACAGCGATAAAGCCTATAAAAAATATAATGAAGAAGCCTCTAAAAAGCGCAATGATGTAGCTCCTAAAAAGCACAATGATGTAGCCTCTAAAAAGCGCAATGATGTAGCCCCTAAAAAGCACAATGATGTAGCCTCTAAAAAGCGCAATGATGTAGCCTCTAAAAAGCGCAATGCTGAAGCCCCTAAAAAGCGCAATGATGTAGCCTCTAAAAAGCGCAATGATGTAGCTCCTAAAAAGCGCAATGATGTAGCCTCTAAAAAGCGTAATGATGTAGCCCCTAAAAAGCGCAATGATGTAGCCTCTAAAAAGCGTAATGATGTAGCCCCTAAAAAGCACAATGATGTAGCCCCTAAAAAGCGCAATGATGTAGCCCCTAAAAAGCGCAATGATGTAGCCCCTAAAAAGCACAATGATGTAGCCTCTAAAAAGCACAATGATGTAGCCTCTAAAAAGCGTAATGCTGAAGCCCCTAAAAAGCGCATGATGGAGTAGTTGGCTGATAACAAGAATGATCCACACTATTTTCTGATGTTTCCCCATAGCGATTCGCTCTTGGTAGAGGGGTTCATTGCAGGGTATCAGTATTTTCTAGAAGGTAAGTTGGGTGCTCTGACCAATTCGACGAAGAAGTACCAGAATCTGTTGTATAGCCTTGGCAATATAG
>NZ_JBHILY010000033.1:0-5855 GCF_042193555.1 Bartonella sp. PS17NMGDW | reverse complement strand
ACGTTATTCGAGACTCTCATTCAACATACAAAACAGTGAATTATCATTATAAATCAATGTCTTGTAGACCGTGTAAGAGATACGATTAACAGCTCTTTTGCAGGTGCGGGTCGTTATGGGTCCGGTGCACATGCAGGTGTATTGGCAAATGAACTTGGTGCTTTGTCCACAAGTGCTACAGCAGACCAGTATAATCGTGATGCGGACCGCATGATGCAAGCGAATTCACTGATAGACCAAGCCAATCAAAATCAGTTGGGAGCCTCAAATAACTTCTTACAGGGTTATGGCAATGCCTATTCCAATGCCATACAGGGGGGAGGTGTGCTTGATAATTACAATCAGAGAGTTGTTGATGCCAATCGTGAACGTTGGCTGGAACAAGACAATAGCGGCTGGAATAGGTTGAATATGCTTATGAACGCCGGTCATGGTTTTGCAGGCAATTACGGCACGACGACGAATAATAATACAGCCTCTATGATGCAAGGCAACGACCCTTGGAAGAACGCTATAGGGATTTTAGCTAGTATTGCTAATTTTGCAGGAAAAAAGTGAGGTAGTTATGCAAAATAGTAACGATAACATTTTATCAAGACTTCTTAAGTCTATGCATGTAATGAGCCAATATGTACCACGTATACGTTTCAACGATCTAGAAGACGCCAAACAACAGGCAAATAATTTACCTTATTTAACCCCTTCTTCCCCTATAGCAACTTTTGGTTCACAATCAAATCCTTTAGGTTTAGCTAAAAATACTTCACCTTTACCAGATGTAAGTTCGTCTTTAAGATCGGCAGGCAGAAAACCAGATGTACCGTCTTCAGTTCCTTCTTTACCAGTAGCGACCTTTGGTTCACAACCAAATCCTTTAGGTATGGAACCTTTGCCTAATGCAATTGAAACTTCAGATTTGGCATCATTGAAACCAAAGCAGTCTCAATTACCAGAGCCTATTTCATCTGTAGAACCACAGAAGTCTGTACAGCCACAACAGAGTATTGTTCCTCACCAAGATACTGGTTCTCAACAGAGTTTTTGGGATCACTTGCGTAGTCCTGAGTTTTTACAAAGATTATCGGATTATGGGATTGGTTATGCATTATCAGATGGGACGATAGCACAAAGTTTAGCGAATGCAGCTATGAATCTTCGTCGTGGTGATATGGAAAGAGAAAAAAGAGGGCAGGTTAATCAGACCGTCGAGTATCTAAAGTCCAAAGGCTATAGCGAAGAAGAAGCGCGGTTCATGGCTGGGAATAAAGATGCGTTGAATGCTTTTCTATTACAAAAAGCGAACGGCGGTTATGATGCTAGATCTAAAGAAGAATTGGACCGCCTACGAGAAACGATAGAGCTTAAAAATAGAGAAACTATCAGTAATAATACACTCCATGACATTGAACGTTTTATGAACTATATAGAAGAAAATGGTGAATGGGCTACAGGTAATGCGGCTAGTATACAAGCTCAGTTGGGTGTTCCTCAACACCGTGATATGAGTTCACTGCTTGATTCCATTAAAAATCGTATAGGTATTGATCGTTTAGAAACGATGAGACAGTATTCGCGTAATGGCGCCTCAGGTTTTGGGAATCTCACAGAAAGAGAACTTGATATCTTAAAGAGCTATTTAGGAGAGATAAAGTACAACTTGGGTCATAAAGAGCTCTTGTTTAGGTTGAAAAAAATCCATGAGATTTTGGGTAAGATGAAATCAGACGTATTGGATTTGCTGGAAAACAATAGCATTGCATTAACGCAAGAGAATGTTGATAAGGTTACATCACAGCCGCATTCTAAAGCTCCACAGCAAGGACATAGTGCAAATGCGCCTGTAGTAAAAAGTGCAGAAGAAATTGAAGCCTTACCGAAAGGGGCAGATTTTATTGTTATTGATGCCGATGGTAAAAGAATGACTATAAGAAAATAGGTTATGTTTCATGTCTGAACTTAAGAATTATGATAAGTCACTTCTTCCTGAATGGGCTAGAAAGTATAAGGTTATTGGTATTGCTGAAGATGTTCAAAAGGAAACAGATTATCCTGAACTTAAGGATTATGATAAATCACGTCTCCCTGAGTGGGCTAGGAAATATAAAGTGATTGGTATTGCTGAGGATATTCCTAATACTCAAGAAACATCTAATGATTTTTCATTTGATGATAAAGATCTTACGTGGTTGGATGCGGTTATGAGACATAGCGCATCTGGTGCAACGGCAGGTTATTTTGACGAAATGAAAGCAGTACGTGAAGCAGGTGTGAGGGATTATTGGAGCGGCGATAAAAAGGCAGAAGAGGTTTATAACAGAAGAGTAGCCAAAGAACGTGCTTACCAAAAAGCTTTGGAAGAGAAACATCCATGGTGGTCTTCTGGTGCTTATATTGCTGGTTCGATTTTACCAACAATAGCATCATTGGGGATCCCTGCTTTAAATTTTTTGCGAGCAGGTTCGACTTTAGGAGGTTTAGGTAGGGGAGCTCTTGTTGGGGCAGGCTCTGGAGCTTTACATGGTTCTGGTGCTGGAGAAGGTTACAATGATACGGTGAATTCGGCGTTAGCTGGTGGTGTTGGTGGGGCAGTTTTGACACCAGCTGCTAGTTTAGCAGGTGCGGGGGTTTCTAAGTTAGGTGGTTTACTTGTAAATGCTTTAAAATCACCTCCACTTGTAAGGAATTATTTTAATCCTGCTCATAAAGAGGTTTCCAATAAGGCTTTGCGAGAAGTTGCCAAACAACTTTACGATAATAAAACCCAAAAGATCACGGAACGTCTTAGCTCAGAACCTCAGGAAGTATTTTTGACAGATATTAATGAAAAACTACGACAGACTTTGTGGAATGCGTCTAAAACAAATGAAGATGTTTATCATCTTTTGAAACAAGCGCATGAGAAAAGATTAGGCGGTTCTGTTCAACGTCTTGATGATATGATGGAGCAGACAATTGTTCCATACCAGCATAGCGATACTTTAAGCAGGACACTTAAACAGCAAGGGAAAGAAGCACATGATCATCTTTATGAACAAGCAAGGCAAACGCCGATAGGACGAGAGTATTATCCGGCTCTTAATAAACTTTTTGAAAATAAAGGGTTTCAAAAAGCTCTTAAAGAAGCTGTCAATACTTTAGAGGAACACCCTCTCAGTATAAATCCTAGAAGGTTTTATGATAGAAGATTTAGCAGTATAACCTATAAACCTACGATAGAGTTATTAGATCAAACTAAGCAGTCTCTTGATGATTTAATCGAAAAAAGTAAGAAACATGGTGATAACCAGAAGGTTTTAGGATACGAAGTCCTCAAACAAAATTTGGTAAAAATAATGGACGAAATCTCTCCTACGTACAAAGCAGCACGCGGTAGTGCGGCAAAATTCAAAAACTTTGCAGATAGCTTTGAGGAAGGTAGACAAGCTTTTGGAACAAAGCTTGAAAAGAGTTTTGAAAGGGATGCAGTTCAGGAAAATCTTTCTAAAGGGAATTGGACAAAACAAAATAATACCTATCAGATGGGCATGAGAGATGCATTAGATGATTTACTCAGAAAAAATGATGACCCTATTAATGAATTTTCTAAACTTTTAAAACAAAATCTTGCATCTGAGAATCTTAAAAGGATGATAGGACCGGAACGGTTTTCTACTTTTAAAAAGGCAGTAGATCAGGAGCAATTCTATTCTGATGCAGCAAAAGAGGGTTTTAGCAAATTTGAAGGCATTCCTGAGGTTTCTTTTTTTAATGGAGTTCGTGTACCACATAGTATTCCTGATATACCAGCTCAAGGCTTAAAATTAGCACGAAACATATTTTTTCATCCGAATGCACCAGAGGCGCTACGAGCAAGACAAGAGCTAGAGCGCGGAATAGCGAAGTTAGCAACTTTTGGCGTTAAAGGAATGGAGCGCAATGAAATTGCCAAATTGATTCAAAGTGCTTTGAAGTGGCATAAAGCCGGTGTGATAACGGATGAAGGCTTGAAGATTGTTTCTAGAGCTGTAGCAAAAGGGTTAGGTCCTAGTGCTTCAATAGAGTATGCGAAATGACCCGTTATAGTCCTTCTGTTAATCAAGCGATACGGCAGACGGCAGTGCGTTATGGCTTGCCAGAGAGTTATTTATACCGTGTTGCGCAAGTTGAAAGTGGAGGCAATCCGAATGCAAGGAATCCCCGCTCTTCTGCGGGTGGGTTGTATCAATTTATCGATAGCACCGCCAAACAATATGGTTTGCAGGATAGGTTTGACCCCATGCAAGCGGCAGATGCCATGGGGCGGTTGACGCTTGATAATCGCAATCATTTAAGCCGCCTTTTGGGAAGAGCGCCTAGTGAAGCGGAATTGTATTTAGCACATCAACAAGGCAACGTATTGATTTATAATGATAATCTAGCGTTATTCATATTGAATGAGAGTCCCGAATAACGTAAGATTCTCTCATTTCAAATCTGTTTATCTTGAATCAATCAAAATCACTTGCTTGCACACCACAAGCGGGGCTGGCGTGTGGGTAAAAATGAGGAAAGAAAGGAGTAAAAATGCCTCTTATGAATCGTCTTAATGCAAGGGCTGTCGCAACATTGGGGGCTGGCAAATATAATGATGGTGCCGGCTTGCTTCTCCATAAGCGTAAAGATGGTGGTGCTCAATGGCTTTATCGTTATACCATTCATGGTCGGCGCCGCGAAATGGGCTTGGGTGCGTTGCGAAATGTTTCTTTAAAAAAAGCCCGTGAATTAGCAAATCAATGGCGTTCTGTTTTGCATGAGGGTCGTGACCCTATTAAAGAACGCGATAAACAAAAGCGTGAGGCAATAAGCAATCTTCATTACTTAAAAGATATTGCTTTAGATACTTTTGAAAGTCGGAAATCTGAGTTAAAAGGGGATGGTAAAGATGGGAATTGGTTTGCACCTTTACGCCTACATATTCTCCCTAAATTAGGCTGTCTGCCTGTTTCTGAGATTACACAAACAGAGATACGCAATGTTCTTGCCCCTATTTGGCATTCAAAAGCTGGAACAGCTAATAGAGCTCTTACCCGTCTTAATCTTTGTCTCAAACATGCGGCTGCCTTGGGTTTGAATGTTGATTTACAAGCAACAGAAAAAGCACGCGCGCTCTTAGGTAAACAACGTCATAAAACACAAAATTTACCAGCAATGGATTGGAAAGATGTTCCGGCTTTTTATAAAACACTCTGTGAAGCATCGACCATAACACAACTGGCTTTGCGTTTGCTTATTCTGACAGGCGTTCGTACCAATCCTTTACGTCATATTCATAAAGATCAAGTTGAGGAGGATATATGGACCATTCCTGCTGAGAATATGAAAGGAAGGCGTGATGCTACAACAGAATTTCGCGTGCCTCTATCAACAGAAGCATTAGAAATTCTAAAACAAGCGCGCTTGCTCTCTCGTAATGATTTCTTTTTTTCTGCTACCGGTCGCGGTCCCCTTGCTGATAGTTGTATGGCAAAGTATATGAGAGAGAATAAGATTGATGCCTGCCCCCATGGATTTCGCTCTAGTTTACGCAATTGGCTTGCTGAAACAACCGATGCCTCCTATGAGGTCGCTGAAACCATTCTAAGTCATACAGTAGGAGGTAAAGTAGAGCGTGCCTATCGTCGGACTGACTATTTAGAACAGCGCCGCGTTTATATGGATAAATGGGCGGCTTATGTCACGGGTCAATCTTAAGATATGGGGTGAATAACCCCATGATCTGTGGATAACTTTAGCTCTCTTTTCTCTCATTCTTTCTCAATAAGATTCATAAATTATCACATCAGAAATTATATGATAAAATATTGTTTTCTATAAATAAAATACCTTCAAAAATGAAC
>NZ_JBHILY010000032.1:0-6033 GCF_042193555.1 Bartonella sp. PS17NMGDW | reverse complement strand
ATCATACACCCAGCAATTGCCATCATGGGATAGGTTAACTTCCTTTTCAATAAAGCCGCCTAAAGACCCCGCCTTTACATCATCAAAATCTTTTAAAGCTTTAATGCGATAAAGGCTTATAATATTTCGAGTAAGAGCATGTTTGATTTTTTTGATTTCACTGGTTAATTCGTATTTTTTGCACATAGAGATACCCTCACAATTTAATGTGATAAACATTTGATAAAATTTGAAATGGAAAAATTGGGTTGGAAAGCAGGCGCCCCCGCCGCGCCCGCGCGTCTTTACGCAGCGTTATTTTCAATAATCTTTACAACGGTATCGTTTTCATAAATTTCACAATCTTCAGGAATTCCATATGCATAATAAAAGTTTTGTTTGACATATGAATAACCATCTCTTTTTAACCTTGCATTGCCATGTACCAAACCTCTAATGGTGTGATAACCAGTCACTTTTGCATTCCCATAAACAGAACCATAGACCTTAACATACCCACCCACGCTAGCATTGCCATAAACCTTGCCATAAATTTTAGCAGCGCCACTGATAACAGCATGATCATAAACTACCGCCTTGCTATGAATACGAGCATTTCCTGATAATTTTGCATTGCCATAAACCCTTGCATATTGATAAACCCACACCTTATCAGAAAGATGCGCATTATCATAAACATGAGCTCCAAAATACACGCGGGTTTTATCATATACATGCGCATTGCCATAAACAAAACCACCAATGGCAGCATTGCCATATACCCTTGCATTTTCATAAACACGACCAGATTTTACAACACAAGCATTATCATAAACCCAGCAATTGCCATCATGAGAGAGGTTATCTTCCTTTTCAATAAAGCCCCCTAAAGTACCTGCTTTAACATCAGCAAAGTCTTTTAATGCTTTAATGCGATAAAGGGTATGATTATTAATTACACGCGTTTCATTTGTGAGTGCAAACTTCTTTTGCATGAGCACAATTCCTTTATAGAGATTTAAATTTTTAAATGAGATGTTTAAAGGAGGGCGCCCCCGCCGCGCCCGCGCGTGTCATTTACGCAGCATCACTTTCATATTCGCTGTCATTATCATCGTCATAATACCCTTCAAAATCAGCATAATACTCATGACGATAATAATCATCTTCGCTCCCAAACTCAGGATATGCATCATCACAGATATCTTCATTAGCTGTTAAAGAGGCATTGCTATGAATATATGAAGAACCAGAGATAAGAGCATCACAAATAACGGCATCATCAAAAACACGTGATTCATCACAAATGTAAGCAGAGCCACTTATTTTTGCATTGCCTCCGACATGAGCATCATCACAAATGACAGCATTATCGGAAATATGAGCATGATCAGTGACACGGGCGTTATCATAAATTTGTGCATTGCCTTCAATTACAACGGCGTTGCTAGCATGCGCATTACCAGACAGTTTTGCATTGTCCTTTAATGTCATACCTTCAAAAATAGCATTCCCATAAATTTGCGCATTACCATAGACATCAACAAAAAAGCTTTTTACTTTAGCATTTCCAAAGACGCGTGCATTTTGAAAGACCCGAGCTTTATTATACACCCAGCAATTACCCTCATGAGATAAGTTGTTTTCATTTTCAATATACCCCCCTAAATCGCCTTTTTTGACATCATCAAAATCTCTTAAGGCTCTAATTCGAGTTAAGAAATGACCATCGATATATTCACAATCATCAATAAATTCGTATTTTTTTGCAGGATTTTGTTTATTAACAAGCACAGTTTCATTTGAAATAGAAGAGATAACGGGGGGGGTGTTTGAATTTGTCATTTTAAATTCTTTCTAATCATAAAAGGTTTCTATTGACCCCCTAATGGGCGTCGGGCGCTAGAAACACGGTGATTAGTCCGCTGTATGCTTTCCCCTTGAAAGGGTATTGTATGGCATAACCACACCCGACAAAATTCTCATATACTAACAAAAGCATAAAAGAAAGTCAGTATTTTAAAGGCATGGGAGAGGCTGTTTCGTAACCTATCCGCTAATCACTAAGTGTTTCTATCACTTGATTATTTATATAACAAAATACGTATTTATTGTCAAACAATATTTTATCTTTTTTGTATTTTTTTAAATACGTTGTGTATTGATAATATCTTATGCTTATTAATTGCTTCTTTTATATTTATGTGCTTTTAAAGCTATATTATAGGTTTTATGAAACGATTGCGTTATTTTCTGAATCTATACATTTATAATATTTAGAAACGCTCTCATAATGCGTATTTTAAACTTTATAACCTATCAATTTTGTCACTAAATGGCTTTTAAGATTTCTGTTAATTTCTTTTAATAACACATTTTAGACTTAACAGCCTTTATAGGGACTGTCTTTATAACAAATGCTTTCATTTGCATTTTTGCTTTCTCTATAGCTGTTATGTTCTTTATAGCCATGGCATCATTTTTCAGTTTCATAAGAGAAACGATAAATAGGATAATTGTGATTTATTGCCTGTTATGAAAACATCTCAATAGAAACTGATCATTATAGAGATGAGCAAAATCCCTTTTAATAAACTTTTGTCATTTTTGTCAGTTCTTTTTAGAACCTATATCATTTTTTTTAATGAGAGAAAATTAAAATCATTATATTTCAATAAGTTAAGTTTTATGAATTTTTCAAAATACAACTTATTAAAACAGCCATAACAAATAAATACAACTGTAAATATATATTTGTCAGTTTATGTCAGTACATTGAATCGACAAAAGTGATCATTTAGTGAATGATTAAAACATGTCTTATGAGAGTATGTGATCTTTTAAAGCCTTTCAAAAGAAAGGGATTATAATCATAATAAATGCTATCAAGACCATTATGGTTATGAGTTTTGGAGGTGCTTTTTACGCCCCCCTTTACATATTTTTCAATAAAAAATAAAAGTCATTATATTTCAATATGTTATTTTTTATCAATTTTTCAAAAAACAACCTATATCAATAGTACAACCTATAAATTCAACTAATGCTCTATGTTTTGTAAGGGTTTTGGGGGGGTAGAAACATTCAAAACCTATAAGTAATATAAGAAAATGAATATACATAACCCTCTTTAAATAAAGCTTCTGATAACAATAAAGCTATCATTTTAGATTACGGTTTAATCTTTTAAAGGCAATGTAAATAAGAGTATCTAAAAGTGCAAGTTTCTTCTTTTTAAATAACGTATGATAAATTATCCTTTTAAAGATTGTATGTCAGCAATTTATAAAAGGGATATAAGAACCTATAGGTATAAAACCTTATACCCCTTATGAGTTTATCATACCCATTATGTGAGCATGCTTTTAAGTTATTCAGTTTCTCTTATTTCCAATTTTGGTAGGTTCTTAACAATTTTCATTGTCTCTAAACTTATGGTAATAACCCTCTGAAATAACTCTAGAGGGTAGGCAGGGTTGCCAATGGTTTCAACAGCATAACGATTGGCATCATTAACAATGCCACTCTTTTTATCAGTCTTAACACATTGACGCCCCATAACCCATTCAAGAGCGGATTTACCATTAACGATATACTCACAAGCGTCAAGAGGGATATCTGTTATTGTGATATTGTTATTATAAATAACAGTGGTTTTATCTTTCTCTTTACCTGTTTTTGCGAATTTCATTTCAGTCACGTAATAGAATTTTTCTGGATTAGAGATCTCTGTAACTTTTGGATTACCTTTTTTAAAGGTTACGGGATAAGGTTTTACAGTTTCATAATTCACGTGCAAATGATCTAGTTCACGCCCTGTTACAACAGAGCTCCGTTTTCGTATAAGGGGTTTAAGTCTCTTCAAAAGAATTAAAATGAAGCTTATTAAATCCATTTTGAATGAATTGAGAAAAAATGCAGAAAAATGCTAAAAAAACCGATATTTTTTTTCAAAAGAGTTTTTAAATGCTGTTTATCCGCAGCCCATGAGAGAGATCAGATCAGCAAAATAGTGAAATTTGCTGTTTATTTTATGGAAAAAGACAAATGAAGCATGTGCTTTTAAAATATCATAATGATTATTTTGATAGATTTTATGAGTCACTAAAATAATCTAGTTTGTTAGTTCAATTTACAGACACAAACTGACAAATATATATTATTGATTGTATTTAAGGTTGTATTGTCGATATAGGTTGTATCGTTAAAATGCTAACATATTGAAATATAATGATTTTAATTTTCTCTCATTTAAAAAAAATGATATAGGTTCTAAAAAGAACTGACAAGACTGACAAAACTCTTCTGATAAGGTCACTCAGATCATTTGCTTTTGGAAAAAAGTTCCTTGATGAGAATGCCATAAAAAGAGTTTTGCGTGGTTGTCTTAAAGACTTCAAAAGAGATTTTTTTATTGTTTTATGCTGTTGTTTTTAACCAAAGGATGCCATTCATACCGTCTATCAGGACGCCGACCTAATTCATTCCCCTCTATAGGAAATTCACGAATATAGTTACAACGACATAAAAGCTCTAAAGCTTGCTTAACGGCTCCATTGTCTTTTAAAGATCTCCAACACCGTCTATAGATATCTCTTGCCGTAAAAACATTGGGTAAAAGATCACAGCGCTCTACAATTAATTTTGCACGCTCTGCTGTTAATGTATCATTCGCCGCATAAAGACGTTTTGCATGACTTATCAGATATTCTTCCCAATATAAGGCTCTCTCAAGGGCATCTCTATTGATTTCAAAACGCCCCCCTTCACTCAATTCAAAAATCAATGCAAGGGTTGGTATGGTTTTATTCATTTTCAAAAGATGCGCTTGTAAACTTGATGAGAAATGACCTCCTTTGATTGTTCTTTGAAAATTTTCCCACCATACACGAAACATTTCTTGAGCTTCAGCAGAAAAGCGTATGGTAATAGGGTGTTTTGGTGATCCTAATGGTTTATCATAAAGAGAACGAAAAATTCCTTGATAACTTTCCCATGCCTTTTGATTGGGAGGTCTATCAACCCATAACCGCTCTTTTCGTTCATCGGGCCACACCAGCATTTGAAATCGTTGCAATAAGCCGTCATTATTTGTTCCATGGTGCATTGCTTGAATAATGGGAATAATCCGTGAAGGTTGAATGCCCCCAATAATGGAAATGGTTGCATTGGGAATAAAAATGGTTCCACGTCCTATACGGTCATAGGTGTATGATTTTTTGCCATTAAAAGCTGTTAGATAAAAAGAACGGTCTGATTGATATTCCTTCCGTTCCAAATCGGATAAAAAACCAGATAATTCATCACGAACCAACAAGAGACCACGGGGGTTTTCTTTTAACAATTCCCCAAGCTTTTCGACGGTCACATCGTTGACAATAAGACGTCGTTTATTAAGCGTGTCATCTTCCTCACTTTCTTTATGTTCAAGAGATTGAGAAAGAAGAGCAAGGGCTTGTTCCTCGTCTTGATCTTTGAGTGCTTTGTAGGCTTGTTTTTTCTTTTCTCTTTTGTCTAATTCAATAAGAATATCTTTTGTTTCTTGCTGTTTTTTCTTCTTTAACCATTCTTGATGCCATTCCTCTTGAAAAACATCAAGAGGTGCTAAAGCAGCTTCCATGGTATCTGTTTTCATAGTTGAAGGTTCCCCCACAATGGCACCCCAGAGATTAGGAACAATTTTCCAATTGGCATGTTGTTTTGGAGAAACCCGCACGCCATTTCCAATGACAGCAGACAATCCACATAAAGCAGAAACAGCAACAAAATCGATAGAAGATTGTTGAATATCAGCAACGTCATAAACATAGTTTATTAATGGTGTTGGAAGCAGGAATATTTTAAAAGGCTCGACGGGTAAGAGAGCCGTAGCAATCGGTTGTAATTGCCCCCAACCATTTTGTTGCAAGGCTTGTTCATAAGAAATGGCTTTTAAACAAGTATTTTCGTTTAAAGAGACATTATCGTTATCATTGATGGGAGTATTTTCATTATTGTTTTGTAAATTACTATCTTTCATAGTTTCCCTCTTTTAAGAAAGTAATACGTTATTAA
>NZ_JBHILY010000031.1:0-6109 GCF_042193555.1 Bartonella sp. PS17NMGDW | reverse complement strand
TTCTTGACGCCACCAAAATCTCTTAATGCTCTAATTCGGTGAAGCGTAAATCCATCAACCTCTGTTGTTTCATCAGTAAATTCGTATTTTTTTTGCATGGTTACATCCCTTAATTAATGCATGGTTTGTCTTTTAAGCTCTTGAGACAGCACACCAATTCCTTTTGCTGTGATTTTTGCGCAAGGAATGACTTTTTCTATTCCACTTGCGGTTTGAAGTGTGATGGTTGGACAATCCATAAGTTTCTTTTGGATTTTGTCTTGATAAGGAAGCAAATTTCCACCTGCTGCTCGTCTGTAAACCCAACCTTTTTTCTGTAAGAAGAGAATGAATTGTTTTGGTTGCATCTCGAGTATTTTAGCGGCTTCTGTAAGACCAAAGAGTCCATTATGGCGCTGTAAGCTTTCAAGAGCCATTGCCTTTGGTGTTAAATCTTCAATGATGGTGTTTTTTTGATCTATTTGACCTTGTAGGTAATTCAAAAAACCAATCATAGCCTTTGGACTTGAATAGTCGATTTGTGGTGTTACTACTTGCTTTACACGCTTTTCACATTCGATAAAGTATAAACGGGCTTCTCTCCCTTTCTGATTGTTCTCAAGCATAGAAAGTTCTTTGGCTCTATCGAGTGTGAGATAGTAGTTAATCGCGATAACAGCCCTAGATTTTGCGCTCGCCAAATTTGGCGACCGCAAATCTTGTGTTTTTACAAAGTCTTGTCCTTCTATAAAATTGTATCTGGTAATACGGTCCTTAATCCAATTTGAAAAGTCACGTTTTGCCTCTAAGAATGCATGCAGATCACGTGCATTTACTGTCTGAACTATTTCCTGATCAATGATTTGTTCTTTAATCTCTATAAGAGTGTTCATGATGAACTCCTATGCAGTCTGTTTAATTTTATTTTTAAGATGCATTATGATAGCTGTCATTGCTTCAGGGCTTGAAAAATCGATTTGAGGATTAGCTGCTTGTTCTTCTAATTTTTTCCAATAATCTATAATTTTTGCGCGTAATACAGTGTTGTAACCTAAAATGACAATAAGAGCTTCACGTTTTGGTAGATGGTAACAGGGACGACTTTCACCTTTTGTATCTTTATATAATCCAGCAAAATTACTCAGGTCGATTTTAAGTTCGCTAAATACTTTACGAATATCACGCATAACATGCGCATGTTGCTTACCGCATAACTCTGCAATTTCACGACTAGACATGGTTGGAACAGTTGTGTTTTGAAAATTGTTTTCAGATGTTGTGATAAGATTATGCATGATGAACTCCTTTCAAGAAGTTCGTATTTTTTTCAGATGTTATAATAAGGCTTTTCATCATCACCCCCTTAATTAAGAAAAACATAAGTTTTGGTATAATATTCTGCCTAAGTTTCTATGGCGTTCTGCTTTAGCGATTTTCCTTGCTGCGTGAATTTTGAAGTAATGATTATCGGTTTTATCTGTTTCTATTTCAGATTTTGGACAAATCTTCTGTCTGTTCCATTCTTGTTTTGTAAAAACAAAATCCACGCCTTCTTTTAGATCAAACTTTTCAACACAATCGTTAAACCAAGTGGAAAAATCTTGTTTCAAATGTAAGTGCCTATGCATCACATGGGCTTTGACCATTTTGGCATAACCAATTTTGTTGTCTACCTCGTTTTCAGGTATGAGATATCCTTCACTATGAATATGAGTATCATGTGTGGTCATAAGTTTACTCTAATCAATTATTGATGAATGAAAGAGGGCGCTTTTAAATGCGCCCTTCAGAATTTAAAGCACATCACACGGACGTAAACGGTGTTGTTGTTCGTAAGTACCGTAAATCTCATCATTATATTTTTCGTCTGCGATCTCGTCTAAAAGTCTATTGTAAACATCACTTTCGCATATAAAGTAATGAACCTCACTATCTTCATCGAGACGTTCGATATTTTCTTTTACATATGCTTCTGCAATTTCTTCAGAGATATCTTCACAATTATTCTCAGAAGGATTGATGCGAAAGATTTGGATTGCATCATCTGCCTCATCAATAATTTTTAGAATTTGGCTTGCATCAAGTGGTCCAGACTCTGCAATGTTTTGATCATCATCATAGACAACTAATAAGATTTCATCAGAATTTATAAGAATTGGATTTTCCATAATTTCTCCTCCCTAACGCCTCTTGGCAATTGTTTGTGCGTGGTTTATGGATATATTAGTACATTATGCACTAAAGATAGTCAAGTACATAATGTACTATTTTTTTTAAAAAATAAAAAAAAGACGAATCACGGCACAATTTAGAGAATCAAAATTTTGCTGTTTACTGATAAAAATCAAGCAAACTTGCTTCAATCTGTTGATAGCAATCTAATCGATAACGTGAACAGAGAATCGTATTGTGTTTACATATCAAGAATAGTGCGCCGTACACGACCTATTATAGAGATAGCGCCTTCAAGTTTTGGAGCCTTTATTGTTTTGTCGTATGAAGCGGGCTGAAAAGGAGGATCATCATTAGGTCTGTATCGTTTATATGTCGCTTGTCCAGATTCATCTGCAATTACATAGCAGGCATTAGGCACAAGTTTTTTGTCTCGCATATTTACAAATATTATAGAATCTGGAGGGCTAATTTTATTCATAGATGCGCCATCTACACGTAAAGCAATCCATTCACCGGCAGGAAGATTAACAGCCTCTGTCATAGGATAATCTGAAAAATCCATTATCCCATCTTGCTCGCTTAGTTCTCCAGCGCTAATCCATGAAACGAGAGGAATACTTATATTGAGGTTAGGACTTTCTTGAGGAGACTCGCCATACAAAATCCACCCCGGATCTACATTAAATACTTGTCCATAGAGCTCGGCTATTTGGCGCGAAATACCACGATTTCCATTTTCGTGACTAATTAGGGTATTTTGATTAAGAGCTGGTACAGCGCGCGCAGCTTCGCTTGGTGTTGCATATCCAGCATTCTTACGCGCTATTTTAAGTCTATCTTTTGGCAAATAAGTCATTTGTACATTATCCACTATTTTTTTAATTCATTGTGTACGATTTTATCTTGATTAAAAGTTGTACGTAATGTACTATTTGTGTCATGGTTAATGATTTTTATGTCAAAAGTTTGATTGAATCTTGGGGATCTATACGCCAATTTGCAAAAGAAATTGGTTGTAGCTATGAGGCTGCGCGTAAAATGCGTGATCGCAATAGTATTTCTCCAAAATACTGGAATATAATTATTCAGTTGTCTAAAGCTAAGGGTCTATCTTGGGTTACACTAGATTGGTTCCTACATAATTATGGGAGTAAATCCCATAGAGTTATTCGTCCAATGACAAAACGAAGAAAAGATACGCTTCATCTGGTGAAGAAAATTAGTACAGCAAATGCATCACAAACAGTAATATCTTCTCATAGTGCTGCTCATACAGAAAATAACAAACATCAACAGCAGCATTCACACTCTTAAAGAAGAAAGATCAGAGATGATAGATGTCCCACAGATCACTATAAGCAAAGTCCAGTTGATTGATCTTGTTAATAATATTGGAGAGGCAACCATATATTATGGTGTCCGTTCGACTCAAGATGCATCTTTTGAAACAAGAATAGATCCCTCATCAACAGGTTATTTTGTCTATATGCTGTATAGTATCTTTGCGCGTGATGATAGAAATTATTTTCCATTATTGCCGTACGATGATTTTAATCAATGGTTTTCATCTGCGTTTACGCAAGCTTTTACAACTTGGTTTGATAATTATTTTTCTCAAGAGTTGTTATCTTTTTATCGCTTAAATGAGCTGATCTTGTTTATGATCTTAGTCAAAGATAAGCTTGATCTCTTAAGGCTTGATCTCTTAAGGCTTGATCTCTTAAGGGATGAAGTTATCAAAAAAAGAAATCAAATTAATAAATCATAGCATAAAAACGTTTTCCTAAGTAAATTAATCCAATTTTTTAAAGTCTATGAGGTCGGTTTGTGTCGTTACAGTCATTGTTGTTTCTGGTTTCAATGGGGATGTATGAGTAATGATTAAAGTAACTTGGGCTTTTATATCTTCTTCACGCGCTGCTACAAAAATAAGGATTCCTGTGTACTTATCTTCTAAGGGAGCTATAGAAATATTAACATCAATTTCTTGTCCCGTTCGAAAATCCTTTGCTTTCTCACAGTATCCGGATGATATTGTGTGTAACGTTGGTCTGGCATCAGGATTAACATATGATGCTTGCATTTGCCACAATCTTGTTTCCGGTTTGTATCTAATGCCATATCCAAGAATAAAGCGAGAACCATCTTTTAGCTTTATATTTAAAACGTGGATGACAGTTTGTGCATTGTTTTTTATTTTTAAACAAAGAAGCGTCCACTTGCCTTTTGTTGGAAAATGTGGGCCAGTTGTATATATGGAAGGTGGCGTTCCTAAATCCTCTACTCTTTTGTTATCTAACAAAAATTTAATATGTTCTTCTGACCATTTGGCAATATCTTTTGTCGATATCGCTTGCTCTTTAAGGGCTATCGTCTGTTCTTGGCTTTCTGCAAATTGCTTGCTTACCCATTCTCTATCTTCTTCTCGTTTTTTTGCAGCTTTTTCTAAATCATCTTTCCGGATTTTGGCTGCTTCTTTACGGTCTTTATTTCTTAAAATAAGCGCTACTGAAAGCGACACAGCAAATGACACAAAACCTGTAAGAAATATCTTTATCCATTCTTGCATCTTTCCCCTCCCCACTTTTTTAGAATCATTGGGAGGTTACTTTTTCACAAACATTTTTGCAAGACAGGCAATCACAACGCGCTCTGTCATAACGCACGCATAAACACACAGCAACCTTAAGGGGGGATTATGATCACTAACGCACAAACCATTTTATGTCTTGATCTAGGGACCAAGACAGGCTGGGCGATATGCGGTGCGGATGGTCACATCATTAGTGGTGTCATGAATTTCCACCCCCGATATTTTGAAGTCGGTGGAATGCATTATTTACGCTTTAAGAGATGTCTATCAGAAATAAAACAGACAGTAGACAGCATTGACGCGGTGTATTTTGAAGAAGTGAGGCGTCATAATAGTACTGATGCAGTGCATATTTACGGTGACTTGTTATCAACCTTAACGACGTGGTGTGAACATCATCAGATACCGTATGAAGGCATTCCTGTTGGCACAATTAAGAAAGCAACAACAGGAAAAGGAAACGCATCAAAAGTAAAAATGATTAAGGCGGTGTGTGCAAAAGGACATACGCCTAAAGACGACAACGAAGCAGATGCTTTAGCAATTTTATATTTAATGAAAGAAGGGGGTATATATGTCCAGTAAATTACCGTGGACGAGGCTGTTTGCAGATAGGTGGATTCTTGATCTTGCTTGTTTATCTCCCATTGAATGCAATGTTTATATAAAATTGCGTTTGCAAATGCTTTATACTGGAGAGCCGCTTTTAAATAACACAAAGGTCTGGGCTAATTACACTGGTTGTTCAGTAAAAATGTTTATGAAAGCGTTAGAAGTTTTAATAAGCACGGGTCATATCGAACGTTTAGACGATGGGTGTTTATGGAGTTTAAAAGTTGAAGAAGAACTCAATAACTCTAATGAAAGCTTAGATAAGGTATCGAAGACATCTCGGTCAAAGAAGTTATCAGAGAGAGCAAAGAAAGCAGCGCAGGCAAGATGGGATAAACATACAAATGATGCTTGTGATGATGCTAAAGCCATTGAAAATACTGATAAAAACAATGCTAAAGCCATGCTTAACGATGCTAAAGTTATTAAGCATGATGCTAACAGTATGCTTAAGGATGCTAAGCATGATGCTTACGACATGCTTAATGATGCCTATATATATAACATAAACAATAACACTAACATTAACAGTTATAATAAAAAAACTAAAACTATCGTTTTAGCAAAAAAAGAAATTGGTTCTGAAAGTTTAGCAACAATCGATTTGGTTGACGAACCAACAGAGGTTGCTGCTGTTGAAGCCACATCAGAGCAAATCACAACCTCATCAGACAACCAACCTCCCATTCACGAGCAAGAGAACGTTCCCAAAAAAGCAAAACGAGCGCAAGCTAATCGCGGTTGTCGATT
>NZ_JBHILY010000030.1:0-6718 GCF_042193555.1 Bartonella sp. PS17NMGDW | reverse complement strand
CTATATTGCCAAGGCTATACAACAGATTCTGGTACTTCTTCGTCGAATTGGTCAGAGCACCCAACTTACCTTCTAGAGCACACTGATACCCTGCAATGAACAAATCTACCAAGAACGAATCGCTATGAGGGAACATCAGAAAATAGTGTGGATCATTCTTGTTATCAGCCAACTGAACCGCATTATGGGCTGCATCATCTGATGTTGTAAAAATACCATTGAGAAAAACATGAACCTTGCCATCAGAACCTTTTTGTAAATTCTGTTGTTCTTCATCCGTTAAATAATGTGCGTGAGGAAACAATCCCGCACAGGCATGTAAAAACGTGAGTGTGGGGATTGTTGATCGTCACAAACAGCAAAACTTAAGGTTGGCATTCATCCGCATTTTTATATTTTTTACAAAAAGGGCTGTTTAAGCGCTTTTCAACACTTCGTTTCGGAATGACCGCGCCTGGTCGACAAATCGGAAGGTTTTCCCTCCAATGATTCACACACCAAGATGGACCGCCATATCTGTCACGGAATCCTGCTTGAATCATACAAGCATAAATTGTTGCATTATCATTATTGCTGAGCTTTTGATTTTCAGCCTCAAGATAATTAAGATGTGGCATGCCACATTCTAATAAGGCTTTTCCTACCTCGGTAAAGTCTGCTCCTGGCTTGATCCACCCATATACTTCCCCTGGAGGAGATTTGTCCATATCACATCCAGTAATACTTAATAGAATGAGCAGGCTCAATAAGTTAAATCGTATTTTCATTTTTTGTTCCCTGTTCTCGTGGAATAAAATTTTATAAAATCAAATGAACCGTAATCATTTTTACACTTAGCACTTGCATCAGCATAACAATTATGGGTACTAGGATTATAGCCGATGATCGCTCCCCCCATCTCTCTGAGGGGTAGAATTAACGGATGTAATGAATCATATGGTTTGGAACGTACCCCATAAGCCGTAGGCCAATTGTAACCAATCACTGTACTAATGGGGTCTAACATATGACCTTGTATGTAGATATAATTTTTTTCGCCATCGCTTAGATAATCTACTGTATTGGCCATCGATTGCATGTGAGCAGCCGCTCCAACAAGATAGAAGTCTGTTTTCTTGGCTACACTGTGGATACCATGTTCTTGCAAGTCATTTGCTCCATTGCGTATTGTTAAGGTACCCCGGCTATGCCCACTAACAATAGCATTGTCATTGCCATAACGATAGATAAAATCTTGGAACTTTTTGGTTGAATTGGTCAACCCCCAAGAGCCCCCTTCAAAAAACTTTTGATAAAATGCTACCCCTAATTCTACCAGCACATCGTCAGCTTGGGGAAAGTATGTAAAATAAAGGGGACCATTTTTATTAACAGCCAATTGGACAGCATTACCCGCAGCATCATCTGGTGAATTAAAAATGCCATTGTAGAACATATAAACAGCACCATTAGGGCCTTTTTGTAAATGCTTTTCTTCCTCTGGCTTTAAAAAGTGATACAGAGTGATATATTTTCCATCACTGCCTTTTATAGGTTTTCCATTTTCATCGGTTAAATAGAGGACATTGCCATTTTCATCATGCGCAACCTCACCTACTGGGTGCTCTTTGACATTTGTGATTTTATAAATTTTATCAAGGTATCCCAATCCTTCATCCGATAAATCATTGATCATATCTACGCGATTATGAACGATCCCCTCAAGCGATGTGGCGTCCACCGGTGCAACGGCTTGGTGGGCTGCTGCGGTGTTGCGGTTGAGAGAGCCAATGATTTGTCCAGCATCTTGCCCCATCGCCCTCTGTCCAGTTGTATCAGTAAGGATGATAGTCCCATCACTGATAGCAGATTTGGTTTCCCCTTCTGCTCCATCCTTGGCTTTGCCGTGATTTAAAACATTCTTGGCAATGTTCTTTATCGTGTCATTCCCAGAAATGCTAAACCCATGGCTGCTGGCTTTAGCATGGGCACTGTTGCTGATATCACTGGTGCTAATGCTTCCTGTGGTCAGGCTGTTTTTGTCCGCCGGCGCGGTGCTGGCAATGATGCCTCCGGTTAGGGTCGTTTTGTCTTTAACAATGATATTAAAGCCGCCATCACCCGCTTTGATGCCTGATTGCTCCACAACACTATGATAATCGCTGGAGGATTTATCCTTTTGGAAAGAGGCGCTCATGGAGCCCCCACCACCCGTTTGTCCAGCACCAAACCCAACAGAAACAGAGTCTTGCTTGCTGGAAGTTTGTCCCGTATCACTGCGGCTGGTAATGGCAAAATCACCACCAACCTCTATTTCTACACGCTCTCCAGAAACCACGGCGCCTGCCAATGTGGTGTTTGCCCCACTCGTGGTATGAACTGTGCCAGTGCCTATAATATGGCTGTTTTTGTGTTGAACTTCCTCACTGGAACCTTCCCCTTGACTAAAAGAAGCACTGCCCGTTGCCCCTGCGCCACCCGTGCCATAACCGGTGCCAACACTCATTGAAGCACTTTCACTGCTGTTTTGTGTGCTTTGCGTATTTTGCGCACTTTCAAAGGTGATATCTTCACCTGCTTCCATGGTGATGTTCCCGCTCTGTGCATCATTTTCCAGCACATAGATTGGATTGGTACCAGCGATAATATCAGCGCCAACACCATGAATGCTGCCTTTGTGGGCATGCATGTTAACAGCGCGTCTGCCTTCTATGCTATCTGTCACTGCGGTAGATGTCTGAACAGATGCCTCCGCCTTCTCAGTTTTAAAGCCCACGGTTACACTGCCAGATGCGCCAGCCATATTGGCAAGAGCATCCTTGGTGGAGCCCCCCATCCCTCCTAATGGGCTACTCAGTCCTTTGGTTGTGTTCCCCTTTTCCCCCGTATTGCCAGTCAGCCAATCAACAAAATTCTTGCCTTTGTTAAAGAGGTGATTGATTTTCATGCCGGTCAATATGCCATTAATAACTGTATTGTTACCATCCTTATTGTTCATACGGTCCGCTGAATCTTTTAGTCCTTGTACCGTGCCAAGGACACCGATATCAGCAGAGGCTGTCACACCAGCAAAAGACTTTTCATGTGTCTCTTTGCCGTTAGAGGTATCATAGCTTTCTGATAGGGTAATATTATTGCCAGCGTCAATGTTGACATCACGATCCGCCGTAACAATGGCTGCTTGCATATTTACATCATTGTCAGCAGTAATCTGCACATCTTGGCGTGCCGTGATGTGTGATTGTGTGGAAGTATTTTCCCATTGATCGCCCGTATCTTTGGCGCTTGCAATTCCAACACCTACAGAAGCACCGCTGTTGCTCTTTTCAAACTGAAACCCAAAACCTGAGCGTTCTTCCTTTGAGCTTGAGGAATGGCTATTATGACCAACAAGCACATTGACATCACGAGCTGCGGTAAGATTAACATTTTCCCCTGCAAGATCAGAGCCAACAATTGTCACATCTTTTTTCTTGGCAGTGATGTTGATATTGCCATCCGCATTGAGAGAAGAACCTTGATGTTCAAAACTCTCTTCATTTTCTGTCTTTCCCTCACTCCCGTATATCGACACAAAGCCCTTGCCTGATCCCACACCAAAACCCGTTTCATGCTCCTCTGAATGGCTCTTATGATGATCTGTCATGCCATCAATCGTCACACTTTCTCCGCTCACATTGATATCTTGACCGGAAAGCAGATGAGAAGCAGAAATCTTGGCTTCTCCTTGTGCGTCTAACACGATGTTGCCCGTTGCCCCAAGGATAGAGGAGACCGTTGTGGTATGCGATTGAGATGTATCGGAAGATTCCTCATGCAAAAAGCCACTTGAAGACGATTGTGCTTGCTGATCCAACTGTTCTTGGGCGCCTTTTATGACAATCTTTCCCCCAGAGTGAATGGTAATATCCGCTTGTTTTTGATCTCCCAGTGCTTTCTCTTCTGACGTTTCCCCTGCCTTACCGGCTATGAGCGTCGAGGCTAAAACTTCCGTGTTGTTTCCAGATTCAATGGCAACGCCTTCACCCCCAGATATGAGTGAACCGGAAACTTGGGTAGCATCCACCTTGTTATGAACGGATTTGCTGCTACTAAATGCTCCACCGTCTTTATGATACGACATCTCATAGTGTAAGCTATCCTCTGCATTATTGATCAGGACATCGTTGCTGGCTTTCAGCCCTACCTTGCCCTCAGCCGCAATGGAACTACCTGTGATGCTAAGATCATGCGGCTTGCCATCCTGCCCTGCAATGACCGTGGTATCACCTCCCGATTTTATCGAAGAGCCAACCGCATGAGAGGCTTGCATATCTACTTTCGTGTTTTTGGCGCGAAGATGATATTCCATCTCATCGTTTCTCACCCCTATTGTTATCTCCCCTTGGGCGCCAAGTCCAACATTGCCCTTCGCATCGATATCGGAAGCAGCAATATGGATATCTTGACCTGAGATGACAGTGGTATCTTTTCCAGAACTTAAATGAGAGCCATTGTGCACGGCAACATGAGAAGTTCGATCCCCGCGATGGCTATTGGTACTGTTGCGTGTGGCATCAATTGAAACGTTTTCTTTTGCCTGTAAGGAAAGATTATCCGTTGCTTGAACATCAGAGCCTAGAATATTCAAATTATTTCCAGAGAGAAGTGTCGTCGAGCCTCCAGAGTTTAACACAGATTTATGATGCATGGTGGCATCACCCTGTTCATCATGGTAATGGGTTTCTGCTGAACCGATCGTCAAGTTGCCTTCTTCTGTAGCCATGGCAAGATCACCTCCGGTAGTGATCCCCACCCCTGAGGCGGTGATATCTTGTTTAGCAATCACCGTTGCATTACCCCCAGCAGAAAGCGCCTCGGTGTTTAAAACGGTCTCCACGCCGTCAACCGTTGTGCGCCCTGCATCCAAACGAATATTCTTCTCCGCAAGGATAACAGCATCCCCACCCGCCGCAAAATGCCCTCCTTGACTGAGGATATCCCCGCCATGCACATGCAATTGGTGATTTGCCGCAATCCGCCCTGAATTGATAATCGTTGAATTGCTCGTATTTTGGCTGGTGATATTCACATCATCGCCCATGATCAAAGCCCCAGCAGAAACAAAGGAGGCTCTGTCTTTTTCGGGGATGTAAAGCACCGGTGCATAAACATCCATGCCCTTGACCTGTTGGCGCACATAAATCACCATCGGGGCTTCTAGGGACGCCAATTGTTCTTCACTCAAAGCCTCACCAAAGGGGAGATTGTGGGCTTTTGCATAGTCTGCCCCACCATCCAGCAAAGTTTTGACTTGTTCAATGGCATCACTTCCAGGAATAAAGGAACCTTTGCCCAACCCTTGACCAACAAGATCACGCATTTGTTTTTCAATCAGCTGCTTTTCGAAATAAGCATCGCCTAAGAAAAAAATCTCCCGATCAGGATTGTAACCTATTCTGTTCAAATAATAGGCTGAGCCATAAAACTTGCCAACATCAAGGAATTCTGCCCGCGTTTCATAAATGAAATTCTGGTTGGGCAGCGTGCCCCCAACCCCACCCGATTGGGGTTTTGGTAAAGGGAGCCCCTCAGAAAGTTCTCCTGCATTATTGAGATCCACTTTTGGTGTAAAGAGAGCGCCAGCTCCAGGCAAACCACTTAAGGACTCCAGTGGATTGCCCCCAACTGCTTGTGCTTCAAAATGCGCATCCCCTGTAATCGAACCTTCCGCTGCCGTGTTATTGAGTTGATCGACCACCAGATTTAAAGTGCCACCCGCTTGGACAAGACCAGGAGCGGTATCAAGAACTTTTGAACCAGTATGGCGATCCTTGCCATTGGCTATATCTAAAGAAACATCGCGGCTTCCATCAGCTTTATAGCCATAACAATAACCATCCTGCGTATTGGCATTACACCCCATATAGGTTTTTTTATAAGCCGTTGCACCTAAATTGGTCAGCGTCTTGGCGTGGATATCAGCATTTCCCTCTGCTCTCATAATGCTATAATGGTTGTCAATGGTATCAGCGTTAATGATGAGATTGCCACTAGATTGTATTACCCCCGAAACAGTTGGTTTATGAGAAAACCCTTGCGTGACAGTCTTTTCTGTCATGTGTGACCAATTTTCGTTTATTGACCCAAACCATCCGCCCTTCTGCCGAGAACCATTCCATCGATACTGTTCTACAGAGTTTCTTTCGTCAATATATTTCCAAGTAAATGCCTTATAGACTGTTCCATCGCTTGAAATTGCGGTGCCATAGGTTTCTTCTTTACTATTCCAAAGTGGATTATCTAAGTAAATGTATAAGTGTCCTTTCCAAATTCCGTTATCATCTTGATGTTCGTGCCCTTGTCCCCAAAGACCAACTTTCGCATCATGATATAACATCCCATCACTGAGTTGATCAGAATCCTTTGGTCTTTGGAAAGAAATATCGCTATATTCCGTTTTTTCCGTGATGACGGGCGTGCTATCGGCTTCGTTTTTTAGAGTGTTGGTTTGGATATTTAAATTTCCACCTGCTTGAATAAAGCCCGCTTTGTTAACAAGCGAAAGGCTTTTTCCGCTGCCAGCCGCATTGGTGAAAGATAAATCACCCTCTGCCATTATGGCGCCAAAACCATTCAACAAAGCCCCATCAACTTGTAAAGCACCATTGCCCTTCACATAGATTAAGCCCGTTTTGTTGTTGGTCACATTGCCCGTCACGCTGAAGACTAAATCCTGCCCTGCTGCCAATTGACCGCT
>NZ_JBHILY010000003.1:193721-283478 GCF_042193555.1 Bartonella sp. PS17NMGDW | reverse complement strand
GATCAATTTTACTGAAAAGTTGCGTGAACACTGTAAAGTCCATGGAATTCCTCTTTAACGAATTTTCAACTTTTTATATGATTTTTAAGCATTTTTCGTTGATTTTTTTAGGATAGAATTAAATTTCCTAGATCTTTTCAGTCTATGGGAGAGAACTGAATATTATGCACTAACCTTTGCTTTTTACGAGCATACAGGAAAAATAATACACGAAATATTGTTATAAAAAGCCTTATTTAATAAATCTTATGGTAGGCATTTTCGTGTTTTTACTATTCAAAATTTTTATGTTATGTTTGTCCTTCTGCTGTTTGATAAGTGTATATTCAGCATTGCGTAAATGTGTGACCATTTGTAGTTTTGCTGTTTCATTTTGTAGCATAGCGAGCATTCCAATTATATGTGCTTGTAACTCAGCAATACTTTTTAGATCTTTTGTTGTCTTGATTTCGTTTAATAGTTCTTCAATTTGCTGAAAACGATTATTTGCTTCTTCAAAAGTCTTTAGACTTACGGCTTTATCAGTGATGGCTGCATATTGGCTACGCTTGTTGATAAAACTGCTAGATTCATGGACAGAGATAGGAATTTCTTCTTCTTTTAAAATATTTTCAAGTGATGTAGCTAGAGCAGAAGATTTATTTCTATTGTAGAGCGTCTCCGGATTTTTGAGAAAAAAACTGCTGTGATCTGTTTGTGCATTTTTAAGTTTTTTAGTGTCGAACTTTTGGTTTCCCGTTATAGACTCGTGTATCTTTTTTACTTCCTCAAGTTGTTTTTTTAGTGTTTCGAGAAGTGGGTCAGGTGGCGCTTCCTTTTGTTGTGGAGGTGTTTTCTTTGATGTTTTTGAACTCCCAAAAAAATTGGGCCACGTCGTTGGAACTGATGATGACAAATCCGCTGCTCCAGCGCCCCAAATCCAAGCCATTGCTGGGTCTGAAATTCCTAAAGTTATTACAACTACTATTGAAATGACCTTTTTTTTCATGTTTCCCTCCTGTCATTTTTTGCGTGCTGTAAGAAAATTGGTAACCATATTGCCGGATCATCACCAACTTCCGCGATAATGCTTTCGGCTAATTCTGCGTTATCAGGTGTGCCTGATAACACCAAGAGCTCGTCACTAAAGTCGTGTTCGATGGTTTTTCCACTGCTTGTCAGATGAAATTTACCAAGATTCAGTTCTGCAAGCGCAGATTGATCACCCTGCTTAATGAGGAATTGGCGACTAAACTCACCAAGTCCTTTAACGAGTTCAAATTCGGTATCTGTTAGTTTAAAACCTTTTGTATAATCTTCATAGTTTGCCTTGGGATTGGCTAGAAAAATGTAAGTCGCACACTGTTGAATGAGTGTTTTGGCAATATTACTTTCTAAGGCATCGCTAGGCTCTTGTGTTGCGTAAACAAAAATACCATTTTGTTTACGGATAGTTTTTTGCTTATTTTTCGCCAAATCTTCAAAGTACGGATCTTGTAAAGGCTTCCAAAACTCATCAAAGATATACATAAATCGCTGTCCGCTAATCATGCCTTCTGTGCGGTAAAGCAAATACATCATCACTGGGGTGCGAGTTTCAAAATTATCTAAGAATTCCGTGATATCAAAGCCGTAAATTTGATGTGTTGAGAGATCAAGAGCATCGTGGGGATTATCAAACAACCATCCATAATCACCACCTTCACACCATTTTAGTAAGCGAGCATGAACAGATGGGTGAGCATTATAATCACTTAAACGTGGATTTGGTAAAAATTGTACTAGAAAGGACAAACGACGGAGTGATCGGTCAATGTTACTGCTCATAACAGACATAACTGCTTTGTTAATTTCTTCTTCGTCGTGATGCGTGACTTCACCACCAGCTTCTGCCAATTTTTTAACAAATTGTTTCAGAAAAATAAGATTTTCTTGTGTGGGTGGGAGTTGGAAAGGATTGAAACCACTTCTCCTGCCTGGCTTGAATGTTAAATATTTTCCACCCATCGCTCGAATGGCAACTTCCATGCCACGATCTTTATCAAAAACAACAGTTGTCGGCTTAAATTTTTGTGCTTGTGCTAACAAAAAGCCAAGTAACACGGTTTTACCGGAACCAGATTGTCCGATAAGTGCGGTATTACCGAGCAAACGTTTATCTGTTGAGTCCTCTTCAAGTTTGGAGGCATGAAAGTTGAAATAAAGCGGTGTTTTACTGGTTGTTTTAAGAATTGTGACGGCTGGGCCCCATGGGTTACCAGTGGGTTTTCCTGACATAAAATTATGAAAAGATGAAAATGATAAAAAGTTTAATGATGTAATCGGAGCAGGACGTGGTCTCCATTTCCAATTGCCAGGAAGTTGTGCCCAATAGCCAGCCTCTATCGCTAAGTCTACAGGTTTGGGGAGTAGCGCAACGTCTAGTAATGCTGCACTCGCTTTGGCCATATGGTCGCGAACTTGTTGAATTGTATCACCATAGATAGTCAATGTGCAGTGATGTTCTCCCATGACAAAATGCCCGCTGATAAGCTGGTTTAGTGCTTCGTCAATTTGTTCAATTTGGCTCGTTGCCACATCTCGTGCATCAATAAGGTTACGCTGATGCCGTTGTAAATAGTCTTTAGCAGCATGTCGAGAAAGCACCGAAAAGCTCTGTGTCAATATGAACTCGAAGTCACTTTCCAACAAAACATTTAATTGTCCCGGTTTGGTTGTTGCATCATATTCTTTAACTTCCAGCATTCCAAATCGACGCATTCCACTGGTTGTTCGCAGTTCACCAAGAGCACCCCATTTTGAGAAAAAAGGTCGATTGATAGACATATAGTCAGCAAAACGGTCATGGCAAATTGGCATGGGGCGATATTCACCATTGACAAGCATTCCAAGGAACTCAAGTGCAGAAGAATAAGCATGTCCATTTTTTTCATAAGCACCAAGAAGTTCTGCACCGTAACGGTTTAAAGATTGGCCTAAAGTACGATTGATGTCATTGAGTTCTTTGATACATGAGTCTTGTCGCATCTTTTTTTGGTCAAGCGTTTCACGTTCATGTTGAGAAAAGAACGACATAATTTTATCCGCTATCGGCTGAAAAATGACAGTCAGATATAAATCATTGACCATCAAATTATAACCAGTAAAGCTTTGCCGATATTTTTCATCAAGTTGATAGCAAAACATTTGATCAAATGTTGAATCAGGATATTCATAAACACGGCGGCGCACAATATGTGTCCAAAATGATAAATTGGCTGATGAAATACCCCGTAGAGTATTATTAAGCTCTTTTATCCATTGAAAGATATCTTCTTCTGAAGCGCTTTGATGTGAACGCCCGTCAATCTTCCAAATCGATAAATATTCCGCATTTTTAGTAGAGATAATCGTATCTGTAATATGATGTGAATAAGGCAGAAATAGGCTTACAGGTGTCTCTGATGCAAGGCGTTTGCTACTTTCAACAACTGTCATGTTTATCTCCTTTTACTGTAATCAGAGGGACTATAACTTGATGCGCCCCAAAAACCTTTGTTTCGATTGCGAAATTTAGTATCGATCCATAACCACCAGATACGAAATGCCTTATCATCGTTTTTAGTAATTTGCACCATAATGAACCATAATGGAGGCGCTATAATCCACAAAAAGATACTTACTGTCATAGCAATAACAGCAACCCCCATAACCATAACGATAAATGGCATCATGGGGACACCCCATATTGTTGGAACACGTGTTGCTCCTTTGAATAGGGGGAATTCTTTTTTTTCTTGTGATTTCATAGGGTGCTCTTGTCAGTGGAGGTAAAATAATATGTGGCTAATATAAAAGGCTGCACCAGCAATAATGACACTGAATGCCCATCGCATAAATGTAGCTCTTGCGATGATGCGAAATATATAAATAAGCAAAAGAAATAAAAGAATAATGATGGCGACGATAGGAATAAGTATACTTAATCCATATTGCATTCCTATGAAGGCATCCAAGCTTTCAGTTTCCGTCTGAGCATATGCAGATTTCGTTATTAATAACATTATTGAAGTGATAATAATAACATTAATCCTGTTGCACGCCTTCGCTTGAAACGTATTTGATTGTTTCATATCCTTTATCCCCTTTTGATTAAAGTTGCTATAAATAATATTCCTTTTTTCAGTATGGCTACATTATTACTGGTACTCACCTAATAATCGATGGATGTTAAAAACATTATGTATTATACTGATTCATGAATTACCTTTCAATAGTATTGAAGTAAGTTTGGTTGTAGAGAACACGATAATAATACTGGTTGTTTATCGTATAAACGTATCGTGTTGTATTATTTATAATTAATGCCATTATTACGCTGTTTTAAATAGCAATGTAACAAGTTGGGTTGCAGAACCTGCGATGACAACACCGATTGCCCATCGTACAAATGTGTCTTTTCCTATGTAGCGCCCTGCATAGCCGATTGCTAAGCACAAAAGTATAACGGCAGCAGCGATAGGGATAATCACTTTCAAGTCTGCCTGTAAATCTGTTAGAGCTGTCTTCGCATTTGTTAAAACTTTTGCGTTTTGTGCATGAGCAGAACTATTCATAAAGAATGCAGTCATAGCTGCAGAAATTGTGATGATTTTGTTGTGACTTTTCGATTGAATACTATTTAATCTTTTCATATTTCACTCTTATTAAAATCTAGATAACATTTTTATACAAATAAACATATTGTATTTTATAATTAACGCTATCACTTAAATAGCAATGTAACAAGTTGGGTTGCAGAACCTGCGATGACAACACCGATTGCCCAACGTACAAATGTATCTTTTCCGATGTAGCGTCCCGCATAACCAATTGCTAAACATAAAAGTATAACGGCAGCAGCGATAGGGATAATTACTTTTAAGTCTGTCTGTAACTCTGTTAGAGCGTCCGATGCATTTTGTAAAGTTTTGACTTTGGCTTGTGCATGAGCAGAACTATTCATAAAAAATATGGTTAAAGCTGCTGAAAATGCAGCAATTTTATTACGAGCTGTTGTGTGAAGAATATTTAATTGTTTCATGTTGTTTATCCTGATTAAGATTAAAACTCCCACAAATGACCCCTCGTTCATGAAGAAACTTAAAGAGATATTTTGGATCAGCCCAAGTTCTTAGTTTTCCTCTTTGTGTAAGTAACGTATATTTATTTGGCTTTCCGGTGATTGGATCATCGGAAATAAACGTAAAATACCATTCTCTTTCTGAAAGCATCACGACTGTAATCTCACGTGCTGCTTTTTGACTAAATGCTATGTCAACGCTGTTTTGTTCTATCATTTTCATTATCTTTGCCCTCAATTAGAAGAGATTTTGTCCAATCTTACTAATTAGAGCTTTAACATTTTCTTATCTACCTTTCATTATAATATCCTATCAAAATTCTAGAGTTTCGTGAAAATATCAGTTGTCACTCTGCGATCTTCTCGATGAAGAAAAATCTTCAGCTGAAAAAGCATCGCGGGCGCTACTTTCTTTATGTGTAAATGCATCTTCTTCTCCTTTTGAAGAGAGAGGAAGAGAATCTACGTTAGTTGCCTGTTCTAGTTCTTCTTTTTTAAGCTTTACAGGCTCCTGCAAATCTTCATTTTCTCGTACAGCAGCTTTTACTCCAATATATGAAGTAACTTTTTGTATAGAGGTGTGGTTTGAGTTTTCTGTGTTGTAGAAATTTAGCACAGATTGCAAAGTCGCTTTTTCAAAGATGCACTTTGATGTTGTTTGTTCATAGCAGTAAGTTAGAGCGTTTTGTACAGCTGTAAGATTTCCGCAAAAATCAAATGCATCAAAAAGAGAAAACAATTTCACATTTCCAACACCAATTTGCCCTAAAATTATGTTAAAATTATGTTCTCTCTGTTCAGTTGTTGCGATTGTTTCCTTAAGCTGAGATGATTGATAGAAGAAGTTATCTTTATCATCTGTTACGTAGACATTGTCCCGCGCTTCTTGTTCGGCGATAACTGAAAATGTTATGGGGGGCGTATTGGATATGTATGCCGCAGCAAAAAATGTGAAATCTGGAACAATCATTAGCAATACACCTTATTATGAAGAATTTTATTAATACAAATGCTCATTCTTTGTGGTGCATTTTCTCGTTGTTTTTTGATTTTATAAATTTGCAGAACGAGATTGTTTAGCTTAGAATATTCCTTGTGATTATTGTTTTGTTCTCTTCTAAAAATATTTCTAATATATGCGAGTATCCAACCAACAAGATAAAAGTGCGGAATAAAATAGAGCACGTTATGCCAACCAATATTATTGGAATCACGAAAAAAGGCGCTGCTTTTAAAAAATAATAATCTTTGATACTGTATTGAAGCTGCTTGTTTTACATAATTCTCTGGTTGCAAAAATCTTTTCAAAAAAAATTTATACGAAGTAAAAAGCCGTTGTGTGTAAGGGGAGGTTTTATTGTCATAATGAACTACACTATCATTATACAGAGAGGGCTTGTTCTTTGTTGCGTATTGCCATAACTTATAGAGTGACGATTTATATTTACTTTTGACTACTGATTCATGAGAGTCAGAGAGGTGTGATGGCGTTTGAGCACTGCATTTAGTAGTTTCAGCGATTGAGCTGAAAAAAGATGCAGTGATGGTAATTGATGTACCAATAAACAGTTCTTTGTGGTCCAAAGCACATCTCCGTCAAAGTGATATATGCATCGTAATTTTAATTTCGATAATAAATGGACAGAAATTGTCTATAATTGTGTTTAAAATATGGCAAGAAAAAAATTCTTTTTTGCAAGGGGAGTAATTAAGGTGAATGATCTCAAAAATATGAATTTTGATGAACTACAAGAGATGCGTACACAAATCGATGTGGAATTAAAAAAACGGCAAGCAAAGGAAAAGCAAAATGCGCGACGAAAAATTCTTGAAATTGCTAATGCCCATGGAATTGATATCGCTGATCTTGTGAGCAAAGAGCGCCATTATAGAAATCCCAATAACCAATGGGAATTATGGAATGGGCGTGGACGTAGACCTAAGTGGATTAAAGAGTGGCTGGAGAATGGGTATACACTTGATGAACTCGAAGTAACGTAACACGTGTGCGATATTTAAAAGATAAGGGAATACCAATGAATGTAAATGCAAGAAGTATGCTCTTTTGGGTAATTTGATTATATAAACATACTGAATGAATATATTAAAGTATTGAGTGATCAAATAAAATGATAGGGGGTATGAACAAATGTATTTAAGTGAAAAAGGTCTTGTTGTTATAATCTGGCAAGCATAATGATGATGCCGGATTAAAATATTGTAATTGCTTTTTGCATTTGAGAGAGGGGGATATTTTACTTCTTTTTATAGTTTTATTGACTCTTTACAAAAATGGTCGAAATGAGAATGATTTATTGCATAGGGATTTTACTCAATATGTAAAATAATAATTTTATCAATTAATATGTTAATAAATTAGCATACTTATATTTTTGAAATACTGTTCTGTAAAACAAGCCTGATGTTATAGATTTTGTTTGGTCTTTTTTCTGTAAGATTATATATGAGGCATTTACTTTATTTATCGATTTATCGTTCGTTTAGTTGAGATGAGTGAGTGTGTAGGAAATGAAAAATCTCTATGGCTGTTATGAGTTTTATAGAATTTATGACATATTTCTGAGCGTTTGTGATTAAAATTCATTTATGAGCATTTATGAATAATGAATTATGAATAAAGAGCGTATTTGAAAATAAAAGGATTAAGCCATTCTATTGCGGTTTATCTTCTTTTATGGTGTGAAATAGGGGGGTGATATGCACGTTTACAATTTTGTGTGATGGTATAGAGTACGGAACACTTTGTTATATATCGGAATATTTTTTCTAAAATTGTGTGGTATTCCACAATAAGTTAAAGGGTTTGTCTGAGGAACAGAATACCCCAAACGGAATACAGTTGTGTTACCAATTTACGCGCTTGTTTTAAAAGAAAAATTTTTCAATGCAACGAAGCTTATTTTATGATGCTTTTCGTGAATAGTATAACGTGAAAGTCCCTATGATTACATAAAATCCATTTTTGTACACCAGCTTTTATTTCAATAAAAAATATAAGCCGGCGTCCTTATACACTTTACTCGCCTCCAATATTGCTAAAGTCCTTAGTTCTTGAGAGAGGGAGGTTTTTTTTATTGCTTTGTTTAATTTTTTTTATTTATACGACACTCTCGTTCGTGATGTGCAAGTGAATGATTTTGATTGCTTCAACATGAGAGAGATTTGAAATAAGGGTATTTTATGATCGTTAGATTTCTTACTCAATATGAGAACAATGAATTTATTATTATAAATAAAATGTTGTGTGCTAAAAAGTCTTGTTTATTTCGTTATGACGTGAAATGCCTTCTTTTAAGGTGTGGTGATATAAGGCAACCTCTTTGAGACATTATTTTTCAGTGCGTGGTGAATATTCTTAGAATGTACTCGCTTGTCGAGTCTTATGTTAAGTGAAATATGGGAGGAGGAAGTCAAGAGAAAATTACTCGACAGGAATCTGGTTTGTAAACAGATTGGATGAGATAGGAATTTTTTGTTCTTTGAAGGAGGAAGGCAAAGGTTGTAAAAAAGTGAAATAGGATGAATTTTTGCTTAAAGTGGGAAGCCGTGTAGAAGACGTGGGGCATTGGGAGTGAGACCGGCAGCTTCTTGAATGAAGTATTTTTTTATTTTTGGCGCTTGATTAACGATACCAAGGCCGGTATCGCGGAGCATCCGTAAAAGAAGGCTATCATTAGAAAAGAGTTTATTAAGCCAATCATTGCTTAAAGCCATACGGACAACTTCAAAACGTCTCCAGCTTTGATAGCGCTCTAAAGCAGTGAGGGAGCCAATGTCAAGACCTAGTCGTGCTGCTTCAATAATCACTTCAGCGAGGGCAGCGCTATCGCGTAATCCTAAATTGAGTCCTTGTCCTGCAATGGGGTGGATGGTATGGGCGGCGTCGCCAACGAGAGCAAAACGTGGTTTAACGCATTGACGTGTTAAAGAAAGACTTAAAGGAAAAGCTTGACGTTCGCCATTCCAAGAGAGTTTGCCTAATCGATGGCCAATGCGTCTTTCGAGTTCTGTTTCAAAAATAAGGGCATTAGCTTTGAGATAATATTGCGCAGTTTTATGATCTTCATTCCACACAATGGCAGATCGGTTGCCTTTGAGAGGGAGAAGAGCAAAAGGACCGGCAGGTAAAAAATGTTGAATTGCTTGACCATTATGGGGTTTTTCATGTTCAACTGTGCAGATGATTGCTGTTTGTTTATAGGGATGAGAAAAGTTTTTAAGACCTGCTTTTTGGCGTAATTTCGAATGGGCTCCGTCGGCTGCAATAAGCAATTTTGTTTGCCAAACCTCTTCATTATTTAAAGTGACGGTTTTATGTTGGTCTTCTTGATGAAAATCAATGACACGTGTGTTTGCAATAACAGGGATATTGAGATCTTTGACACGTTTTTTTAAAGTGTTGATGAGTTCTCTCTGCTCTACCATAGCAGCAAAGGGCTCACCAGGGGTAATGTCGCCTTCAAAGGTTAAAAGAGTGGGTTTGACAGGGTCACTTGTGCTTGTATCTGTGATGATCATTGAATGAATGGGTTGCGCATAGGGTTTTATAGGTTCCCAACATTGTAATTGTTTTAACATACGAATAGAAGCGGCAGCAAGGGCAATGGTTCGTATGTTAGAAGCAGGAGTATCTCCTTGCGGAGCAGCATCAACGATTTTTATTTTCAGATTAGGGGCTGTTTGCTTGAGTGCTATCGCTAAGGTTAAACCGACAGCCGCCCCCCCTGCAATGAGCAGATCACATTGTTTCGTTTTATGAGATTTAATTTTTTTATTGGGCTGTACGTCTTTATTGCGATTAGAACACACAATACTTCTTCCATTGTTTACAGTTTGCTTTTTTTAAAAAAGAATATCTTTTTAAATTGCCTAAAATATCTTAACGTTTACTTTTCTTTCTACTTTACAAAACGAGGTTTCTTTTTGGCACCAATCTGATGACAGATTGGTTTTTCAGAGTTCTTCTGCTTCATCATTTATGTGATTCATTTTACAGATTTATCGGATAAGCTTTTTTGAATGTCCTCTTCAATTCTTTTTACACTTGGTTGATAAAAAAGAAAACTAAAAATAACCAAAGATGGTCGTGTATTTTTTTAAGTTGTATGAATTACTTTAGTATGCCTGTCCTGAAGGGGGACATTTAGTTAGTATGATAAATAAAAAACTGTGTTCATTCGTGATGGTTAAAACAGTATTCATATTTTGCCGTTATCATGATGTAGCGTAAAAAACATCGTCTGTTTAGGAGGTGCCTATAGGACCCATGTAAAACTTTACACATGAGGTGTTTTTTGGTTGATCGTGTGATAAAATATTCAGCGAGAGCTTTTTGTGCGCCTTATGAAGGATAGTCTCTTAGGGTGGTGATGTATGAGTGATATGAAGTGGTTAGAAGGTAGAATGCGCTAGACTAGATAAAAAGCCGGATTGTTTACAGGTTATTTGTTTACAGATTGGCACAGAGTTTAAGCTTCATCCTTTTTTACGAGAGAGAGTTATAACTCTTTAAAATATGAAAGTTTTGTATTTGGAATTGATAGATGCACCGAAGTTCTTCTCCTTATGATTCATTAGAAGTGCGAAATTCTCAAGGTTCGCGTCTTATTGAGATGTTTTTACGTCAGATAGGGGTATTTATTGGGCTTGGGCTTTTGGGCTTTATTATTTTTTGTGTATTTGCTTTGGCGACGTGGAATGTTGAGGATCCATCTTTAACCCATGCAAGTACAAATGAGGTTACAAACCTTATGGGGTGGATGGGGGCAATTTTTTCAGATTTTATTATGCAGTTTTTTGGCTTGGCAAGTCTTGCTGTTTTGTTACCGCCATTATTTTGGTCTTTTCTCTTGTTGGCGCAAAAGAATATCTACAATTTGACTTTGCGCTTTTTTTTATGGGCGCTATCAACGATTTGTTTTTTAATTGCTTTTGCCCTTATGTCACCTGTTGCTTCTTTTACTTATTGGCCATTGCCAATGGGATTGGGAGGGGTTTTAGGAGATAAAGCTTTAAGTGTTGCTTCTTCAGTTTTTCCTCTTTTTCTTTCTCCTCTTTACACGGTGTTTTTCAGTGTTGTTTTTATTCTTTTAGGTTTTTTCACTGCTGCTTTTGCTGGCAATGTGATATGGCGGCGTCGAACAAAGAAAAGAAAAGAAAAAAGCATTCCAAAAGATGCAATCGTTAATCCAGTTTTTGAATTGGAAGAAGATACGGAATATGCTGCAGAGGATGATCGTGAAAATCATGGTTTTTTTGCGACAACTTTTGGCGCTCTTTTACATCTTTTTTATTTTTTACAAGCGCGTTTCTTTCGTTTTTTCTGTTTCAAAAGGCGTTTTCAGAGTAAGGTGCAAGGAAAGCCATTTGATCGGATTGAGCCAACTTTTTTGGGTGAAAAAGTAAAGTGTGAGGAAAATCAAAATAAAACCTATGTTGCTTCTGTTAAAAATCGAAAGTCTTTAACAGCTTCTTCAAATGGTGATTTTGTTCTTCCTCTTGTAGATTATCTTTCGGTTCCACCACCGTCTGTTAGAGATGCAAAACTTTCTCCTGCTGTTTTAAGAGCAAATTCTCAGGAACTTGAAGGGGTTTTGTTAGATTTTGGAGTTAAAGGGCAAATTATTGATGCTTGTCCTGGACCGGTGGTGACTTTGTATGAATTTGAACCGGCTGCTGGCATTAAGTCCTCCCGTATTATTGGTTTGGCAGATGATATTGCACGCTCGATGCGTGCGATTTCAGCGCGTGTTGCGGTGGTTCCAGGACGCAATGTGATTGGAATAGAATTGCCTAATGCAAAGCGTGAGATGGTTTATTTACGAGAAATGTTGCAGGCGCAAGAATTTATTGACAGCAAAGCAAAGCTAGGACTTGCTTTAGGTAAGACAATCGGGGGGGAAGCTGTTATTGCAGATTTAGCAAAAATGCCCCATCTTTTGGTTGCTGGTACAACAGGATCGGGAAAGTCTGTTGCTATCAATACAATGATTTTATCATTGCTTTATCGTATGACACCTGAACAATGTCGTCTCATTATGGTGGATCCGAAAATGCTTGAGCTTTCGGTTTATGATGGCATTCCTCATTTATTAACACCCGTGGTGACAGATCCTAAAAAAGCCGTGATTGCTTTAAAGTGGGCTGTTCGTGAAATGGAAGAGCGCTATAGTAAAATGTCAAAATTAGGCGTTCGTAATATTGATGGGTTTAATGCACGTCTTAGGGAAGCAGCAAGTCAGGGAGAGACAATGGCGCGGACAATTCAAGTTGGATTTGATCGCGAGACTGGTGAGCCTCTTTATGAAACGGAAACACTTGATTTTAGTCCTATGCCCTATATTGTTGTCATTATTGATGAAATGGCTGATTTGATGATGGTTGCTGGTAAAGACATTGAAGGCGCGGTTCAACGCTTGGCACAAATGGCACGTGCTGCCGGTATCCACGTGATTATGGCGACGCAGCGTCCTTCTGTCGATGTTATTACTGGGACGATCAAAGCCAATTTTCCTACACGTATTTCTTTTTCTGTAAGTTCAAAAATCGATAGCCGAACAATTTTGGGCGAACAGGGGGCTGAGCAATTATTGGGACAAGGAGATATGCTCTTTATGATGGGAGGAGGACGTGTTCAACGTGTGCATGGTCCTTTTGTTGCAGATGATGAAGTGGAGCAGGTTGTTGCGCATCTCAAAGCGCAAGCACGACCTGATTATTTGGAAACAATTACGCAAGAAGTTGAAGAGGATGGTGCTGATGTTTCTTTAGCTTCTCCTTCAGAAGATGATCCCTATAGCCAAGCTGTTGCTATTGTGCTTCGTGATCGTAAGGCTTCGACTTCTTATATTCAACGCCGTTTAGGCATTGGTTATAACCGTGCTGCTACATTGATTGAGAGGATGGAAGAAGAAGGTATCATTAGTCCAGCAAATCACGCAGGGAAACGAGAAATTTTAGTGCCTGCCGAAGAAGAACGCTTTTGAAAAATCTTTATAGTTGCTTTCTATAACATCTTATAAAACAAGTGTTTATCCTACTGTATCGTAGAAAGTCTGTATTTTCATATACCAGTTCTCGATTTGCGATAGCTCCTTGGCACTTGAGACTCTTTATAAGGGGATTCTTTATCTTATATAACTTTTATCCATACACCAACCTTGCTTGTAACGTGCAAGCAAATGATTTGAGTTGATTCAATATGAGAGAGTATGAGATGAGAGAATCTTCCTGTATTTGGCGTTATGATTTAAGTTAAAAAGATAATTTATTATAAATCAATATCTTGGTATAAAATAATGTCATTGCGAGTGTAGGGGTATAAAAGCATGTAAGGCTTGATATTTAAGTGTCTTTTTAAGTGCGCTCTAAATATTTAGGGGCAAGGCTTATCTGTGGAGCCTTATATAGATGAATCATATGGGGTGGGAAGCCAAGTGAAATCTGCTAAACTCCAAACTGTTTACAGACTGGTTTGAGTGAAAATTTTTATTCTTTTGGATTGGAAGGAAGTCAAAAAAGCATTTTTGCCACTTAAAGGAGTTTTCAGGTTCGCGAGCAATATATGTTTAGTACTTAATCCGTTATGTATTGACTATAATTTATATTGCTTCACAGATTAGGGGTGGGAAAGAATATATAAAGAATATATTATGCGTTTAGAAAATCAGCAGAAAAGCGGGAAATTTGAATGCCTTCGGAAATTTAAACGCAGACTGATTATTTGGAAACGATACCGCAGGCAATAAAGAAGGATGTTTCTTTGGCTTTTTCTTTAGCAGATGATCCCTATAGTCAAGCTGTTGCTATTGTGCTTCAACTTCTCATATTCAACATTGTTTAGGTATTGGTTATAACCGTGCCGCAACATTGATTGAAAAGATGGAAGAAGAAGGCATTATTAGTCTAGTAAATGATATGGGTAAGCAAAAAGTTTTGGAGATTGTCGAAGAAGAATACTGTTAAAAATATTTTGATATTTTTTTCAAACAATATCTTTATTTTATAAAGAAGGGTATTTATTCATCGTTGATCACTTAAGTTATAAATTATAAAGTCAATTAAACATTGCTTGGGAGCATTTTTTATGAAAACGTCTTTTTTTCCGCAAAGAAGAGTCTTTGGGTTGGTGGGAATTATTATCTTTTGGTGTTTAACTTTTCCTGTTTTTTCGCAAGCGTCTAATAAAGTGATAAAGGCGCAAAATGTTGTAAATCACTTTGCGGCAATCAAAACAATGACAGGTGATTTTATTCAGTTTAGTCCAAAGGGAAAAATGTCCCAAGGGACATTTTATTTAGAGCGCCCAGGGAAAATTCGTTTTATTTATAAGAAAATGCCTTTACAGATTATTGCAGATGGCCAATTTGTAGGTATTAACAATCGGGCTTTGAATACTTGGAACTTTTCACAACTTTCGCAAACGCCAATGAAGTTTCTGTTGGCTGATAAAATTGATATATCTTCTGGGCGCTTGTTGGCATTTCGCGAAGATCCAGGGGCTGTGACGATTGTTCTGCGTGATAAAACGATTGGGGCAGGGAAAATAAGGATGGTTTTTGATTCTAAAGGCTCTGCTTTGCGGCAGTGGACAATTGTTGACCAACAAAATTTGGAAACTACTGTGCAGATTATGAATGTGCGGACAGACGTCCGTTTCGCTAATGGAATGTTTGCACTTCCTTCGAAGAAATAGTGCGGTGTTGTTTCATTGGGATTGAAATGGATGTTATTTCGTATTGCAACTTGGAATATTAATTCTATTCGTTTGCGTCTTGCACAGGTTTTTCAGTATTTGGAACTCTTTTCCGCAGATGTTTTGTGTCTACAGGAAACAAAATGTCCAGATGCTTTATTTCCAGTGGGGGCTTTTGAAGCAGCGGGTTATGAGCATATCGCATTGAGTGGACAAAAATCTTATAACGGGGTGGCTATTGTTTCTCGTTTGCCTTTTAAAAAGGTAGAAAAGCGTTTCTTTTGCCAAAACCAAGATTGTCGCTATATCTCAGTTATTGTGGAAGCCCATGGGAGAAGCTTGCGGATTCATAATTTTTATGTTCCTGCTGGGGGAGATATTCCAGATGCTGATGTGAATGAAAAATTTCGGCATAAGCTTGATTTTTTAGAAGAAATGTCCTCTATACGTGCGGATCAAGGAGATGGTCTTTCTTCTCTTTTGGTGGGCGATTTAAATATTGCTCCTTTGGCAGAGGATGTTTGGTCTCATCAGCAATTGTTGAAGGTTGTAAGCCATACTCCCATTGAAACCGAGCGTTTACAGGACTTGTGTTGTCAAGGTGGATGGGTTGATCTGATGCGGTTTCATATTCCTGCTCCTACCAAGCTTTATACATGGTGGAGTTATCGTGCACGCGATTGGGCATTTACCGATTATGGACGGCGGCTTGATCATGTTTGGTCTTCTCCTGATTTAGCACCTTTTGTTGTAGATCTTTCGATTTTTCGTGATGCGCGCGGATGGGAACGCCCTTCAGATCATATTCCTGTGCAAACTGTATTTGATTTTTCACGTCAAGTTTGAAATAAGAGGTAAATAAAGTATTAATATTAAATAATGATTCTGAAAGAATGCGGGAGACTAGATGTATATCAGAAATCTCAAAAGGGGCGCTTCTCGTGGATTACTTTCTTGTGTCTTGTTGTGTTTGCTTTTGTCAGGATGTATGGTTGGTCCTAATTACCAGAAAACATCTTTTCGTGTTCCAGCAGTTTGGGGAGAAAAATCTGCACAGACTGTAGGACAGCCAGTTGCGCTTGCCGGATGGTGGCGGCGTTTGAATGACCCTGTTCTAGATGCATTAATGGATTATGCGATTTCTGGAAATAATAATGTTGCTGTTGCCAAAGCTCGGGTACGTGAGGCACGTGCGGGTTTAGGACAGGTTGTGGGAACTCTTTTGCCAAATGTGTCCAATTCAATTTCAGGAACCCGTAGTTATTCTGGACAGTCTGATGCATTGTTAAACCAATATCATAGTGGTTTTGATGCAAGCTGGGAGCTTGATTTTTTTGGTGGGCATAAACGAGCGGTTGAAGCAGCGCGTTATGGTCTTGATGCGGCTGTGGAAGATATGCGCGCTACCATGGTGACATTGTTAGGAGATGTGGCAACAAATTATGTACAAATGCGTGGTTGGCAACAGAAATTGTTAATTGTGCGGCAAATTGCAGTATCACAACGTAAAACCTATGAATTGATGCGTGCTAGATTAACAGCTGGTGATGTTTCTGAGCTCGATGTTTCAAATGCGCAAGCACAAATGGCAAATACAGAAGCAGATATATCACAGATGGAAGCGAATTTAGCAATGAGCGTTCATCGTCTTTCTGTCTTAACTGGTCGTGTGCCTACGGCATTGAAGGCTCTTTTACAAAAAAATGCTAAGCATACAAAGATTCCACAACCGCACTGGCCGATACCAGCAGGAATTCCAGCTGATATTTTGTTAACACGTCCGGATTTACGACGGGCAGAGCGTCAATATGCGCAAGCGACAGCGCGGATTGGTCAACGTGAAGCAGATCGCTATCCCTCACTTACTTTAACAGGTAATATTTCGACAGCCGCAACGGCGATAGATCAGTTATGGAAAAATTCAACGATTGGTTGGTCTTTTGGGCCTGGTTTGCGTTTTCCTTTTTTTAATGGAGGTCAGGTTGAGGCTTCTATTGCGGTAGCGCGTGCACAGCGTGATCAAGCTTTTATTACTTATCGGGCTGCTGTTTTGGGAGCTTTAGAAGATGTAGAAAATGCGCTGGTAAGATTAACTAAAGAACATCAACGCTTAGAAAAGCTGATCATTGCGAATAAAGCTTCTCTTCATTCCTTAAAACTTTCACGGAGTCTTTTTGAGAATGGAAATACCAGTTTTCTTGAATTGTTAAACGCTGATCGCTCTTATTATTCTGCACAAATGGCACTTAAAGATAGCCGTGTTTCTTTGGTTACGCAATATATCACGTTGATGAAAGCATTGGGGGGGGGCTGGGATGGCGTTGTTGATGTATCACGTCCGGAAGTCGTTGATGGTGCACCTCGTTCGCGTGCAAAGGTAGGAAAATGAAAAAAAGTCTACTCAAAAATTTCATTACAAAACACAAAAAACTTTCTTTCTTTTTAGCTGCTATATTTCTTCTTCTCTTGTTTTTATGGTTGCGTTCTGTTGTTTTTGGAACATCTAGCCCAACTTATATAACTGCGGTGGTGAAGCGTGGGGATATTGAGGAAAGTGTTTTAGCTTCTGGTCTTGTACGTCCTTATCGGTTGGTGGCTGTTGGTGCGCGTGCAACAGGGCGTGTGGTGTCAATGCGCGTTTCTCCTGGGAGTGTTGTGAAAGAAGGCGATCTCTTGGCAGAAATTGATCCTACAGATCAAGAAAATGATTTAAAAAGAAAAAAAGCAGCATTATCTCACTATTATGCGAGTTTGGTAGAACAAGAAGCCCATCTTTCTCTTGCGCAGAAAAATTTAGCACGTCAGAAAAAAATGATCGAGTCACGTGCGGTTTCACGGGCTAATCTCGATGATGCTGCGACACAAGTAAAAATACGTGAGGCACAAATTGCTCAACTTCAACAGCAGATTGTGCAAGCACAAATTGATGTGGATAGTGCAGAGGTCAATTTAGGTTATACACGCATCATTGCTCCTTCAGCGGGAACGGTTTTGGCAACAGTTGTGGAAGAAGGACAGAATGTGAATGCGGTTCAGTCGGCGCCAACAATTGTTATTTTGGGCGATTTGTCAAAGATGACGATCAAGGCGCAAATTTCAGAAGCTGATGTTCTTAAAGTTCAAGCTGGACAACCACTTTATTTTACAGTTTTAGGGAATTCGCAGCGTCGTTATGAGGGCGTTTTAGAAAAGATAGAGCCGGCTCCTGAAGCAATTCGTGCTGATGTGAGTATTAATCCTGGTATGGTAGGGGGGTCTAGTGCTTTAATCTCATCAGCTATTTATTATAACGGAATTTTACATGTTGATAATGCGGACAATTTTTTGCGAACCTATATGACTGCTCAAGTTCATATTATCTTAGGGCGTGCTCAAAATGTTTTGTTGGTTCCAAGCGATGCTTTACGCGATGAGACAAAAGAGCATAAGGCATGGGTTTCTGTTTTGGAGGGGGGGAACAAGGTGGTTACTAAACAGGTGAGCGTTGGTTTGAATAATAAAGTGATGGCAGAGATTGTTTCAGGACTTAATGAGGGTGATGTTGTTATCACCGGCTCGCCTGATGGGGTGATGCCAGAACCTTCTGACGTGCATAGTGAAGACGAGATTTAAGCCATGAACACAAACCAAGCAGATGCTGTCCTTGTGTTGGAAAATATTGTACGTAAATTTCCAGCGGGCGAAACATTTGTTACTGTTTTGAAGGATATCAATCTTACCATTAAGCGCGGTGAAATGGTAGCGATTGTGGGAGCTTCTGGTTCAGGAAAATCTACATTAATGAATATCTTAGGCTGTCTTGATCGGGCAACTTCTGGTCGTTATTGGATTGCAGGGAAAGAAACAGCCTCTCTTTCAGCTGATGAATTGTCGGCTTTGCGGCGCAATCATTTTGGTTTTATTTTCCAGCGCTATCATTTGTTGAATGAATTGACAGCTCTTGGGAATGTTGAAATTCCGGCTATTTATGCAGGATGTGCTGTGGAAGCAAGGAAAAAGCGTGCACAAGATCTTTTAACGCGCTTGGGCATGGGCGATCGGGTGAATCATCGTCCAAATCAACTCTCAGGTGGTCAACAACAACGGGTGTCTATTGCTCGAGCGTTGATGAATAATGCGGAGGTTATTCTTGCCGATGAGCCAACAGGTGCACTGGATAAACAGAGTGGACAGGAAGTGTTGCGTATTTTGGATGAGCTTCATCAAGAAGGTCGTACTATTATCATTGTAACTCACGATATGCAGGTGGCCAAAAGAGCGGAGCGTATTATCGAAATCAGTGATGGAGAAATTATTGCTGACAGTATGACAAAGGTTGCGAAGAAAAGAGCAGCGGGGGCAAAGATAAAAACGGATAGTCAGTCTTTTTACGAAAAACAGACACTAAAAGTTAAACAACAGCTTGGCTCTTTTCGGTCTTTTGTTGAACGTTTTCGTGAGGCATTTGTTATGGCTTTGTTGGCAATGAATGCACATCGAATGCGAACTTTTTTAACAATGCTTGGGGTGATTATCGGTATTGGGGCGATTATTGCTATGGTCGCTTTGGGAAATGGTACACGAGAGAAAATTTTGGAAAATTTTAAAAGCTTGGGTGCTAATACATTAACAATTTTACCTGGCAAAAGTTTTTCTGATCCACAAGCAGAGAAAATAACAACTCTTGTTGAAGCTGATGCAGAAGCATTGTCTGGGTTACCTTATGTTTCTGGTGTAACACCTCAGATTTCAACAAGCTCGAAAGTGCGTTTTGGTGCAGTTGAAGTCAATGCCGTCATTGTGGGGGTGGGAGAACAATTCTTTCAGACACAGGGGCTTAAGGTTTTCAAAGGACAGTTTTTTGATCAAAAAAGTGTGCAGGATCGGGCGGTTGATCTCGTGATTGAGAAAGAAGCATTGTCTGTTCTTTTTCCCCATAGCCATGAAAGCCCCCTTGGCAAAGTGGTGCTTGTGGGTAATGTTCCAGCACGTATTATTGGTGTTGTTGATTCACAAAATAACGCAAATGGAAATACATCAAATACATTACAGCTTTATTTGCCCTATACAACAGTGCAAACGCGTTTTCTTGGCACAACAGAAGTTCGTGCGATTACCGTTAGGATTGCTGATGATGTCGATTCACATTTAGCGGAAAACATGGTGAAACGTTTTCTCATTATGCGGCATGGTGGAGAGGATTTTTTCATTAGAAATTCAGAATTCTTTCGTGAACGTATCATGGAGAGTACACATATCTTAACACTTTTAATTTCTTCAATTGCAGCGATTTCCCTGATTGTGGGTGGTATTGGGGTGATGAATATTATGCTGGTCACCGTTTCTGAGCGGATCAATGAAATTGGTGTACGTATGGCAGTTGGTGCACGCCAAAGTGATATTTTGCAGCAGTTTCTCATTGAAGCGGTTTTGGTTTGTGTCATTGGTGGTGGTTTGGGGATTCTGTTTGGGCTTTCTATCGGTGGTTTATTTCTTCTGTTTAAGGCGCCTATCCACTTGGTTTATACGATTGATTCGATCATCCTATCCCTTACTTTTTCGACCCTCATTGGAATATGTTTTGGCTTTTCTCCAGCGCGGCAAGCTTCACGGCTTGACCCTGTTGTCGCTCTTTCACGCGATTAAGCTTTATCAATTGGAGCATATTTGTTGTGATGTTTACCACTTGGAAGAAGCGTTTATGAAGCGAAACATGGATGGGAAAAGTTTAGCATTATTCCCTGTTCCATTTTAGAAAACGCTTTATTCGTTAAGTGGAGCGTGCTCTATATAACGTTAAAGGATGACGTTTTACGGCCCAACGTATCATGAATAAATTTCCCTTGTATTTTTATAACTATACAAAATACAAGGCGCGATAACTTTAGGATTTTAACCTAAAAGTTAAGAGGGGAAGGGGAGTGTATATCTGTTAACAAACAAGATAAAAAAGAAGAAAATTTAAACGAAAAACAGCTTATATCTCAAAAAAACGAACGGGTATACGAGGCGAGTTGGTCTTCTATAGTTTTTCTTTTCCTTTTGTTTATTCGTGCCCCTGTTTTTTGTCACAAATTGTATGGCAAAGGGAGGGGCGTTGGCATTGGTAACGTTTGGTTTTAAGATTCTTTATGGCTTTATGCGACGGAGATATAGGTTTTTACGAAGCTCCAATTTTGTAGGGAGAATGAGATGAATGCACTTACGGGCTCATGTTGCTGGGAATGTTAATTACTGCATTCATTATTATGTGTATTGGTATAGCTGGTAATTGGTTTTATGATATGCTTTTATTGCGTTTAGCACCTTCTGAGTATGAACTTATACTCTTTCAATAGATAAATATCAAGAAGAAGCTCACCCAAATAATAAAGTAAATCTCTACATTTTTGTAAGTGATTACATGATATTTATCAGAGATGAGTAGGAAGCAGATTCCACTCTTTTGCTGATAAGTAAAACTTTATTCATTTGTTTTGCTTAGTACATATTCCATTATTAAATAGTCGGTTCATTCAGTAAATCGAGTTATCTAAAGTCTTTTGGGTGAAACAATAGGCATTAACCAGTTTGGCTAGACTCGATAGTTGAAAGTATTTTTCATTGGGGGGAAGCATGAAGCTGCAATCGCTTTTACAGACATATCGTGACGAAGCGCGTACCGAACGGGACAAAGGTACGTATTTTGAGCGTTTTGCTCTTGCTTATCTGACACATGATCCTCTTCAGTCTGGATGTTATGAAAAGGTTCAAACCTTTAAAGATTGGGCTCGTGAAAATGATTGGGATGGTCGTGATACTGGTATCGATCTTGTGGCAAAGATTCGTGATGGAGAGGGTTTTGCAGCAATCCAATGTAAATTTTATGATGCAGCCTATCGGATTAGAAAAGCAGATATTGATAGTTTTATTTCGGCATCAGGGAAAGCTCCATTTAAGCGGCGTGTTATTATAGATAGTACTGAAAGTGCTTGGAGTGATAACGCTGAAACAATGATACGGGGGCAGGATATTCCTGTTATACGGATTAATCTTTCCGATATACAACAAAGTCCGATCCGTTGGGAAACTTTTGCAGTCCAGGGCAAAGTTGTGTTGGAGGATAAAAAGAAAATCCGTCCACATCAGCAGGAGGCGTTGCGTGATGTGCGTGCTGGGCTTGCTCAAGCAGATCGGGGTAAGCTTATTATGGCTTGTGGTACTGGTAAGACATTTACCAGTCTTAAAATTGCTGAGGATTTTGCGGGTGAAGGCAAGTTTGTTTTGTTTCTTGTTCCTTCCTTGGCACTGATGTCACAGACGGTTCGTGAATGGACAACGGATGCAGAAATTGGATTGAGATCCTTTGCTGTCTGTTCAGATACACAAGTGGGAAAGCGTCGTAAAAATAGTGATGATGTTGCTGAAATTGATGTGTTTGATCTTGCTTTTCCGGCGACAACCGATGCTGCTAAACTTGCAGAACAGGCGGGTAAGAGTGTTGCAGATAGGATGAGCGTTGTGTTTGCAACCTATCATTCGATTCAGGTGGTTGCGGATGCTCAGAAAAAGTATGGTTTGCCAACATTTGATCTTATCATTTGTGATGAAGCGCACCGTACAACAGGGGCAACGCTGGTTGGAGAGGATGAATCCAATTTTGTTAAGGTGCATTCTAATGATGTTATTCGTGCCAAGAAGCGCCTTTATATGACAGCGACACCACGCATTTTTGGTGATAACGCAAAAAGTCGTGCGAATGAAGTTAATGCCGTTCTTGCTTCGATGGATGATGAAAAGCTTTTTGGTAAAACACTTTTTTATCGGGGTTTTTCTTGGGCAGTACAGAATGATCTTTTAACGGATTATAAGGTTATTGTCTTAGCAGTGGACGAAAAATTGGTCAGTTCCGCTGTTCAGAAGCGTCTTAGTGATGACCAGTCTGAGCTTGTTCTTGATGATGCAACGAAGATTATTGGCTGTTATAAGGCGCTGACAAAACAAGATCTGAAGGCTGATGTTGGTGCGGATCCACACCCCATGCGTCGTGCTTTAGCGTTTTGCAAAACTATTAAAAGTTCTGAACTGGTGCGTGATGAATTTTCTGCGGTTGTTAGAGAATATCTTGATTATACGAAAGAGGATACGGAAAATGAGCACTTTCTGAAGTGTGAAATTGAGCATGTTGATGGCACTTTCAATGCGAAGGATCGTGGTGCATTACTTGATTGGTTGAAAGCTGATAGTGGTGAGGATGTTTGTCGTATTTTGACCAATGCACGGTGTTTGTCTGAGGGGGTGGATGTTCCGGCTCTGGATGCGATCATGTTTTTAAATCCACGCAAGAGCCAGATTGATGTTGTGCAAGCGGTTGGGCGGGTGATGCGTCGGTCTGAGGGCAAAAAGATGGGGTATGTCATTTTGCCAATTGGTATTCCCTCTGGGATTCCAGTGGAACAGGCTTTGAACAACAATGATAAATATCGGGTTGTTTGGCAAATTTTAAATGCTTTGCGTGCGCATGATGATCGTTTTGATGCGACGATTAATAAGGCATCGCTGAGCCAAGATATCAGCAATGTGATTGAGATTATTGGCGTCACACAGAGCACGGAGTTACAGGCTGTTACAGCTGTTGTAGACAATCTTCCACTACGCTCACAGCCTGCACGAGCGGGAATTGGAGCACCGGAATATGATTTAACTCGTACAGATCAGCTAAACAAGGAGTTTTCTTTCTGTGTGGATGAACTGTCTCGTGCGATTTTGGCAAAGATCGTCAAGAAATGTGGGACACGTGATTATTGGGAAGATTGGGCGAGCAACATTGCTGAAATTGCTAAGAATCATATCACGCGCTTAACAGGTATTCTGGCAGAGCCAGATACTGAGGCGCGTCAAGCCTTTGATAGGTTTGTGGCAGAACTGCGTGATGATTTAAATGATGCGATTACAGAGGCTGATGCGATTGAGATGTTGGCACAACATATTATCACGCGTCCTGTCTTTCAGGTGTTGTTTGAAGGGTATCAGTTCACACGTGAGAATCCTGTCTCGCGTGCTATGCAGCGTATGCTTGATGTGCTTGATGAGGCGAATCTTGATAAGGAATCCAAAGATCTGGAAAAATTTTACACAAGTGTAAAGTTACGCGCCAGTGGCATTACGGATCCAAAAGCAAAACAGAGGTTAATTATAGAGCTTTATGATAAGTTTTTTCGTTATGCTTTTCCACGTACTGTAGAAAAACTAGGCATTGTTTATACTCCCGTTGAGGTTGTGGATTTTATTTTGCACTCTGTCAATGATGTCTTAGAGCAAGAATTTGCGCAAACGCTTGGCTCATCGGGTGTGCACATCATGGATCCCTTTACAGGAACGGGGACTTTTATCACGCGGCTTTTGCAATCGGGTTTGATAAAACCAGAGGAGATGAAACAAAAATTTTGTCATGAAATTCATGCCAATGAAATTGTGCTTTTAGCCTATTATATTGCAGCCATTAATATTGAGACAACCTATCATGGTCTGATGGGGGGAGGTTATGTTCCGTTTGAGGGAATTTGTTTGACCGATACATTCCAGCTTTATGAGCAAGAAAAAGACTTGATCAGTGATTTGCTGGTGGATAACAGTACACGTCGGGCACACCAGAAGGAACTGGATATTCGTGTTATTGTTGGCAACCCCCCTTATTCTTCTGGACAAAAAAGTGAAAACGACAATGCACAAAATATTGCCTATCCTAAATTGGATCGTCGCATTCGTGAAACCTATGCCGCTCAATCCAAAGCAAGCAATGTTAATGGACTTTATGACAGTTATATTCGTGCCATTCGGTGGGCAAGTGATCGCATAAAAGACTGTGGTGTTATTGGTTTTGTGACAAATTCAGGTTTTATCAATGGATACTCTACGAATGGCTTACGAAAAGAATTGAGTGAAGAATTCTCGAGCATTTATGTTCTCAATTTGCGTGGTGATATTCGCAAAAATATGTTGAGCAAAGGACGTGCTCAAGAAGGGCAAAATGTTTTCGGCAGTGGAAGCATGACAGGAATTGCTGTTACACTATTTGTTAAAAATCCAAATGTTACGGAGCAGTGCAAAATTCATTATTACGATATTGGTGATAATCTCACGACAAAAGAGAAATTATCTCAACTTCAGCGGTTGAGTAGTGTTGGTGGTATCAAGTGTGAACACGGTTGGCAGATGATTACACCAGATGAGCATGGTGATTGGCTGGATCAGCGCAACAATGATTTTGAAAAATTTCTAGCCTTAGGTGATAAGAAGGGCAGTGATAAAAAGCTATTCAAAATTTTTTCTCGTGGTATACAAACTGGTCGTGATGCTTGGGCATACAACTCAAGCCGTGAAGTTTTAGCGAAAAATATGAGCAATATGATTACTTTTTATAACGGTGAAGTAGAGCGTTTTAATAATGCCTACACACATGCTGATCGCAAGGCGCGTGCGAATGCCGTGAATGATTTTGTTAACACGGATGCCAAAAAGATTAGTTGGAGCAGTAGTCTTAAAGAAGAACTGGTAAGAGGAAAGTTTTCTGAATTTGAAAGTGATTGCTTAATTCAAGGTCTTCATCGTCCTTTTACACAGCAATGGCTTTATTATAACCGCATCTTTAATGAGAGAGTTTATCAAATGCCGCGTATATTTCCTATGAAGCAAGCGGTTGAGAATAGGGTAATACAAGTTACCGGTATAGGAGCAAGCAGTGGTTTTTCTGTCCTTATGAGCAGGGTTTTGCCTAGCTTAGATGCAATGGAAAAAGGTCAGTGTTTTCCACGGTATGTTTATGAGGATTCTGCGTCCTTGAAAAATAAAAAGGAAGAGCAGGTTCATTTATTTGCAAATTTTGCAGAGGAAAGCAAAGAAACTGGTTTAGAGCGGCGTGATGCTCTCACGGATGAAGGGTTGGCTTATTTTAATGCAGCATATCCTGGTGAAATGATAACAAAGGATGATTTGTTTTATTATGTTTATGGGATTTTGCATTCAGAAGATTATCGTGCTCGTTATGCGCATAATTTATCTAAACAATTGCCACGTATCCCAACAGTTAAAAAGGTAGAGGATTTTTGGGCTTTTGTAACAGCGGGGCGAAAGCTTGGTGATTTGCATATGAATTATGAAGAGGTTGAGCCCTATCCTGTTACCTATAAACAGGGTGATCCAAGAACTTGGATGATTTCTGATGAGAAGAGTTTCTATCGTGTTGAGGCGATGAAATTTGCTGGTAAGCGTGGTGCTATTGATAAAAGTACAGTGGTTTATAATGCGCATATCACGATGCAGAATATTCCTCTTGAAGCTTATGATTATGTGGTCAATGGCAGGTCTGCTCTTGAATGGATTATGGAACGGCAGATTGTCAAAACGGACAAAGCGAGCGGTCTTGTTAATGATGCTAATCGCTATGCTGTTGAAACGGTGGGTAATCCAGCTTATCCATTGGAATTGTTTCAGCGGGTTATTACAGTAAGCTTGGAAACAATGAAAATTGTGCGCAGTCTTCCAAAATTGGAAGTGAGAGAAACTGAAAAAGTGAAGTTATCCATTGTGCGGTAAACAGCGCTGTGTCGTAACAAACTGGCACTATCATATACTTTGCCAGCTCGTGGGTATTGCGACAGCTCTTGGCACTTGAGACGGTACATAAGAGGCATGCCTTTCTTGTACAGTTTTACGCCACGCAGGCTCTCTTCCCTTGTGATGTGCAAGTCCTTTATGATGTGCAAGAAAATGGTTTTGATTGATTCAACAGAGAATAGATTTAAAATGAGAGAGTTTTACGCTATTCAAAATCCTTATTTAAGATGAAGAATACTTATCTTTATAAATCAATATGTTGCATGTGATAAAACATCATAGGTAGTAAGGTCGCTAAAATGATGACACATGGGCTTTAGCGACAGTGATGAATATTCTCAGGCAGGGTTTTCTTGTCGAGCTTTATGTGAGTAAACCATATAAATGGGGAAGCTGAGAGGAACCTGCCCAGAGAAGTAGGATTGTTTACAAACCTTTGCTGATAGGAATCGTTGTCCTTTGAGACGTTGGGAGGAAATCACAACTCTCATGAAATTTGTCTTTTGAGCAGGGGTGATCGGAAGTGAGCAGGGGGAACCCGTTAGACAAGAAGCTGGATTGTTATTGTTTACAGATCGCTAGAGTTTAAAAATTTTCGTTCTTTTTTGGGGAGGCTGCCAAACAAAAAGTGTTTTTAGAGGGAAATGATTTATGCCAAAAGATATTGCGATAAAAAACGTGGGGTATTTGTAGCGGTGTGCGTTTTGAGCTTATTCCTATCTGTGATCTAAAATGCTCTTATGAAGGTGCTTTTTAGAATGAAGAGATTGTTACTAATATATTGATTTATCATGATCGTTTAACCTTCTCTCTGTTGAATGAGAAATCTAATTATCATAAATTTTCTTATTTTAAACCTATTAAAATTACTTTTTTGCATGTCATATGAGATTAGTATGCTCGTGTTTAAGAAAGGCGTAAAGTATGCCTCTTACTAATCATCCCAAGTGGCTTAAGAGCTATCGTAATATTGGGCGGGGCGGTAAAATATAGGATGGGGCGGTTTGTATTTTTTATGAAGCGTAAAGACAGTGGTATAAATAGATCTCTATAACAAGTCGGGAGATCTTATAGTTGTCTGGGCGCTCTATTTACAAGAGCTTATATATTGGGATGGCATGTACAGATCCCGTGCTGTGAGATATGTTTGAGATGTAAGAGATGTCTTTGGGTGAATGTGCAATACAGTGATACGTGTATTGTGGGGTATTCTGTGTTATATGAGGGTAGCTCTGTCGAGCTTTTATAGAGGCAACTTCGTGTGGAAGGATATGGAAAGAACGGTATGAAGCCGTCAGAAGATGGCAAGGTTTTTAAAAAGTCAGAAGGATAAAGATTAGAATGCGGTTCTGATATAGACTTGGAGCGTTTTAATATATTGGAATATGAGAATGCGGATTTGATTGATCTGTTGTATTGCGCTTTCAGCATCGCTCTTTTTAACAGGATAAGCAATGAAATGGATATCAGGCATTAAATACTTAAGTTCTCGCATCGAGCGCCACATATGGTAATCATGGGTGACGATATAAAGGGTCTTATAGTGGTGTTTTTTGATCCAAGCAGCACTTTCTTCGGCGTTTCCTCTGGTGTTAATCGCTTGATGCCCAATGTCAATACAACAGGAGACAAGTCGTGGGGTAATATGCCTGTTATGCATGAAACCTTTCAGATTGGTTGTGCTGTTTACGCCACTGATAAGGAGTCGTGAACCAAGCCCCCTTTGTAAGAGATTAAGTCCTGTCTCTATTCGGTTTTCTCCGCCTGTCAGCACAATGATGGCATCAGCTTTGGGGAGAGGCTTTGGGGGAGAAAGTCGTTCAGTTTTTTCAGAAAAAACAATAAAACCGCCCCAGAAAATAAAAACAATGATTGCAAGAGTAAGTGTTGTCGGTGGAAAATAGCAAAATAAAAAGCGCATAGACCAACGATAATGGGGTCGTTTTGGAAGAGGACGTTTTAAATCATTTTGCGTCAATGAGTTGGAATGGTAGGAGTGGTGAGTCATAAAATTAAAATAAACCGTTTTCACATTGATCGATTTTTTTCAGTTGCGCTAAAATAGTCATGCGGTTTGTAAGGGTGGTAAGAAAAGAAACGAAAATAATAAGAAAAATGATTTTTCCGTAAGGAACGGAACTTATGGAAATATGTCCAAACAAAGCTGTTACTTGGCTAGCTTCCACTCTTCCCAAGTTATAATTCGTCCAGAGACAAAAGGCTAAAAACAGAAATATGCTTGTGAGACCACCATATAAAGCACCACGCAGTGCAGTTTTAAAAAAATGCCAGTCAAATTGGCGGGCAATGAAAATAGTTTCAGTACCAAGGAAGTATAAGACATTGATAATATGTGCATTTTCTGCCAATGCATTGCGGGTGGTAAAAATGATGGTAAGAATAAGAGAGCCTAGAACCAATGCTAAAATTGAAAAGCCAATGAAAACAGTGGTGTATGCCATGGTCGCAAAACGATGGACCCAAACACGGTGATCATCAAATTGACCTCCTGGAATTTGGGTTTTAATGGCGTGATTAATGGCTGCAAAATTGATTTTTTCATCTCTCTTCAGAGTCACAATGATAAGGCGGGGAAGGGGCAGTTCATTGATATTGAAGCCTGTTCCAAGCCATGGCTCCAGTAATTTTTCTGTAGCTTTTTGGTCAACAATTTTTGCATCTTGTACACCAGAAAATGTTTTGACCAATTGTACGGCATCACGGAGAGCTTTGTTGATATCAACATTGTCAATGGGGCGTATTTGTATTGTTGCTTCATAGCTAATCTGATTACTCCAATTTTGGGCGGCACGTTGGACTAAATCAACACCGATTAAGGTGAGGCTTGAAAGAAATGTCATAATAGCAATAACGGCAACCAATGCTTTTCCAGAAATATTACCACTGGGAATAATCGCTGTTGTATTTTTTTTATTGCTTGTAAAAATGGGGAAAGACTTATTCATGAATCGTCATCCGTCCGTTATGGAGAAGCATACGTCGTGCTGCAACTTGTTCCATTAAGGCAATATCATGGGTAGCAATGATCACAGCTGTTCCAAAACGATTTAATTCAATAAACAAACGGAGTAGGCGTTTTGCTAAGGGCGGATCGACATTTCCGGTTGGTTCATCGGCAAGTAGAATTTCAGGTTGATCAATGAGCGCGCGTGCAATGGCTACCCTTTGTTTTTCTCCGCCAGAAAGAACTGGTGGTAAAACATGAATATGATCTCCCAGACCTACCCAACAGAGAAGATCTTCCACTTCACTGCGATAGGTTGCTTCTTCTTGTCCTTTAATGCGTAAAGGTAAGGAGACATTTTCATAAGTGGTCATGTGGTCGAGTAAACGAAAATCTTGAAAAACTACACCGATACGTTGTCGCAGCGCAGGGAGCTCTTGCCGTTTGAGTAATGCTGTGTCTGTTCCAAATAAATCAATATGACCGCGGGTGGGTTTGAGTGCCAAAAACATAAGACGCATCAACGACGTTTTCCCTGCTCCAGAGGCGCCAGTGAGAAATTGAAATGATCCAGGAGGAATATGAAAGCTAATATCACGAAGGACCTCAGGTCCCATTCCATAGCGTAGACCGACATTTTCAAAATGAATCACTTTTTATTATTACTCCTGATTTTATATTGCATCATTTATTCTAAGAACTCTTACTTTCATTACTTTAGATTTTTGTTTTAAGCTTGTTTATTTTAGATTTCATGGTTTTCAATATTTTTTATACACCCTCGTTATAGATAAATATTTTTGCTCAAGAATATTATCACGTATACTTTCTCTTTTTAGCTTTATTTATGATTTTAGCAGGAATTTCAAAGGGATTCTAGCATAAACATCAGAACTATTTTTTCTTCTTTCTCAGAGGCTTTTTTGCATTGAGTGGGTACTGAGCGATTTTAAAAAGCTATGTTGCTCTTTTTATCTTACTTTCTTATTCTTATCTGTATTCATATTCCAATCTTAGTATCTTCCAATCGTGAAGTTTTTTCTTAAAATTACTTCTTGCCTGTTATAAAGAAAGGCGTTTGTTGTTAGAGTTGTTGAGCTTCCCATGAGTTGTTTTGTTTTTTATTCTCATCGGTGGTTTTCGTAACAATGCTGAGATAATTTTAGCAAAAAACAAAAACCACCGTATGTTATATTTCTTCGTGGGTTCTTTAGTTTTGTCGGTTGGCAATCAGATCTTCAACAACTTGTGGTTCGGCAAGAGTTGAGATATCTCCGAGAGTATCAAAATTGTTTTCGGCAATTTTTCGTAAAATACGTCTCATAATTTTTCCTGATCGCGTTTTGGGAAGCTGTGGGGAAAATTGAATTTTATCCAATATGGCAATGGAGCCTATTTCCTTTCTTACATGTTTAATAAGCTCTTTTTGTAACTCTTCACTTGGAGCTGTCCCTTCCATTAAGGTGATAAAACTATAAATTCCTTGTCCTTTAATGGGATGCGGGTAACCCACAATGGCTGCTTCTGATACAGCGGGATGAGAAACAAGGGCTGATTCAATTTCAGCAGTTCCTAACCTGTGCCCCGAGACATTGAGTATGTCATCAACCCGCCCTGTAATCCAGTAATAGCCGTCACTATCGCGCCTACAACCATCGCCTGTAAAATATCTTCCTTTATAGGAGGAAAAATAAGTTTGAATAAAGCGCTCATGATCTTTATAAAGCGTGCGCATTTGTCCTGGCCATGAATCACTGATACAAAGATTGCCTTCTGCTTCACCTTCTAAAATATTGCCTTGGGCATCAACAATTTGGGGTTGAACACCAAAAAAAGGACGTGTGGCCGATCCTGCTTTGAGGGGGGTTGCACCAGGCAAGGGCGTGATCATATGCCCTCCTGTTTCCGTTTGCCACCATGTATCGAGAATCGGACAACGGTCATTTCCAACTGTATGATAAAACCATTCCCATGCTTCTGGATTAATCGGTTCGCCTACCGTACCTAAAAGACGCAACGATGTCCTGTTTGAGTGTTCAACAAACGAATTTCCTGCTCCCATCAAGGCGCGGATAGCTGTTGGTGCGGTATAGAGTGTATTAACTTGGTGTTTGTCAATAATTTCCCAAAATCTTCCTTTGTCAGGAAAGGTTGGTGTGCCTTCAAACATTAAAGTAGTCGCACCATTGCATAAAGGTCCATAAACCAAGTAAGAATGACCGGTTATCCAACCAATATCAGCTGTACACCAGTAAACTTCATCGGGATGGTAATCAAAAACGTATTGATGTGTCATCGCGGCATAAACAAGATAGCCCGCTGTGGTATGCAAAACGCCTTTGGGTTTACCGGTGGAGCCTGAAGTATAAAGAATAAAAAGTGGATCTTCAGCGTTCATTGGTTCTGGTGGGCATTCTGTTTTGGCATGAGCTATCTCTTCGTAGTACCAAAAATCACGCCCCTCTATCCATTGAATGGGTCCACAAGTCCGCCGTATAACCATGACTTGGTCTACATGCACGTTTTGGCGTGCTGCTATCTCAATAGCATGATCAACATTGTCTTTTAAGTTGATCCGTTTGCCGCCACGCAAGCCGTGATCAGCGGTAATGATGAAGGTTGATTCGCAGTCAACAAGGCGTCCTGCTATTGCCTCTGCAGAAAAGCCAGCAAAGATAACCGAATGAACAGCACCAATGCGGGCACACGCGAGCATAGCATAGGCTGCTTCGGGAATCATGGGGAGATAAATGGTTACTTTATCGCCTTTTTTAATACCACGACTTTTCAAAAGATTGGCAAAACGACAAACATGTTCATAAAGCTCGTTATAGGTTATTTTTTTATCATGATAAGGATTATCTCCTTCCCAAATAAGCGCGATTTTGTCTCCATGGGTTTTCAGGTGGCGATCAATGCAATTATAGGCAACATTTGTTATCCCATCTTCGTACCATTGAATGGAGACATCTCCGTTAAAAGAAGTGTTTTTTACTTTTGTAAAGGGTTTAAACCATTCAATGCGTTGACCATGTTTGGCCCAGAAGCTTTCTGGATCATCGATGCTTTCTCGATACCATTGTTGATAAGTTTCCTCGTCGAGCAAAGTATTTTTTTTGATCTCTTCTGATACTGGATAGATTTTTTCAGTCATGCTTCCCTCTTTTTATTTTTTAGAAAAATCAGCCATTGTATTTTTATATTTGTGGCAGAGTCGTCCCTAAAGCTTTTCATTGTGAGGTTAGACTAAATGACAAAGATTAGAATAGTCAATTTTTAAAATCTGATGTGATGATATTAAAGAGGGTATTCTATGTTTTTAGGATACTCAAATGTGGCAAAGCCTATTGCGGTATAGAGCTTTTTATAAACGCATAAAGATATCTATTATAAAATATTCCTTATAAGTTGATATAAACCAATATCGTTAAATAAAAGACTAACAAGAAAGAATATACAGCTTATTAATAATGAATTTTTTAGAGAATCTTCCCAATTGTAATAAATAAACTTATAATAAAAAATATATATAAAACCAGAAAAAAACGTTGCTATAAGCGATTCAATAATTTTATGAGTAAAATCTGTCATTATAAATCATAACCACTCATTAATAGTATCGTCGCTACTTTATTCAGCGTGCTCGGAACTCATCCAATAAAGATTAATATAACCCAAAATATCTACGCAAAAAATTAGAAATAAAGAACATAATAAATGACGATAATGCCATTATAATAGACAATCTCCAACCTACGCCATTGAATATTTTAAAAGAAATGGCAATTATAGGAGTAATTATAATTAACATGCAAAACATTCTTACAACTTCATAATGAATATCCATTATAACAAAATCCTAGTTATAGTAATGAGATTAATAAATACTTATGAAAAAATTTGTTCAGTATACTCGAAACTCATCCGATAAATATTAATATAAACCGAAGTATCTACACAAACTATCAAAAATAAAAAACACAATAACTGACAATAAGGCTATTTTTATAGATAGTTTCCAACTGTAGCCACCAATTTTTTTTAAACCAATAGCATATATAGGGATAACGATAATGAGAATGCAAAACAGTCTTATGATTTCATAAAGAATATTCATTATAACAAAATCCTGATTATAAGAGGTGATCCGCAATAGATATCCCTGAAAAATATTTTATCCATAGATGTAGATACTTAACTTTGGTATATTCTTTCAAATATACTTACAAAAATACTAATTTCAGAGATATCTTTGTCGCTATTCTCTATAAATTAGAACTAACACTCATGACCTTTTTCTATAAAGCCCCAAGCAGCACCTCCTATGTATCCCAATGACAAAGCTCCCATTCCACCTGTAAATGCACCCACTGGTCCCCCAGTTATACCACCTTGAATTGCACCAACTACTCCTGCCGGAACTCCTACTTCCCTGCCACGTGCATTCATGTGAGACATAAAAGCACCAGGACTACATGCATTTCCATGAGTAGGTCTTGAATTGTGCGAATGACCAAAAGAAGGCTTTGTCACCATATGACCGAATGTGTTGAATGAACCAAACATATTAATTCTCCTTAATTATCCACATTAAAAGTAGTATCATAATGATACATTTGAAATGGCTATCGCGTATTTTTAGAAAAATGTAAAATATAAACTTTAAAAATGGCAATAAAATACTGTATAAATAATAACTATATTATGTATATGAAATATTATTCTTTATAATATAATAATATTATTTATAATATTTTTAAACACAAGAAATGACACCATATTTTTTATTAATTAAAGTTTAAAATTAGAAAAATGTGCATCTGAAAAAATTGGTGTTTTTCTCTTTGTTTATGAGAACGATAAAGAAATAATGATAAAGAAATATCGTTATTGGGATCGATCTCATTGCCATTGTTTTGCCTGCATGTATTATGTGCATATGAACGGGATTCGTTCTTTTATTTTTCAGGCGAATATTGACCGTATTTTACGCTTTGTAGAGCATAGAAAGTCTTTATGCTATTGTTGGACCTTATAGATTGCTATTCATGTTGTTTAGCGCGGCTCTTGGTGCTCTATTGGGCAATTGAGATGTTTATTTTTCTCAAGTGGCTTACATGAAAGAGTTTTGTTATTGTATTATGCAGCCATAAGCCTCTTTTTGCCTGCTTTACGCCATTGGCATGTGGGGAAATTGTTTACGCGTGTTGGAGAAGTTTAAGAGAATTCATGATTTTTAATGGAAATCATTGCGATAATCGTATTGAATATTCTTTTGCTATTAGTGATTTTGCGATAGTTTTTTCATTTATGCGCAACGCTTCTCTTATCATTTTGCCTTTATATAAGGATTTATTTTTTACGTTGCTTTTGCTGGAGAGGCGGTCAGAGGAGAGGTGAAGTAGAACCAATGTGCGAGAATATGAGAGCCAAATTGCAATGCTATCTTAAATCTATTGTACGTGTTGTGGATGTGCTGGTGAGAATTTTGAGAAGACCAGCTTTTTTGCTTATTTTGCTAACAGGATGAAAGAGGGACTGGAATCTTTTTTGCTAGAATTGCTCTTATTGATATTGAAGGAAATATTTTTTCTCATTTCTGTTGTTTTTGGCTTGTTCGTAGAATTTTCAATGGGAATTTATATGAAGGGGGAATGAATTTATATGAGAGGAAATTGCTTTACACAGGGCGTTTTCCAAATAAAGCGGAGCCAATGCGAAGGACGTTAGAGCCAAACTGTAGAGCAGTTTTGAAGTCACTGGACATACCCATGGAAAGCTTTGGAAGACCTGCTTGTTTTGCTAATTTTGCTAAGAGCGCGAAATAGGGTCCGGGGTTTTCATCGACAGGGGGGATGCCCATAAGACCGATGATATCAAGTCCATAGTTGTTTTTGCATTGGTTGACAAAAGATGTCGCTTCTTGTGGTGCGATACCACTTTTTTGCGGTTCTAAGCCAATGTTAACCTGAACATAGCAAGGAAGATGCCTTTTTTGTTTTTCCATTTCTTCAGATAAGCTTTTTGCTATTTTTTCACGGTCAACCGTTTGAATAACATCAAAAAGTTTGATCGCTTCTGCTGTTTTATTTGATTGTAGGGGACCGATGAGATGAAGCTTAATATTTTCAAATTGTTGACGTAAAGCAGGCCATTTTTGTGCCGCTTCTTGTACGCGGTTTTCTGCAAACAAAGATTGGCCTGCTTGTAAAAGGGGACGTATATCAGCGGCAGAAACAGTTTTTGAAACAGCGATAAGTTCAATTTCTTCTATAGGGCGTTGTAGCTCTTGACATGTTTCAGCAATGTCTTTTTGAAGGTTTTGCCATGCTTCAATGGAAGGGGCATTGAGGGGCGTTTGTGTATTCATATTTTTGTGCTTTACCTTTTTTGTTCAAGAGTTGGTCGTTTTTTTAAAAGTTTTATAAAATACTTAGGGAAATATTTCACGAAAATGTTGACGATGAGCTTAATCCATGGTCAAGCATAATAAAACAAGTTTTTGGTTCTGTTTTATTAAAAGAGTATAATGGGAATGACGATTGAACATTATAATATAGGCGAACGCTATAATCCACGTGCGAGAGAAAAAAAATGGCAAGAAATTTGGGATGAAAAGAAAATTTTTCAGACTGTTCAAGAAGATGCTCGTGAAAAATATTATGTTTTAGAAATGTTTCCTTATCCGTCAGGCCGCATTCACATGGGGCATGTGCGCAATTATGCCATGGGGGATGTGGTGGCACGCTATAAAAGGGCAATGGGTTTTAATGTGCTTCATCCTATGGGGTGGGATGCTTTTGGTATGCCGGCTGAGAATGCTGCTCTGCAAAGTAAAGTGCATCCTAAAACTTGGACTTATCAAAATATTGCTGTAATGCGCGGGCAATTAAAGCAATTAGGGCTCTCTTTAGATTGGACGCGTGAATTTGCGACTTGTGATGTGGAATATTACCATCGTCAACAAATGTTGTTCCTTGATTTCTATCAAAAGGGGTTGGTTGCACGTAAAGTGGCTAAGGTGAATTGGGACCCTGTTGACCACACCGTTTTGGCCAATGAGCAGGTTGTTGATGGGCGGGGTTGGCGTTCTGGTGCGTTGGTGGAACAGCGTGAATTGACGCAGTGGTTTTTCAAAATTAGCGACTTTAGTGAAGAGCTCTTGGCTGGGCTTGAAGAGCTGGAGCAGTGGCCCGAAAAAGTTCGCACTATGCAGAAAAATTGGATTGGAAAATCACAAGGTTTGCTGATTCGTTGGGCTTTAAAGTCGGCGGGTGGTGTTGATGATGTTTGTGAGAAATTTGATGAGGTTGTTTGTTATTCAACGCGTCCTGATACACTGTTTGGCGCTTCCTTTTTGGCTCTGTCTGTTGATCATCCTATTGCACAAGCTTTGGCAAAAAAAGACAAAGCGTTGAGTGCTTTTATTGAAAATTGTCGGTGTGGTGGGACGACAACAGCAGCACTTGAAACAGCTGAAAAACAAGGATTTCTTACGCCCCTTTTGGCAGTTCATCCTTTTGATTCAACAGTACATATTCCTGTTTATATCGCTAATTTTGTGCTTATGGACTATGGAACAGGGGTTGTTTTTGGTTGTCCGGCTCATGATCAGAGAGATTTTGATTTTGCGCGTAAATATGATCTTCCAATAAAACCGGTGGTTTTGCCAAAAGGAGAGCAAGCAGAAGATTTTGTCATTGCTGAAACAGCTTATACGGGTGATGGTGTGATGATCAACTCCAGCTTTTTGGATGGTTTGACACCTCAACAAGCTTTTGAAGAAGCAGCCAAAAGGCTTGAAGAACAAATGCTCAATGGGCAACCGCAAGGGAAAAAAACAGTGCAATTTCGTTTGCGTGATTGGGGGATTTCGCGGCAACGTTATTGGGGGTGCCCCATTCCGATGATCCATTGTACATCTTGCGGAGTGATTCCAGTGCCACGTACCGATTTACCGGTTGTGTTGCCTGATGATGTTACTTTTGATCAACCTGGAAATCCTCTTGCACGGCATGAAAGGTGGCAGAATGTTACTTGTCCTTCCTGTGGTCAACCTGCCAAACGTGAAACCGATACTATGGATACATTTGTTGACTCTTCTTGGTATTATGCACGCTTTACGGCTCCTTTTGCGCAGGAACCTGTCGACAAACAAGCAATCTCTGAATGGTTGCCTGTGCAACAATATATTGGTGGAATTGAGCATGCCATTCTTCATCTTCTTTATGCACGCTTTTTTATGCGTGCCATGAAATTGATCGGCCATGCGACTGTTGATGAGCCTTTTAAGGGGCTTTTTACCCAAGGTATGGTGGTTCATGAAACCTATCGGGATGATCAAGGGTGGGTTTCTCCAGCAGAAATTTCCATTGTTGAAAAGGATGGAAAACGACAGGCTTATAAATTGACTGATCAAAGTGAAGTGATGATTGGTTCGATTGAAAAAATGTCGAAATCAAAAAAGAATGTCGTTGATCCTGATGATATTATCGCATCCTATGGTGCTGATACTGTGCGTTGGTTTGTGTTGTCAGATTCTCCCCCTGATCGGGATGTCATCTGGACAGAATCTGGTGTTGAAGGAGCCCATCGCTTTGTACAGCGTGTTTGGCGCCATGTGGCTTTGAGTGCTTCTGTTTTAAAGGATGTGGCGCCTTGTGCAGGGCATCAGGGGGCAGCTTTGGAACTCTCAAAAGCTGCACATCGCACGCTTTGCGCTGTAGAAGATGATTTGGAAAAATTTGCTTTTAATCGGGCTATTGCACGCCTTTATGAATTCTTGAATATTATGGCACCGTTGCTCAACAAGATAGCAAGTGTTGACGATGAAATGAAAGCTTCTTTACGTCAAGCCATGGATTTTTTTCTTGCCATGATTGCACCGATGATGCCTCATTTAGCAGAAGAATGTCATGCTGCTTTAGGGGGAAAAACTTTAATGTCTGCGCTTGCTTGGCCTGTTTATGACAGCGCGTTAACCGTTGCGGAATGCTATACTTTGCCAGTACAAATTAATGGTAAGAAACGCGGTGAGGTGAGCGTTGCAGCAACAGCAAATGAAACGATGATTAAAGAAGCGGTTTTGGCTTTAGATTTTGTAAAGGCACAGCTGGTTGAAAAGCCTGTGAAAAAAATCATTATTGTTCCACAAAGGATTGTGAATGTCGTTTTTTAAAAGTTTGATTCTTGTCGTTTTAGCTGGTGTATTCACACTGTTGTGTGGATGCAAAGTTGAACCGCTTTATCGTCAAGAATTGCAGAGTGCAATGACAATGAATTCTGCTTCTTATGGGAAGCCTGTTTCTGGGCAAGCTTCTTTGGGGCTTTCAGCAAAGCTTGCTTCTATTGTTGTGGAAGAGCCTTCGGATCGTTTTGGTCAAATGGTGCGCAATCATCTGCTTTTTCTTTTGTATGGAAATGGTGCTAAACCTTCTCTACCTGCTTATCGATTGGCATTGCAGATATCTGTATCTACAAGAGAATCTATGCAGATAGAGGTTGATTTCGAGAAAAAACGAAAAGGACGACCTTCTGTTGGAACTGTTATGAGCAGAGCTTCTTATACTTTGCAGGATATGAAAAATACTCTTGTTGCAAAAGGAACAGCAATGATGAATGCATCTTTTGACCGACTTCGTCAAGAATATGCAACGATGCAAGCAGAAGAAGATGCAAAAAAACGGGTTGCTGAAGAGTTGGCTGAACAGATTTTTTTGTTACTTTCAAAAGATCTTTCCAATAAAAACTCTAGATATTAAGCAATATTTTGTCCTGTTTTTTTCCAGTCGTTGAGAAATATTTGCAACCCTTTATCAGTGAGAGGGTGTTTGACCAGTGCTTTTAAGATTGCTGGTGGAACTGTTGCAACGTCAGCACCACTGAGTGCTGCTTCTTTGACATGATTAACGGTGCGGATTGAAGCGGCCAAGATTTGTGTTTCAAAGTTATAGTTATCATAAATTGTGCGAATTTCATGAAGCAGTTCACTTCCATCATTTCCACAATCATCCAGTCTACCAATAAAAGGTGAAACGAATGTTGCGCCTGCTTTGGCAGCAAGTAAGGCTTGATTGGCAGAAAAACAAAGTGTGAGATTTGTTTTTAGTCCTTCTGTTGTAAGGGCTTTACAGGCTTTTAATCCATCGAATGTTAAAGGAAGCTTGATACAAATATTGTCGGCAATCTTTGCTAAAACAGCCGCTTCTTTCATCATGCTTTCAAATTCCGTTGCTGCAACTTCAGCAGAAACAGGTCCGCTAATGAGAGCACAAATTTCTTTTGTAACATCAAGAATATTGCGTCCTGATTTTAGGATAAGAGAGGGATTGGTGGTGACACCATCAACAAGGCTTAAATTCTGTAACTCTTGAATTTCTTCAATATTGGCGCTATCCACAAAAAACTTCATCTCTAACCTCTTCTTGTTAGCTTTTATCATATTTTTTGTTATGCGCTATTGTTGATTGCAAAAGCAAGAGAAAGAATTAATCTCTGTATAAAGAACAAGAATGCTATGATGTTAACCATGTACTCGTTTTCGGTAAAGAAATATGATTTATTGTTTCCACACCCATTTTGTAACGTTGTTCGGGATAAGGTATAGGGCTCATTGCGTACCAACATTTTTGCGTATTGGAATCTTTGCGTAGCGGTATTTTTATACTTATGAAAATAAGCTAGCATTATCACACACTTTGCTCATTTCCTATTTGCGATTGCTCTTGATATTTGAGAGAGCATCATAAGATACCTCCTTTTTTCAGGGGGGTACGTTTAACCTCATTTTTGATAGAAGTGAATGGATTTATTTTATCGTAAAACACCATTGAAGAAGGCATGTAAATTTTACATATGAAGTGTTTTTTTATGGTCAATACATTGATTTATTCTGTGTTACCCATTCTTCAACAATACGCTTTTGTGCTACTTGTATTGTTGCTTGATTCTCAATCAAGCTGAAAGATGTAGGCACGTGTTTTCACTTTTTGGCACAAAGCCAAGGTGAATATTGTAACGGTTCCATTTGCAATACTATTCTCCCTGTAATTCAAATCATAGGAGACTCTCTCATTGATAAGGATTTACAAATGTTCCTCGATGAGTTTGAAATGAGAAAAATTCATCGTACTGATGGTTTTTATTACAATAGGTATAATGATGATTATATTTTTATAAATCAGTTTGTTGAAGATAAATTGAGATATGAAGCGGTAAAAAAATAAACGTGTGTGTTGGGAAGAAGTTACACTATGGGATCGCTTTGTTGAAGAGCGCACTGACGATATCATGTTGAATGCTTAATAGTGATGCGCTTTATTTGCACAGAAGAAAGGCGCTAGTTTTTTTGCTATAAAGTTTTTTGTTATAGAGGATGAGATTGGTTCTTTTATTGACACTTTGGTGATGGAATGAGTGTTAAAAAGAATTCTTTTGAGAAAAGTGTTGTGATAGGGGGGATTGAATCCTGTAATGAATTTTATAAGAGTGTTTAAAGATAAGGTTTAGACCTGTTGGTGTTTAAGAGGTCGTAGATTGGTTTAAAAGATGAATTCAAACATGATAGAGGAAAAGATTGTATCCGTATTGGTTCCTCTTCCTGTTGCTCACGCTTATAGTTATAAAGTTCCATCTTCTATGGAGGTGAATGTTGGTTCCTTTGTTCGGGTTCCGGTGATGGGGCGTGAGCTTTGCGGTTTTGTTGTGGATGTTGGAGAGAAGGCAGCCGATGGGCAAAGGTCTGGTTCGGTGGCGCGTGAAAAATTACGCTCTTTGCTTCATGTTTTTGATTGTCCCCCCTTAAAGGCAGAAATGATCACATTTTTGCGTTTTGTTAGTCGCTATACAATGGCGCCTTTTGGTCTTGTGGCGCGATTGGTTTTGTCTGTACCGGCTGCTTTAGAGCCGGAAGCGCAGATGCTGGGTTTGCGATATTGTGGTGGAAATGTAGAACGTCTCACACCAGCGCGATTACGGGTTTTGGAATTGGTGCGTAATGAGAAGATATGGACACGTTCTGGTCTTGCGCATGCGGCTGGAACTTCGGTTTCTGTTGTTGAAGGTTTAAAAGCGCTAGGGGTTTTTGAAGATATTATAGTTCCTGCTCCTGATCTTGTGGCAATGCCTGATCCTGACTTTTGTCCTCCTCAGTTGCAGGGAGCGCAAAATGAAGCAGCAACAATGTTGCGGGAAGGTGTTTTATCTTCTCAGTTTCAAGTTTTTTTGCTTGATGGTGTTACGGGATCAGGAAAGACAGAGGTTTATTTTGAAGCGGTTGCTCAAGCCTTCAAAGGGGGCAAGCAGGTTTTAATTTTATTGCCGGAAATTGCTTTAACACAGCAGTTTTTAGATCGTTTTTATGCACGCTTTGGAGCTGCAGCAGCAGAATGGCATTCTGATTTGACGCCACGTCGTAGAGAACGTGTCTGGCGGCAAGTTGCAGAAGGGCGGGTGCGTGTTGTTGCGGGGGCTCGTTCAGCGCTTTTTCTTCCCTTTCATGAGCTTGGCTTGATTGTTGTTGATGAAGAACATGATAGCGCTTATAAACAAGAAGAGCGCATTTTTTACCATGCGCGTGATATGGCTGTTGCTCGGGGCTCTTTTGAGCATTTTCCTGTTATTTTATCTTCAGCAACACCGTCGATTGAAAGCCAAGCTAATGTTTTAAAAGGGCGTTATAAAAAGGTGCATTTACCTTCCCGTTTTAAAGAAGTAGCACTTCCACAGTTGCGGGTGGTTGATATGCGCCAAGGAGGGGTGCAAAAGGGGCGCTTTATTTCCTTTGCTCTTGAAAGGGCTTTAAAACAAACGCTTGATAAGGGCGAACAAGCTCTTCTTTTTCTTAATCGTCGTGGTTATGCACCTTTAACTTTATGCCGAATTTGCGGACATCGTTTTCATTGTACTGATTGTTCAAGTTGGTTGGTAGAACATCGTGCGCAAGGGCAATTGAAATGTCATCATTGTGGGTATCATGAACCACTTCCTCAAGCCTGTCCTGAATGTGGGACATTAGATCATCTCGTGGCTTGTGGACCGGGTGTGGAAAGAATTGCAGAAGAAACACAAATGCTTTTTCCTCAAGCGCGATCATTGATTCTTTCAACAGATCTCAAAGGAGGGATTGGGCAATTGCGAAGCGAATTACAAGCCATTGCAAATGGCGATGTGGACATTATTATTGGAACACAGTTGGTCGCTAAAGGACATCATTTTCCCAAGCTCTCTCTGGTTGGCGTTATTGATGCTGATCTTGGTCTTGCCAATGGCGATTTACGCGCAAGTGAACGTACCTACCAGCTGCTTTCCCAAGTTACCGGAAGAGCAGGGCGTGTGGGATTGGAAAGCTTAGGATTATTGCAAACTTATCAACCAGATCATCCTGTCATCAAAGCCCTACTTTCATGTCAGCCAGAAGATTTTTATACACGTGAGATTACAGCGCGTCAGCATTATCATTTGCCTCCCTATGGGCGGCTTGCCTCTTTGATTGTGTCTGCACAACAGCGCCAAGCAGCAGAACATTATGCGCGCGCATTGCGTCAAGCAGCGCCACGGGAAAAAAATATCTCGGTTATGGGACCAGCAGAAGCGCCTTTGGCTTTGGTTCGGGGGCGTTATCGTTTTCGGCTTTTGCTGCAAGGACAGCGCTCCTTTGATATACAAGGGTTTATACGTGCAATGCTTAGTGGTACACCCAAAATGCCCAGTTCTGTTCGGGTTCAAATTGATATTGATCCGCAAAGTTTTTTCTAAAACCAGTATCGCATAAAGTGAAGGTCTCTTTGCTTAAGATGCTTTACTTTAATATTATATATTTCAGAATAAGCATCCTAGCAGCAGAATATGATACATGTGCATTGCATTAAGCAGAGCTACGGGAAAAAATATCTTTGTTATGGAACCAGCAGAAGCGTCTCTATTATTCGAGGACACTATCATTTCGGCTTTTACTCCTTTTTTGTTTTAGGGACAGTACCCTTTTGATAGGCGGATTCTTTTTATAAGGGCGGATTATAGGGTCTGAAAATGCTTAGCTGTACACCCAAAATATCCAATTTTATACGGGTTCAAATTGATATTTATCTATGCTTTTTCTAAAATCAGTGCAATATAGTGCCATATAATATAGTGCCGTATAAAGTGAAGCTACGTGGGCTTAATGAAGGTCGTGTTTTTGATATTATTTGACCTTAAAACCTTATGCAGCAGCGTTCATAAGATGTATCAGCGCTGTACGAGTCGTACTTGCTTTTGTATGTTAGATTAGGGCGAGAGTATTGCATATATCTATTTTATTTATCTTTGACGAGCACACAGACTCATTTGGGAGCGTAAAGGTTAAAATGAGCATTTATCGTTGTCGTCCTTATTTATGGCTCTAGAATTTTCAAAAGCGCCCATAATTATAATTTTATAAATAATAACATATTGATTTATAGTGATAATATGCCGTTATTCGCTTTAGAAGCTCAACTATTTTAGGATTCTCTTATTTCAAATCTGTTTATATTGATCAATCAAAACCATTCGTTTGCATGTTACAGATGGGGGGAGCCTGTGTCGAGTGAAACTATATAAGAAAGGACTAAAATACCTCATCATCTCAAGTGTTAAGGGCTGTCGTAAAATTGGGAGATGGCAAAGTATGTGATGGTGCCAGCTTGTTCTTTCATAAGTGTGAAGATGAGGTTGCTCAATGGAGTTATCATTATAGCATTTATGGGTGCTGTCGTGAAATAGAGATTCTCCATTGTTTCATGCTTTTGTTACTTTCGTTCTCTAATGGGGGCACATTTTTCATGTAAAGCAGAACGTCCAAAACGGAATATTACAGAACATCTATTGTATTACTGTATTCATATGCTTGTTTAAACAAATGTTTTTCAGCATGCTCGAATTCATTTTACGATGTTTCTCGAGTGTAGAATGTAAAAGCTTTTATGAATGAAAACACCGCGTTAAGGTTTCCCATTTTTATTTCATAAAGGTATAAAATGGCGCCATTTATTATTCAGCTTTTAGGATTATGAAAGCTCTTGGTACTTGAGAGCGTTTATACGAGGTGTTTTTTTCTTTAATCATTTTCTTTTTTGTTTGTGATGGAGCAAGGGAGTGATTTTGATAAAAAGATTTGAAATAAGAGAATCTTTCGATGTTTGGGGCTCATCTGGTATGAAAAATGATATATTATCATTATAAATCAATATGTTGTATACTTAAAGAGTGTGTTTACAAGAAAATATACTTGGTGAATTTTTTTAAAAGGAGTGGGTATTTGAAGAAAAAAGATCAATTTTTTCTTTAATTTTTAGGAGGATATTCATTACTTTTTTTCTTATCAGTTTGCAATAATAGACTTTTTCAGTCGCATTCGCATCTCGTTAAAGGTCTTGTGGTGATAAAGGGAGTATTTTGTTATGGTGGCAAGAGCATTTGAAGCAAAATCAAAGAGAGTGAAAAAATCGCTCAGAGAATGTCAAAAAGAGGCATAAAAAAACTGTGTTGCCATCTTGTATATCTAAAAAAAATTCTTTTCAAAAATATTTTGAATATTTTATTAAAATTTTTAAAAAGCAGCGATTTGTGGTGTTGCGAGTCGGCTATGTCTATGCTAGAAACCAAGAGGTTTTTGTTCTAGGTTTTAAGAAGAAGATTCTTAAGATTGAGAATGTCTGTTTCATTTCATCTGATAACTATCAGAGAGTCGCTCAAGGGAAAGAGGCGGTATTTCGTGTCGGATTCATTTTCTCTCATACCGCTGCCGTTGGTAGATCAACGCTATGCGCAAGCGCTTTTTGATTGCGTTCAAGAAGCTGGAAACGTTGAAAAGGTTGAAAAGGCAGTGGAAGATCTTTTGCTTGTTTTGGAGCAAAATAAAGATTTAAAACGCTTTGTGCTTAGTCCATTCTTTTCAGTTAAAGAGCAAATTAAGGTGATGCAATCTGTTTGTGCAAACATCAAATTTGCTGATAAAAACGCAGGGCAGGTTATTGGTAATTTTTTACGCGTTATTGCAACAAATCGTAGGCTTAGTGCCGTATTTGGTATTTTACATGCTTTTCAGCGTTGCGTTGCGCGCGCTCGTAGGCAGGTTACTGCGCAAATTATTTCTGCGCGCCCCTTAAGTTCTCAACAAAGACAAGAGTTGTGTGAGGCTTTGGAAGGTGTCGTTGGAGGAAAAGTTTTGCTACACAGCATTGTGAATCCAACAATTCTTGGTGGATTAATCGTTCGTGTGGGATCGTCTCAAATTGATACGTCTCTTCTCACAAAATTGTCTTCGCTTAAGCTTGCATTGAAAAAAGAGGTCAGCTGATGGATATTAGACCATCTGAAATTTCAAAAATTCTAAAAGAGCAAATCAAAAACTTTGACCAAAAGGCTGAGGTTTCAGAAATTGGTTGGGTTCTCTCTGTAGGGGATGGTATCGCTCGCGTTTATGGTTTGGATAATGTCCAAGCAGGGGAAATGGTCGCCTTTCCAAACGGTGTGCGCGGTATGGCCCTCAATTTGGAAGTTGATAATGTTGGTGTGGTCATTTTTGGCTCAGATCGTGATATTCGTGAAGGTGATTGTGTAAAGCGATTGGGCACTATCGTCGATGTTCCTGTGGGGCCCGCTTTGCTGGGGCGTGTGGTTGATGCGTTGGGAAACCCTATCGATGGTAAGGGTCCCATTAAAGCAACAGAGCGTCGTCGTGTTGATGTTAAGGCTCCTGGAATTATTCCGCGTCAGTCTGTCCATGAACCGATGTCGACCGGATTGAAAGCGATTGACGCACTTATCCCTATCGGACGGGGGCAGCGTGAATTGGTGATTGGTGATCGCCAAACAGGAAAAACAGCGATTTTGCTCGATACATTTTTAAACCAAAAACCTTTTCATGAAAAAGGGGCTGGACGAGAGCAAGACAAAGTTTATTGTATTTATGTGGCTATCGGTCAAAAACGTTCGACGGTGGCACAATTCGTTAAAGTTTTAGAAGAACGTGGAGCGTTGGAATATTCTATTATTGTTGCAGCGACCGCTTCTGATCCAGCACCACTGCAATTTATTGCACCTCTTTCTGGATGTGCTATGGGTGAGTATTTCCGTGATAATGGGCAACATGCTTTGATCGGTTATGATGATTTGTCAAAACAGGCGGTGGCGTATCGTCAAATGTCTCTTTTATTGCGTCGTCCTCCAGGTCGTGAAGCTTATCCGGGGGACGTTTTCTATCTGCATTCGCGTCTTTTAGAGCGGGCTGCGAAGTTGAATGCGGAAAATGGATCTGGGTCGTTGACAGCTTTGCCGGTTATTGAAACGCAAGCAAATGATGTTTCTGCCTATATTCCTACAAATGTGATTTCGATTACTGATGGGCAAATTTTTCTAGAGACTAATTTGTTTTATCAAGGAATTCGTCCTGCTGTAAATGTTGGTCTTTCTGTGTCGCGTGTTGGTTCTGCTGCACAAATTAAGGCGATGAAGCAAGTTGCTGGCTCGATTAAAGGTGAATTGGCACAATATCGTGAAATGGCAGCTTTTGCGCAGTTTGGCTCTGATTTGGATGCGTCAACTCAGCGTCTATTGAATCGGGGTGCACGTTTGACTGAGCTTTTGAAACAGCCGCAATTTTCTCCACTTAAAACGGAAGAACAAGTGGTGGTTATTTTCGCCGGTGTGAATGGCTATCTTGATGCTTTGGCGGTTTCTGATGTTGCGCGGTTTGAGCAGGGACTTTTGGTGCTTTTGCGTAGTGATTATCAAGATCTCTTAAAGGCAATTGCTGAGCAAAAGCAAATAACAGACGAGCTGAAAGATAAGTTGATAACTGTTCTTAATACTTATGCGAAAAATTTCTCGTGATGAATTGATGGAATGCTTGAATGGCTTCACTAAAAGATCTTAGAGACCGTATCGCTTCGGTTAAAGCAACACAAAAGATCACCAAAGCTATGCAGATGGTTGCAGCGGCAAGGTTGCATCGTGCTCAAGAGGCAGCGCAGTCTGCGCGTCCTTATGCGAAGAAGATGGCTGATATTTTGACCAGTCTTGCTGCTGATGTAGATGGTGTTGATGCGCCTGCTCTTATGCGTGGTACGGGGCGAGATGATGTGCATCTCTTGGTGGTGTGTACTGCTGAGCGCGGTTTGTGTGGTGCTTTTAATGTGCAAATTGCTCGTCGTGCACGTGAACAGATTAAGGCATTGTTGGCATCTGGTAAAATAGTGAAAATTATCACTGTGGGCAAAAAAGGTGCGGATATTTTATCGCGTGATTACAAAGGTTTGATAATTGATCATATCGATTTGCATGCTGTAAAGCGCATTGGTTTTGCAGAGGCGGTGATGATTAGTCAACGGATTGTTGATTTATTCAATGAAGGCGCTTTCGATGTCTGTACGCTGTTTTATTCTGAATTTATTTCTGTGATTAATCAGCGTCCAACAGCTTTTGGCTTGATTCCGATGATTGCTCCAAAAGCAGCTGTTGAGGCAATAGATGTTGAGGAGCAAACAGATCATAGTAAAGGTTCACAATCAATTGTCTATGAGTATGAACCTGATGCGGCTTCTCTTTTAGAGGCGCTTGTGCCACGCAATCTTTCGGTGCAAATCTTTCGGGCTTTGCTAGAAAATATTGCTGGTGAGATGGGTGCCAAGATGACAGCTATGGACAATGCATCGCGCAATGCAGGTGAAATGATTAATAAATTGACGGTAGCTTATAATCGTCAACGTCAGGCACAGATTACGACAGAATTGATCGAAATTATTGCGGGCGCTGAAGCGCTTTAAATGGAAAAGGTAAGGATTGATGGTAAAAGCAGTAACCTCAAGCAAAGGAACAGAAAAAGGTGAAAAAAAGAAACCAGCTGTTCGTTCCGGCGTGAAAAAAGCCGCTTCGAAGTCTCAAGTGGATGTAACGGCTTCAGTGGATGTAAAGGCTTCCTCTGCGTCTGCGCGTAGTGCAGCTAAAGATACACCTGTAAAAAAAGATGCATCCGCAAAAAAAGAAGAGCGTGCACAAGCCGCTGTTGGTGAGATCAAGCAGGTTATTGGTGCTGTCGTTGATGTGCAATTTGAAGGTGAACTGCCAAATATTCTTAACGCTTTGGAAACAGAGAATTTGGGCAATCGCTTGGTATTAGAAGTTGCGCAGCATTTGGGTGAAAATACCGTGCGTACGATTGCTATGGATACTACTGATGGTTTGATGCGGGGCCAAAAGGTTGTGGATACAGGTACGCAAATTAGCGTTCCTGTAGGAGAAGCAACATTGGGACGTATTATGAATGTGATTGGAGAGCCGGTGGATAATGTGGGACCAATTCCTGCAACCAAAACGCGTTCTATTCACCAAGATGCACCTGCATATGTTGAGCAATCAACCATTTCAGAAATTCTCGTCACCGGTATTAAAGTTGTGGATTTGTTAGCTCCTTATTCTAAAGGAGGTAAAATTGGCTTGTTTGGTGGCGCTGGTGTTGGAAAAACCGTTCTTATTATGGAGCTTATAAACAATATTGCAAAGGCTCATGGTGGCTATTCTGTATTTGCTGGTGTGGGAGAACGTACACGGGAAGGAAATGATCTTTATTATGAAATGATTGAAAGCCGCGTGAATGTGAATCCAAAAGAGAATAATGGTTCAACGGAAGGGTCGAAGTGTGCCCTTGTTTACGGGCAAATGAATGAACCACCAGGAGCGCGTGCGCGTGTGGCTCTCTCAGGATTGACAATTGCAGAAAGTTTCCGTGATGAAGGACAAGATGTTCTCTTCTTTGTAGATAATATTTTCCGTTTCACGCAAGCTGGTGCTGAAGTGTCAGCGCTTTTAGGGCGTATCCCTTCTGCTGTGGGGTATCAGCCTACCTTGGCAACGGATATGGGGGCTTTGCAAGAACGTATTACCAGTACAAAAACAGGCTCTATTACTTCCGTTCAGGCAATTTATGTTCCTGCCGATGACTTGACGGATCCAGCGCCGGCAACGTCTTTTGCTCATTTGGATGCAACAACTGTTCTTTCGCGCTCTATTGCGGAAAAGGGAATTTATCCGGCGGTTGATCCGCTTGACTCCTTCTCGCGTATGTTGGATCCATTGATTGTAGGAGAAGAGCATTACACTGTTGCTTGTCAAGTGCAAACCATTTTACAACGTTATAGAGCGCTTCAGGATATTATTGCTATTCTTGGAATGGATGAACTTTCTGAAGATGACAAATTGCTGGTGGGACGGGCGCGTAAAATTGAACGTTTCCTTTCGCAACCTTTCCATGTTGCGGAAGCCTTTACTGGTTCGCCAGGGAAACTCGTTCCTTTAGAAGAGACAATCAAAGGCTTTAAAGGTCTTTGTGCTGGCGATTATGATGATTTGCCAGAAGCTGCTTTTTATATGGTTGGTTCGATTGATGAAGCACTTGAAAAAGGAAAGCGTCTCATGGCAGAGGCGTCTTAATAAGAAGCTTCTTGTTCAAGAGAAAACTGTCATGAATATTTTTCGTTAAAAAGGACAAGTCGTTGAAGAAAACAGAGAGTCCTTATATCGGGTATTGTGGAGACTTTTGTGGAAAACAATAGAGAAGAGCATTTTTTATTTGAGCTTGTATCGCCTGAAAAAATTGTGTTTTCAGAGCAGGTAGTGTCTGTTGTTCTTCCTTCAGCTTCAGGTTATTTGACAGTTATGGCGCATCATGCGCCATTGGTAGCAAGCATTGTGTTGGGTAGTGTGCGTGTTCGCACCTCTTTGGGTGAAAAATTGTTTGCTGTATGTGGGGGCGTTGCAAATATCACCTTTTCGGGCTGCTCTTTATTGGTAGAGCACGTTGTGGCTGTAGAGCATCTTTCTTTTGATGTATTGGAACAGCGGATTTTGCAGGTTCAAGCGACATTAGAAGGAGGGACAAGAGATGAGGATAATCACAAAATAGAGGCTTTTTTCCAGCAATTGTCAGCTGATGGTGCTGTGTTGATAGAAGCGTAGCAGCGTATACAGGAAAAAGGTGACATGAGCGGAAAAAAGAGTACGGTTGTGTTTGCTAAAAGGGGCGGAAAACCTTTTCCTCGTCCTGGTCGTGTTTTTGCAGGACCTTTGCCGAAATGTTTTGTTTATATTTTTGCTTCTCTTATTTTGCAATGGGCTTATGGTTTAGGGGCTAATATTGTTCAGTCTAACATTGTCCATCTTACGGGTGATTTTCACGCAACTTTGACCGAGACAACATGGTTGGTAGCGGCCTATATGGCGCCAAATGTGAGTGTAGCGATTATGTTGATCAAAATCCGCTATCAATTTGGGTTGCGTGCTTTTGCTGAATTATCAATCCTTGGTTTCGTTTTGGTTTGCGTGTTGCAACTCTTTGTTACGGATTTGCGTTCTGCATTGATTATTCGCTTTTTTGCTGGGATTGCTGCTGCTCCTTTGGCTTCACTTGCGCTGCTTTATATGATGGAGGCTTTTGCTCCAGCAAAGAAGTTTACTGTTGGTCTTAGTTTGAATTATATGAATGCGGCTTTAGCGGCACCTTTATCGCGTTTGATTTCTCCTGATTTGCTGGAAAATGGTGGTTTTTCTAGTCTTTCCGCTTTGGAAATGGGGTTGGTTCTCATCAGCTTGGTCTGTATCTATACTTTGCCTTTAACGCCTGTTGTCCGCAGTAAGGTTATTCAAAAGTTAGATTGGATAAGTTATGGTTTGATTGCTCTTGGTCTTGGATTAAATGCCGTGATTATGTCTGTTGGCATATTGTATTGGTGGTATGAAGCGCCATGGATTGGTTGGGGGCTTGCACTTGCTATTTTCTCGTTGGCTATTGCTATTATTATTGAGCTTAATAGAGAAAAACCGCTGATTGATTTACGTTGGATTTTCAGTAAAGAAATGGTTCAATCTGTTTTTATTTTATTGATCTTTCATGTTTTTTTGTTGGAACGGTCAAATTTGCCCGTAGGTTTTTTTAATCTTTTTGGTTTGCTTAATCGTGAGATGGCGCCCATGTATCTTGCGGTGACATTGGGTACTCTGTTAGGGGGGGCTGTTTGTGTCTTTTTTTTACGGGCGGGGCGTGAAGATTATTTTTATTTGTTATCTTTAGGTTGTTTGGCGCTGGGAGCTTATTTAGACAGTCGTGTAAACTATTTAACACGTCCGAAAGATATGATGTTGAGCCAAGGGTTGGTGAGTTTTAGTTATGCACTTTTTTTGCCTCCTGCTCTTTTCAAAGGGTTTGTGATTGCTGGTGAGCGAGGACCGCGTTATGTTTTGAGTTTTATTGCGGTTTTTTTGCTAACACAAGTGACAGGGGGATTGATGGGATCGGCTTTTTTTGGCAGCCTACAGTTTTATTTTGCCCATAAAAACTTTGAGTCCTTAACACAAAATATTGTTGTGACTGATCCGCTTATTTCTGGTGAGATGAATACTTTGTTTTCGCCTTCTTATGGTGCTTCTGTTCCCCATGGCTTGAGCAGTGAACAGGGTACTTCTATGTTGATAGAAAAATTTAAGTTAATAGCAAATATTTTTGCTTATGATGACGTTTTTCGGCTTTATTTTTATATTTCAATGATTGTATTCATTATTTTTCTTGTCACAATGGTTGTTAAGTCATGCTCTTTGCAGGCGTTAGAAAAGTAGAATGATGCCCATAGAAGAGGGGTGCAAAAAATGATAAAAGCATTACGGTCAAAAGCTACGATTGTTGCATTCTTGTCAGGTGTTACGGGTGTTTTGCTGATTTTGTGGGCTTGGAGACTTCCTCCTTTTGTGAGTAACATTCAAATAACGGATAATGCTTCCATTAAGGGCAATGTTACTCTGGTTAGTTCACAGATCTCTGGGGTGATTGCACGGATTTATGTGCAAGATTATCAACGTGTTGAAAAAGGAATGCTGCTCTTTGAGCTTGATGATTCTCTTCTTCGTCAGCAGCTTGCACGGGCACAGGCTGTTCTCGATTCAAAAAATGCAAAACTGGCAAGTATTGAATTGCAAGCTCAGATTTTACAGGGAGAAGTTAATGCTGCAGAAGCAGAATTAACGCGTTCACGAGCATTCTCTAATGTTGTTCCTGATAGTAAAAAGTTAGGCTTTGGTGATGCTGCAATTTCTGTTTCTCGCCCTCTTTCACAACTCTTGGCAGCCCTAGAAACAAAACGACAATTGCAAAAACAATTAAATCTTGAACGGCAAAGTTTACAGTCAGAAGTTTCGGGAGCAAAGGTGAGTGTTGAGTTGGCAAAACTTAATCTTGATCATACGAAGATTTTATCTCCTAGAACAGGCTATATTGGATTGGTTGGCGCTAAGGTAGGGCAATATGTTATGCCGGGTACGCAATTGGTTTCTGTTATTTCTGATGATATTTGGATTATTGCTAATTATAAGGAAACGCAACTTTCTCAGATGCGTGTGGGACAACCGGTTGTTTTTTCTGTTGATGCATTGAACAACAAAAAGTTAACGGGGCGTGTGGTTCGTTTTGCTCCGGCGACAGGTTCAGAGTTTTCATTGTTAAAAACAGATACGACAATTGGTAATTTTATCAAAATTGCGCAACGTATTTCAGTACGGATTTCTTTAGATCCTGGGCAGGAGGGGATTGAAAAGCTCATTCCTGGGATGTCTGTGGTTACGTATGTGGATACTTCGCAGCGGGTCGATTCTGGAGGATAAATTTTGGGTTTTTTCAGTTTAATTCTTGTGTCATTTACTTATAGCAAATGGGTATTCACATTGGAAGATTTCGTTTGGTTTTTTATAATACATCTTTTAAAGCTCTTAGGCTCCTTAATCTTCTATATCATGATGTAAAATAATGTTCCTTAAAATATTAAAGCGCATGCATCTTTACTGACTTCCATTTCTTTTGAAATAACTCAGTAGGGGGGATAGATGCAATGTTGAAAACTTTTCTTATAGTTTCTCACAACACTGTCCTTTGAGATGTGGTGCTACCGCGTGTTTTGAGGATAGGGGTAAGGAGACTGCCAGATAGAAAATTGGATAATAGATTGGTGGAATGGATGGAAAACTTATCTTTTGGAGGAAAGCGTAAAGTTAGGGGGAAAGATGTAAAGTTTATATTTTGTAAACTATAAAAAATGCCCGCTTTGAGTCGGGCATTAAAAGGGAAGGTTGTTGGTTGTGTTGTTAATTTTTACGGATCAGCAAGAAGCTTACTAAAACGACTCCTGCTGTTAGTGCGAGGGTTTTTTTAGGATTTTCTTTCGCTTTTTTCTTTAATTCTGCAGCATGTTCGTTGAGGTGATAAAGCGCGTGACGGCCTTTTTGTTTCCATGTGTTAAACAGCTCAGAAATGTTTTCAAAGTTATCATTTTGAGAACTCCAATGATTTACGGGGACCAGCTCTCTTTTTAATTGTGCTATACGTTTTTTAATTTTAGCATTTTTTCTATGGGGTGAAAATAGACACATTTATTGACTCCTTCATGTGTTAAATTGTTGTGTGACAGTTGGAATTGTGTTTGGGGTTTTGCTATAACGGCTTGAAAATTGAAAGGTTGCATTGATAATGCCGCGCGTGGGTGAGATGAGAATTAAGAGTTTGGTTTTAATGAGGCATTTCTTAATGTGCTCGAGTTCATTTCGTGATGGTGTTTGTTAAGGATTTAAGGTAAAAATTTTTACAAAATGGTGTAAAATTCATTCTATCATCTTTATTTCATAAAGATGTAAGTCGGTGTCTTCATTTTTTTGTTTGTTTAAAGTGTTGGGATAGCTTTTGGCACTTGAAATAGTTTATAAGGAATTTTTATCTACTTGTTCTTTTGTGGCTTTAGGGAGTGGTATTGATTCAATTAAGAAGATTTAAAATGAGAAAATCTTACGATATTTGGGGTTGCCATTCAAATTTGTAAAAAATTGATTATTATAAATCAATGTGTTGGATTAATTGGGCGGTGTCTTTCATGCATTTTTAAAAATTGCGCTTTGATAGGTGTTATCTGTTGTGTTGTAAAGCACTGTTTTGCGATGACGTGGATGTGCGGTATAGGCATGCAACTTAAAAATACAGTATTGTCTCTGTTTGGTTTCAGTTTCTTTTTGAATCAACCAAGTGTAGAAGTATAAACTTGAACAGAAGTAGTAGAACTTATCCGGTGCGTCTATAGGATGAATCGCACCTATGAGTTGAATTGCATCAGTGGTTAGTAGGTGGAACCTTTTGAGAGTAATCTGTTAAGATTGGGGGGCGGTGTAATTTTCGTCCTTTGAAGCGTGGAGGAAGTCAATGTAAATGATGATTGATAGCGCAGGTTTTAAAAATTTGAGGACTTGATGAGTACGACCTATTTTTTATCTAAACCACTTGAGCGTCGTCGATCTGTTGGTGTTGCTGTTGGTGATGTGATCATTGGGGGGCAGAGCCCGATAGTTGTACAGTCAATGACCAATACGGATACAGCTGATGTTGATGCAACTGTTGCTCAAGTGGCTGCTCTTTGGCAAGCTGGTTCACAATTGGTTCGGATTACTGTTGATCGTGATGAAGCGGCGGCAGCTGTACCAAAAATACGGGAGCGATTGGAGAGGTTAGGATTTTTTGTACCCTTGGTTGGGGATTTTCATTATATTGGACATAAGCTTTTATCTGATCATCCTGCGTGTGCTGAGGCGCTTGCAAAATATCGCATCAATCCTGGAAATGTTGGTTTTGGCGCAAAAAAAGATCGTCAATTTGCAGAAATTATAGAGATTGCTTGTCGGTATCATAAACCTATTCGCATTGGCGTGAATTGGGGCTCTCTTGATAATGCATTGTTAACACGGCTTATGAATGAAAATGCACAGCAAGAAAATCCTTTATCGGTTGCTGAAGTGATGCGGGAAACTGTTGTGCAGTCTGCTCTGCAATCGGCTCTTTGCGCTGAAGAGATGGGGTTGGGACGTGATAAAATTATTCTCTCTGCTAAAGTGAGTGATGTCCAAGATCTTATTGCTGTTTATACCACCTTGGCGGCGCGTTGTGATTATGCTCTTCATTTGGGATTAACGGAAGCTGGGATGGGAACAAAGGGCGTTGTTGCTTCTTCGGTGGCTTTGGGCATTTTATTACAACAAGGGATTGGCGATACAATACGAATTTCCTTAACACCAAAACCTGGTGGTGATCGGACACGAGAAGTAAAGGTGGGGCAAGAACTTTTGCAAGTAATGGGTTTTCGGCAATTTTTGCCTGTGGTTGCGGCTTGTCCTGGTTGTGGGCGCACAACCTCAACGGTCTTTCAACAATTGGCGCAAAAAATTGAAGCAGATTTATACAAAAATATGCCTGTTTGGCGTGAAAAATACCCTGGCGTTGAAAGTTTGAAGGTTGCCGTGATGGGATGTATCGTCAATGGACCGGGGGAGTCAAAACATGCAGATATTGGAATCTCTTTGCCTGGAGTGGGGGAAAGTCCTGCGGCACCTGTTTTTATTGAGGGACAAAAGGTAAAAACTTTGCGGGGTGATCACATTGCTGAAGAATTTGAAGCGCTTTTGAGTGATTATATTCATACACGCTTTGGACAGGGTTGAAATAAATTCTTGGAGTGCATTTTTTCTTCATTAAAGGCTGTGTTTTTGCTTGTAAATCAATATTCAGTCCTCATTGTGGTTGCATGTTGAGAACAAGATGATCGTTCATAAATTGAGGCGCTTCTTCATTGTTTTCAAGTATTTCTCTTTGATAATACTGTCTTCAAACAGATCCAATAGAAAACTAAACGTGACATTATTTCCAGCAATTTTCAGAATATCAAATTGATAGGATTGGAGTTCTATATAGCGGCTATTGCCATATTTGTTATAAAATTTAAGCTTTTATCTTTATATAAAAGGATGTATTGACACCTTTCGTGGTGTTATTGGGGAATAGATGACAAATATATTAGCGTTTGGATTTTTATTTAACGGTATAAGAATTTTAACAGGTGCCTTTATTGTATTTTATATGCTTGAAAAAGGGCTAACTCTTATTGATATCGGGATCATTAAGTCGTTTCAGGCTTTTATTATGATGGTTACAGATATTCCTCTGGGATATTTTGCCGATAGAAAAAGTTATAAAATATCTATCGTTTTGGCAGCGGCTTTTGCTGCTACATGGCTATGTCTCATGGGATTTTCTACAAGCTTTTATGGTTTTCTTTTGGCAGAATCTTTTAATGCCTTATCGCTGACATTGATTGCTGGCGCCTATAATGCTTTACTTGTTCAATATGCAAAAGCAAAATTGACATCGACTAAAAAAGTGCTTGGTTCTAGCTCTCAATATAATTACATCGGCATGTTTATATTCAGTTTAATCGGCGCATATTTTGCTGATTATTCTAGCCAATATATATGGTATATCGCGGCGTTTTTAATGTTGATGACAACACTATTTGGTTTGTTTTTTCTTGATGACCTGAAAGGAGAAAAACAACCAAATAAAGCGAATTCTCTCATTTATGATGCTAAAGAGATGTTGTCTATTTTTATTAAAGTTCCTTATATCTCTTTATGCTTTTATTTTTCACTGATCTTTTTCAATATATTCTCGCAGTATTGGCAGTGGATATTTAAAGATCATAATATTAATGTCACTTATTTTGATCTTGGTGTGACATTTTCACTGATATTGCTCTCTCAGCTCTTGGCTAGTTTTCTCTTTACAAAACTAAGTGAAAGAGTGAATTTTATTTTACTACTGTTTCTTTCGGCTTCACTGATTTTTACAATGGTTTTCTTTGAGCCAAGAAAAGAAATTGCTGTTATTTTAGTCTGTATGATTTTTTACTTAATTAAGTATACATATCTTCGTGTAGAAGTTATTTTGCACGATAGTATTAGTGATCATTTCAGGGCTACATATGAATCTTTTTTGTCAACCGTTGGGAGATTTAGCTTATTGGTATTTTTTTACATGAGTGCGTATATGGTCAATATATTTGGCTTTTTCTCACTCGTTTATATTTTTGCTATTTATTTATTGATTTACTTGTTGACGGTATTTTTTTTAGAAGGAACTCTCAAAAAAGTTCAGTGAGAATATTAACTTATTACGATACGTGTTTTATAGGGTTTCATAGTGGAGCAAGGCTTTTATTTATTAAGGCGCATCGTTGTTTTGCATGTTGAATGAGAAAGCTGAATAGTGTCAGTTATTCTTATTTAAAATCTATGTATGTTGAAGCAATCAAAGTCATCTGCTTATACGTTATAAGTGGGCATGGCATAACAATCATTAAAAAGGAAATAAAAATGCTTCTCATGAATATTGTGTCAAGAGTTGCTGACAAGATTGGACGCTGATAAAGAAAATGATTGTGCTGGATTATATGCTTATTAAGGAATGGTAATGGAGCAGTTTTCCTATTTTCTTTCATTCTTTAATGGAAGGCACTTTTCATGCAAAATAGGATACCCAGAATACACTTGTGTTATAAATTCACGCGGCTTGTTTTAATGAAATTCCTCTCAAGATTTGTCGCATCCATTTCATGATAAGGACTATAATGGAGATTAATGGTAACGTTTCTTTGAAAAGTCTATTATGCATTTAACAAAGATGACGATTTACACTACGTGCAATAGCGTGGATGAAGTTTAATTTTTGCGTAGTGCACTAAAGTGTGCTGCTTGTTGGAGGGGGAGTGCTTTAGCGCCAAAAGGATGTAAGAATGCTTCTGCTTTACTGATGAGTGTATCTCGCTTTTTTTGGGTTTCTTCAATGCCGTAAAGATGAACAAAAGTTGCTTTTTGTGCCGTTTCATCTTTCCCAGCCGTTTTTCCTAGGGTTTGCGTGTTGGCGGTGACATCAAGAAGGTCATCGGTTAATTGAAAGGCTAAACCAAGATAGGTACCAAAATCAGTAAGCTTTTCGGTTAATTCTTTGGACGCATTGCCAATGATGGCGCCTGCTTGGCAAGCAAAGCTTATCAGGGCTGCTGTTTTCATGCGTTGTAGAGTGGTGATGTCAGTACTTTCTTGCGGTCTTTTTTCAGCTTCGAGGTCCAGCATTTGTCCACCTAACATACCGCCAAGTCCTGCCGATTGTGCAAGAGACGTGATCAGCTTTATTCTAATGTCTGTCGATAGAGTACTGGCTTTATGGGCAATGATTTCAAAGGCAAATGTTAAGAGGGCATTGCCTGCTAGAATTGCTGTTGCTTCATCAAATGCTATATGGACGGTGGGTTTTCCACGCCGGAGTATATCGTTATCCATAGCGGGAAGATCATCATGAATGAGCGAATAACAATGGATACATTCTAAGGCACATGCAACATCAAGAGAATGTTCTACAGGAACATCAAAAAGTGCAGCACTTTGAATCACAAGAAAAGGACGCAGGCGTTTTCCACCGTTCAGCACACCATAGCGCATGGCTTTGATTAAGTTTTTAGGGCGTGAAATTTCACCATTTTGGATTTGATCACTTAATAGGGTATCAAGCCGCTTTTCAACGGTGTATCCATGTTTTGCAAGAAGGGTGGTAAATTCGTGCATTCTTGCTTCCTTTGTTTTTACAAAAATGAAATTATGAAGTTTTAAAAGAAAGGTTGTCGCTTTTTCTTGTTTTCATAAATTGGCGTCGTTTTTTATTAAAAATCAACTTCTCTTTTTATCCATATCTCTATTGTATGTGCAAATCCCTTTTTAAGCCAAATAAAAATTGAATGAAGGTCTTATAAAAAAGATTTCATTGGTGTATAAAATTCTCAAATTTTGCGGTGTTTTGGATATTCATTTGATCATTTTGACATCATTTTTGATAAAAAGAAGGTCATTTTTGGTAAGAGGAGGAGCATTTTGACATTGCCTCTTCTTGTTTATCAGTGTATAACGTCTTAAAATTTTATGGTGTTTTTAAATGAAGCATTGTCATTTTTGACATTGCTTTTTCTGTTTTAATGGATTTGGAGTGTCTTTTTATGGCTGTACCTAAACGAAAAACCTCTCCAGCGAAGAGGGGCATGCGCCGTTCGGCTGATGCTCTGAAGGCGCCGACTTATATTGAAGATAAAAATTCTGGTGAATTACGTCGTCCTCATCACATTGATTTGAAAACGGGAATGTATCGCGGGCGTTCCGTTTTAGTGGTTAAAGACTGAGCGTTTTATCTCTTTTCCAGTAGTAAACTTCTTTTGATTCATGAGTGAATGCACGTTTGTGGCGTGCATTTTCGCTTTAAGATGGATGTTGAGGTGTCTTTGCATCGCTCTCATCACATTGATTTGAAAATGGGAATGTATCGCGGGCGTTCCGTTTTAGTGGTTAAAACTTTAGCGTTTTATCTCTTTTCCGGTAGTAAGCTTCTTTTGATTCATGAGTGAATGCATTGGGTAAGATGCGTTTTTCGCTTTTTCTTGAGAACATGTGTGGGATAAGGCTTTGCCATAGAAAAATGATTCTATTGTGAGAGATGATTTTTTTGTTTTTTTGAGAGGTTATAAAGGATTGCTTGTGTCAGTGTCTTTTATGATGATTTTGTTAAGAGCTGGGGTATTGATATAAGGTCAGTAATGGAATCATTTTGTATTGCACTTAATTTTTGCTTACTGTAGAGGGAATCCTATTAGATCGTAAAATATCGTCGTTTAAGGCGGTTGACCCATGTAAGGCTTTAAGCATACTGGTGTTTTTTATGAGAATATTTAAGGCAATGGTTTGTCTATAGGCTTATATTGTGACATGTGATTCTCAGTAAAAAAATAAAGATTTACATCACATTGATTTATAAAGATCATTCGTTTTTTTTTACGCCTTTAATGAAAGGTCTATCGTAGGATTCTTTCATTTTGAATCAATGACAATGACTTGCTTTTCGCTCACAAGTGGGGCTGGCATGTGGGTAAAAACTCTATAAGAAAGGAAAAAATGTCTATAATGAATATTTTCAAATGTAAGGATTGTTGTAACATTGGGGGTTAAGTGTATGATGATGCCAGCGTGTTTTCTTATAAGCAGAAAAGAGAAAACCGTTACAAGACAAAAGGTGTACACATTCAATACTCTTTAGTGCTTTTGATGATAAAGACATATGAGACTTTTCTGTGAATATCACGCTTTCTTTTCATATTTTTGTGAATATAAGGGATTTGTTACGAACAGCTTGTAAAATAAGTAAACTTAAAACCAGATGTGTTATATGTGGGGTTGAGAAAAGTATTTTATCAAAGCCGGTATGGTTCTCCAGTTCATAGCTGGTTTATAAATGGTTTTAGGGTGTTACTTACCTAAGTTTGTGATTTTTTTGTTATCTGTTCATCAATATCTAATCTTTAGCGGTCTGTTTAAAACAGAGGTTCAGACTTTTAAGAGTTCTATGAATCATTTTAGATTTTGTATGTCCGATTGGGGTAAGAATATTGCGTACATCTCGTAATCTCTGAAATGAGAATATAACCTCATTTTGGAAAAATATGAAGTTGCAAGGGATAATACCAACGCTCGTTTGTATTGTTATTTTTTAAGTTAACTTTACAGCTTTCAAAAATATTTGGAATGCCTTTTATAGAATGGAGATGATGGTTTATTTCATGCTTTTGTTTATCGCGTTCTTTAATGAGGGAATGCTTCTCATGCAAAATAGAGCGACCAAGACAAAATATGCTTATGTTGTACCGTTACGCATTTTTTAAAAGGAATATTTTTCAATATTTGTTGCATCCATTTTATGATGGCATTTTTGAATGTTCTAATGGTTTTGTAGAAGGGCAAAAGGTAAAGTCTCGGTGCAGTGTATAAACGGTACTATGATCTTTACGCTTAATGAAAAAGTAAGCCAGCAGTCTTACACATTTTGCTAGATTCCAATGTTGGTATGTCCTTTGGCACTTGAGACAGTGTCTCGCTCTTTTTGTATAGTTTTTACCCACAGATCAGCCCCGCTTGTGATTGACAAGCAAGTGATTTTGATTGATTCAACACGAGAGAAATTTGAAATGAGAAATCTTACGATATTCAAGATTCTAATTTAATATGAATAATGCTAGATTATGATGATTAATCAATTTTTTATCTATGAAGCAAGAAAATGAGGAGGAGGGATTTGTCGAAAAGTTAGATTGTTTATAGATTGGCGCTGGTTAAGAAACTTTGTCCTTAAGGGCAGAGAGGATGTTAAAAAATAAAACCAGCGAAAAGCTGGTTTTATCAAAATATCTCATTATGATGAAAGAGTGTGTTATGCAGCGTAGACAGCTTTACTGTTTTCATCTGTTTCTTCTCTCTCAGTTTTAAATTCGCATTTTGGCTTGTTGGAGAGATGCATCTCTATGAGATTGATAGCTTCTGTTTCAGAAAGACTATTAATAACTGCAATTTCGCGGGCCATTCTTTCAAGAGCAGCTGTATAAAGTTGGCGCTCAGAGTAAGATTGTTCAGGCTGTAGATTAGAGCGAAAAAGATCACGGACCACTTCGGCGATACAAATAAGATCTCCGGAGTTGATTTTAGCATCATATTCTTGCGCACGACGTGACCACATGGTTCGTTTAACGCGTGCTTTTCCACGTAAAACTTTTAAGGCGCGTTCGACAGAGTCACTAGCAGATAATTTACGCATTCCAACGGAAAGGGCTTTTGCAATGGGGACTTTGACATCCATCTTATCTTTCGCGAAATGAATGACAAAAAGTTTTAGTTTATGTCCTGCAACTTCTTGATCTTCAATCGCTATAATTTGTCCTACTCCATGCGTAGGGTAGACGATATATTCAGAGGTTGCAAATTCTTTGGTCTTGGAAGACGCTCCATGTTGGGATGCCATATTTTAGTTTACTCCCTTATGATCAACAAATGTATCGGAAAACAGGTTATAAACCTGAGGGTTGAGTTTTCTTTAACCAAGTATATTGTACCAATTAAGTGAGCATAAAAGCCGAGTACTTTTAAATCCAAAAAAAATACACTGCTTTACTATAAAAAGCAAAGAAAAATACTTAGAAAGATGATCATGTTAAAATAACACTAACATCAAACTTCCAAAGAATCAATCATTTCGCTTAAGGATTTTTTTATTTTTAAAAGGGAAGTCTGTCAATTGTTGAAGGAGGAGGGTTCGCACTGTATCATTAGTCTTCGCCGCTTCCTGGATTTTCTGAAAAATACTTTTCTAATTTATTTGGAACGCCATCCATTTCTTTTGCTTGAGGAAGAGGATCTTTTTGGGTGGTTATATTAGGCCATTTGTTTGCATAATGAAGATTAAGTTCTAACCACTTTTCTAATCCTGGTTCTGTATCAGGTAAAATTGCTTCTGCTGGGCATTCTGGCACACAAACACCACAATCGATGCATTCGTCGGGGTGAATAACAAGCATGTTTTTCCCTTCATAAAAACAATCAACAGGGCAGACTTCAACGCAATCCGTATATTTGCAGTGAATGCAGTTGTCGGTTACTACGTGGGTCAAGATCAAACTCCATTTGTTACTTTAATTCTCTTTAGAGGAAAGTGTATGCGTGTTTTTATGATTGGTGAGTTGATCGCGTAGTATAGCTAGTTTCGCAAAAGGTGAATCAGGATTAAGGCGCTTTTCTTTTTGAAAAGGCTTATGATTTGCATGTTTGCCTTGGGATTTGTGGAACTTATAAGAGCGTTTTGTTTGTGATGGAGCTTCTTGAGGGGAATTTTCATTTGTGTGTTCCGCTTTTTTTACAGCGCTCTTCGATTTATTTTGCCACTTATTTCCTAATTTATCACGTTTTTTTTGTGCGTGGTGGTGAAATTGATGTCTATAATGCCATAGTAAAATAACTTTATCTTCTTGTGTAGGGAGAGGGGGGGGGGCAAAATTCCCAACAGGTTCAGCTGCCGGTAAATGATTGGTTTTATGGGGATATTTTTCAATACCAGAGGATAAAGTATTTGGGTATGAGGTATTTTTTTCTTCTCGTGTTGTTTCTGTATCGCTTATTGTTTTCCATTGACTGCCAACGCATTCTGCTGCAGGAACATCTTGCATTGTTCCATTGACAGAGGAAGAGGCTTGGTGTGCAAGGAGATTTTGTTCAAAAACAGTATTGCTTATGCTGTACGATTGGTAACCAAGTCCTTTGAGGATTTCTTCCATATCGTTTCCATTGGCCCCAAGAATGGACATCATGGTTGGTGTAACAAAAAAACTTTTGCCATCATAGGCGCCATCGGGTTTGGGATCATTTCCTTGTTTCCAATGAAGTGCGGGGCGGATGAGATTGGCGAGACGTTCTAAAATATCAATCCTTACAGCACGTTGTCCTAAGATTCGGTAGCCGGCTAATTGATAAAATTGGCGGTTATAGGTAGGGTCAACAATCAAAGAGGTTCGACCAGCAGATAATGCTGACAAAATTTCACCCACACCAGTTTGATCTTGTTCCGCATTTTGAAGATTCCACAGGAGAGTAATGGCTTGAACCGGAGCAGGTTTAAGCATTCCGGCAACATAGATGTGAAAAGCGCCAAAACGTACGCCTAGACGCCGAAGCACGGCACGTGATTCTTGCGCAAGTTCTTTGACAATGTCTAAGACTTCGCGGCGTGGTAAAATCCCTAAAGAGTTAAAAAGTTGTAAAGCAAGACTGTTTGTTGAATCCGTTAAACTATCAGCATTACGCAAATCAAACAGGGGTTTTAAAGTCGTTTCAAAATGAAAGGTGACAAAGCGTTCTAATCGCTTCACAACGTTATTGCGGGATTCTCCAGTGAGTTGTTCATCTGCTAAAACAATCAGTTTTGGTTTGAAAAAATCTTCTGTTGCTACAAGCTGTCCTACGGGTTGACCAATCCAGCGCACAATTCCATCAGAACTGAGGGTAAAATCTCCATTTGCACAAGCACAAAAACGTGTCGCGCGTTTGGAAAAAGCAAGAATCAAATTTTCATTCTCTGTTGAAATTTGCTTCTCATCTATTTGATCAGTACTGTTTTTGTTGGCATAAAAACGAAAACCTTCAAATTTACCCCTTCCGTGTTTTTCAATGAGAATATCATCTTGAAGAATTTCATCCTGTTGAACAATCTTGCTATCCATGATCATTTTCTTTCTCAGTGCGAAATTGGTCAAAAGCTTTTTGCGACAATTTCATAATGCTTCTTTTTCTTTAACACGTTTGTTGCGTTTGCTTCAATCACTCTTGTCGTTTTTTGCTGTTTCTTTTTGCGTCTTTAAAACTTGGATGATTCTTTTTTTTATTCAGTTTTCATTCAGTTTTGATGCTTTATATTTGTAAATTACACTTATTGGTTGTATTGTAAAGCTGAAAGCATAAATAAATTCTTCAATTTAAAAGGAAACAGAACCGGTTATTAAAAAACAGCTTTTGTTTTACATGATCATTTTATTTTTTTTGTTGTTTTGTCATGAAAAGTGAAGAGAAAGTTTTTTCAAATATTTCATAGGCTAAAAGGCATATTGTAAAGGCATTTTGCAGGTGAAATTGTGTCTTATGACAAGAATTTTTACCATGACAGTAAAAAAAAACAATTGCGATTATAAAAATACACGTTAAAGTAGTGGGTACAGAAGTTAACAACTTTTGCGTTCTTTTTAAGCAAAGAACAATGATGTCGTTGCCAAATCAATTTTGATAATTTTAATCGCAAGGGGTTATTATGGGTAATCTTTCAAATGCTGTTTATAAAAGCAGCAAAAATTATAGCGATGCAGACAAAAGCTTAGGACGTAATATGATGCGTTCTGCTATGCAAGCGCCTTATCTTGAACGGCAAAAAGAGCATGATTTGGCTCTGCGGTGGAAAGACAAACGTGATGATGATGCCATGCATCAAATTGCAGCAGCTCATATGCGTTTAGTGATTGCTATTGCTAACCGCTTTAAACGTTTCAAAATGCCATTGGGGGATTTGGTACAAGAAGGGTATGTGGGGCTATTAGAGGCAGCTGCACGTTTTGAACCTGATCGGGAAGTGCGTTTTTCAACGTATGCAACGTGGTGGATACGCGCTTCTATTCAAGATTATATTTTGCGAAATTGGTCAATTGTTCGAGGGGGAACGAGTTCTTCGCAAAAAGCACTTTTCTTTAATCTTCGGCGTTTGCGTGCAAAGCTGATACAAGATGATAGTGCTTTGTCAAAACAGGATATCTTTCGCACAATCGCTGAAAAGCTTGGCGTTTCCGTGCGCGATGTTGAAACGATGGATTTTCGTTTTTCCAGTTCTGATAATTCCTTGAGTGTTTCTGTTTCTGAGAACAGTGATAATCCCATTGCTAAGATGGATGTTTTGGTGGATGATAGTCCTCTTCCTGATGCTTTAATTGAGCAAGTAATTGATGGTCAACGGCGTACACAATGGCTTTACGACGCGTTACAAATTCTCAATGAACGGGAGTTGGAAATTATTCGCTTTCGTCGCTTAAATGAAGAGGGTGCGACTCTTGAAGTTTTGGGTGAAAAATTAGGAATCTCAAAAGAGCGCGTGCGTCAAATTGAAGCTCGGGCTTTGCAGAAATTGCGTTCTGCTCTTCTTACGGTTCATTCAGAAGATGCTTACGATATATAAGCAGTAAAAGGCTTTGTGGGAGGAAGAGAGAGAACGTATAAGTAAGGGGGTATATGAGAGTATGATGAAGTTGGATTTAGGGGATTACCAGATTTGTCTAGGAATATGCCTCCTTGGGGATGCTTTTGGTGCTATTGATGAACAGAGGAAGATTGGGGGTGATGTTGGTTGGTAGGAAATATGTATCAAACGGAGACCTTATAAAAGCATGATGAAGTTGGATTTTAAAGTGTTTCTCTTTGTTTTCGAATATGCTTTAAGGGGGAGGACATGATACAGATAGAAAAGAATCAAAGCTGTAGAAGATGAGAAAAAGGCTTATTCTGTAATAATTTTCACTTTTGTACCTGCGGGTAAAGTTTGTGTTGGTGAGAGGGCGTTGAGGATGCGAAAGAGTTTTTCTTTATCTGGTGTGTGTTGCATTTTATTGGCTAGGTTTGCAACGTTTTCTCCTTGTTTAACGCGGACAACACGGATTTTTAAGGGCTTCAGTTTTTTTAATTGTGAAGATGAAAGAGAATGAAAGCTTTGTAGCGTTTTTTGGGCAACCTCTACAAAATTTTGAGAATTATGTGGGGCGGCTGTCAGAAAACGAAAGATATGGTTGTTGAGTGGAATGACAACTACATCAAATTGCCATTGCTCATTGGTAGCATGGGCTCGTGCTCCAAGTAAACTTTGGCTTTGGAATCCTTGACGCGTAAACTCTTGACTGGGGAGACTTTGAATTGTGATGGGGCGGATAGATGATTGGTCTAGCCCGATAATCCAGCCGCTTTTCAAATAATCACTCGCAGATATTCCAGTAGGATGCGGAATAGCATCAAAACGAATCGCAATTTTATCTGGTCCACTGGCCCAAACAGTGTGTGCTGAATGTTCTATTGTAAAATTATTTGGAACAGAAAAAGCTATGCGCAACTGTGGGTGAATAAATTGGTTACCTCGTACAAAACCTGTATAAAACCCTCCTCCAAAAATCATGCCATCAATGCTTTTGAGAAAAGAATCGCGATCGGTTGTTTTACTATTCCCTTTACTGATTTTACGCGCCTTTTCTATCGCAAGCCGAATGCGTTGAGGGGTGGTTGGGTGAGAAGCTAGAAAATCTAGAGAAGCATTTTGAGTGCCGGAGATATTACGCAAAGCACTATAGGCTTCCATTGTTTGAAGAAAGCGCGGTGAAGCAAATGGATCATATCCTGCTTGTTGGAGCATTTCAAGTGCAAGGGAATCAGCTTCCAGCTCTTGATTGCGGGAAAATTGCGCGAGTTGTTGCTTGTTTTGCACAGGGTTATGAAGTTTTTTGCCAATAGAAGAAAGAAGATGTGAAGATATGTGATTTGCCATCTTTAATTGGGCTTCTTTTTGCAGGCGTAAAATGCCATGATTGGCTCTAATATGTGCTATCTCATGGGCTAAAATGGCTGCAACTTCTGAAGAATCATTGGCTAATGCCAGCATACCACGAGTGATGTAGATTGCGCCATTGGGGAGCGCAAATGCGTTAATACTTTCTGAGTTTAAAATTGTTACAGAATAGTTTTGATGAGAACTATGGGATGCAACTGTCAGTTTACGGACAATCTTTGCTAAAAGGTGTTCAAGTTTTGCATTATAATAAGCGCCGCCATACATTTGCAAAATACGCGGGTGTTGCAAAGCGCTTAATGTGACATAGATATTGTGATTGTTGGTACGTTTGATTGTTTTAGAAGAAGTGGAAGAAAGCTTATCATTTTGAGAGAGGGGCGTATGACAAGCCGAAAGGAGAAACGTTAAACTTATGAGAGTGGCTTTATACAGGCACGAGTGAAAAAGAAAATTGCGTTGAAAAATGGGGTGCGTTGGACCATGGTGCACATTATTTCTGCGGAGTAATTTGGCAAATTGCATTTGTATCTTTTGTATCTTTGTATCGTATGTTTCTTTAAGAAAGACATTAGGGATAAGGATTCGTTGGGCTATATCACGCTTTTTGTTTATAAAAAATGACTCTCACTTATAAAAGGATGCGCTGTAAAGGAAATTTTGTGAAAGGCAAAGTATGGCATGACAACATTTACGATATTATTAAATGGAGATGTTCATATCACTGATCGTTTGCTTAATCAAATTCAAAACAGTCGGGTGATTGCTGCTGATGGTGGTATGCGTCATGCGGCAGCGCTTAATGTGTCGCCTGAGTTGTGGTTAGGCGATTTTGATTCGTCAGATGAGAATTTAATACGCAAATATAGTCATGTTCCGCGTGAAGTTTTTCCCTCTGATAAAGATATGACAGATAGTGCTCTGGCTTGTGAAAGAGCGCTGCAAAATGGCGCTAAAAAGCTTATTTTGTGCGGTGCTTTGGGAGGTGAGCGAAGTGATCATAGCCTTTCTCATATGACGCAAGCGTTAATGATGGCTGAAAGGGGCATTTCAGTGTTGTTGACAAGCGGTTTGGAAGAAGGCTGGCCGGTTTTGTCAAAACCCTGTTCGTATGATTTGCCTAAGGGATGTTTGTTTAGTATTATCGGTTTTTCTGATTTAAAAGGCTTAACTCTTAAAGGGGTAAAATGGCCAATTTGTGACAAAAATGTGTCATTTGGCTCTTCTTTAACACTTTCTAACCGTATTTGTGGAACCTTTTCTTGCCATTTAGGTTCTGGAAAAGCTATATTGTTAGCGTCTGTGCCTATTCCATAAAGCTCTTCCAATAATATTTTGAATAAGGCAGGGGGGGGCCTAGTGATTAAGTGCCGACATAAACGATATATTATGTATTGATCTTGAGAAGGAAAGGTTTTGATATGCTAAAATCAATTTTTAAAGTGGCTGTTGTTTCAGCCATTGGTTTCAGTTCAGTTGCTTGTACCACAAACGATGAACGCGTTGCACGTTACGGCGTAGGAGGAGCAGCAATTGGTGCTTTGGCTGGAACTGCTATTGCTGGAAGTACTCCTGGAGCAGCACTTACCGGTGCAGCATTTGGTGCTTTGGCTGGAACAGTAACAGGTGCAGCTGCAAATCAAAGAAAACAACAAAGACAGGCATCACAATTGTGCACGTATCGTGGTCGTAGAGGGCATGTTTACCAAGCACCTTGTGCACAAAGAGTCCCTGTACGACAATTATGTGCTTACCGTGATGCAAGAGGGGTGATGTATAAAGCACCTTGTCCGCGCCGCGTTCGTTAATGGCGGTGCCGCTTCTGCGGCTTGACCGCATTTTCTTAAATTTTGGAAAAACGCCTTTGCTCAATCAAGCTTCTTTATCGGTTGAGCAGGGGGCGCGTATTGCGCTGGTCGGCCGTAATGGTTGTGGAAAATCGACCTTATTAAAAATTGCCGCAGGAATATTAGAACCTCATGGTGGCGAAATTTTTCGCCACCCGCGAGTAACGCTCCGTTATGTCTCACAAAATCCGGATTGTTCAGGATTTGAAGATATTAACGCTTATATGGAAGCGGGGCTGGACAGTACATCTGATGTCCAGTGGATCAATACGCTTCGCACAAATTTAGGGTTTTCGGGGGCGGAAAAATTGGAAACGCTTTCGGGAGGCGAAAAGCGACGTGTTTCGTTGTTACGGGCCATTGCTGCAAAACCCGATATTTTGTTCTTAGATGAACCAACCAACCATCTTGATTTACCAACCATTGAATGGCTGGAAGCTGTTTTGTGTTCTTTGCGTTCAGCGATGGTGGTGATTTCCCATGATCGGCGATTTTTAGAAAATGTTACGCGGTCAACGGTATGGCTTGATCGTGGCACAACCAAAAGACTGGAAAAGCGTTTTTCTGAGTTTGAAAATTGGCGTGATAAAGCACTGGAAGAAGAAGCCATCGAACAGCATAAATTGGGGCGCCAAATTGTTCGTGAAGAGCAATGGTTGCGTTATGGTGTGAGCGCACGGCGTAAGCGTAATGTACGGCGCTTAGGCGAATTAAAAGACTTAAGACAGCGTCATCAAACCTATAAAGGGCAGCCGGGAAATGCACTTTTGACAGCAGCGAAAAGTCATGATTCTGGGCAATTGGTGCTTGAAGCAAAGAAAATTTCAAAATCCTATGGTGATCGCATTATCGTGAAAGATTTCTCTTTGCGCATTCAGCGTGGTGATCGGATCGGTTTGGTAGGACCCAATGGAATCGGAAAGACAACTCTCATTTCTGCATTAATTGGGCAAGAAGCCGTGGATAGTGGAACGGTGAGGCATGGCTATAACCTCTCTATGGCATTGCTTGATCAGCAACGTATTTTAAATGAAGAAGAAACTTTAGCGCATTATTTAACGGGAGGAAGAGGTGATACTCTTGTGATCAATGGGCTGGAGCGGCATGTCGTTTCTTATATGAAAGACTTTTTATTTTCACCTGAACAAGCACGCACTCCCCTTAAAGAATTTTCCGGGGGAGAAAGAGCACGCCTCATGCTTGCACGACTTCTTTCACGTCCTGCAAACTTTTTGATTCTTGATGAACCGACCAATGATTTGGATATGGAAACTTTGGATTTGTTGCAAGAATTTATTGCTGATTTTGCGGGAACAGTATTGTTGGTTAGCCATGACAGAGACTTTTTAGATCGTACTGTAACGCATATGTTGGCACCTCAAGGTGATGGTCAGTGGGTTTTGTATGCGGGCGGTTATAGTGATATGATGGCGCAAAACCAGCATGCTCTGAGTTTACAACGCAAAAAAACAGAATTATCGCAGCGTAATGCATCTTCAAAATTTCATGCGGGAAAGCTTTCAAAGCAGGACACATCAACAGATCATGGCTTGATAGGGCGGGAGAAAAAAACACGAGGTAAATTGTCTTATAAGCAGGTTTATGCATTGGAAAAATTGCCTGAAGAAATTGCTGTTTTGCAGGACGAAATCAAAAAAATTGAACAAGAGCTCTCTGATCCAGCCCTTTATCGCAGTGATAAAGAGCGTTTTGAGCGTTTATCAACAGCGTTGGAAAAAAAGAAAAATACTTGCACACAAAAAGAAGAAGAATGGTTAGAACTTGAAATTTTACGCGAAGAAATGGAAGCGTGTTCACGGTAATGTCTAAAACATTTTAAAAGATTTGTATTGCATTATCACTTTTCTTGGATTTGTTACAAGAGTTTGTGGCTGATTTAGCGGGAACAGTGTTGTTGATGAGTCATAGCAGAAACTTTTTAAATCCCACTGTAATATATAGCTTTTCAAGGTGATGGTCATTGGGTTTTGTATGTGGGCAGTGATATGATAGCGCAAAACAAGCGTGCTCTGAGCTTACAAGGCAAAGAAACAAAACTATCTTTGCCGTGAGTTTTTTCAAAATTTTGTATATGGAAGTATACCAGTTCCATTACACACTTTGCCAGTTCCCAATGTTGCTACAGCGCTCCTTGGAACTTGAGAGCATTCGTAAAAAACATTTCCTTGTCTTTACCTTATGCTTTAAACATACCACACCCCCGCTTATGACGGAAAAGCAAATGATCCTCATTGATTCTAACGTAAGAAGTGTTGTGATGAGGAAAGCTTACTGTATTCGACGTTATGATTTAAGTTTAAAAATGATGATTTGTTAGGATAAATCAACGTGTTATTGTAACATTGTCTAGGAGGAGAAAATGATAGCAATTAAAACAAAGCGAACAATTTCCACATTGATCGGTTTAGAAGATGCAGCTGAACTGTCTTCTTATTACCTCCGTAATGCGAATCATCTGCGTCCTTTTGAACCTGTTAGATCTGATGGTTACCACAGCCTAACAGCTTGGGAAACACGAGCCAATGCATTTGCTTATGAAAATGCACAAGGACAAGCATACCGATATGCTGTACGATTAAAAAATGAAAACACAATTATCGGTGTTGTCAATTTTACAAATGTGGTTCTGGGTGTTTTTCAAGCCTGTCATCTTGGTTTTTCTCTTGATGAAAAAAAACAAGGCAAAGGTCTCATGTTTGAGAGTTTATCGGCTCTAATACGCCATATCTTTTATGTTTATCATCTGCATAGAGTGATGGCAAATTATAGACCTGAGAACATAAAAAGCGAACGTTTATTAAAGCGCCTTCATTTTGAAAAAGAAGGCTATGCCAAAGACTATTTGATGATTTCTGGAAAATGGAGAGACCACATTCTAACCTCTCGAATCAATGATCTGTATGAGTCCGTTAATAGATTCGAATAAAGTTTTATTAAAAGTTCTATCAAGGGGCTTTTTATCAAATGTGTAAATATGCCGAATTTCTGCCTATCCTAAAAGATAAAGATCCTTAACCAGCTCTTCTTTTGTAAACAGTTCAGACTCTCATTTAGCGGATTTCAACTGCTGACCACTTTATATGTTTCTTTTTGTAGATAATGAATTGATTTATCATCATAATTCATTTCTTCAATTTGAAGGAAGAGAGTCCTTAATATCGTAAGACTTTCTCATTTCAAATCTATTGATGTTTAATCATAAAAATTACCTCTCTTGCACATCACAAATTGGATTGGCGTACAAGTGAGGGGTTGTGTGGATAAAAATGATTGGAGGAGAGGGATAAAAATGCTCTGTATAAATCCTTTTAATGTGAGGGCTGTTGCAATATTGTGTATTTTGTGACCGATAGTCTCGTTACAAGTTACACAAACAGCTTATTATTGGGTGAAATTTTTATACATTCATTTGTTTTTTTGCATTTTCTTTTCTTAAGAAATTTTCCAATTTTATCAATAGCTTTAACTCATACCAAGCGCATTTTTATAAAGCTCAATGATTGCTTCTTCTTCCATTCGTTCATGCTCTTCTTTTTTACGCAACCGTATAATGCTGCGAACGGCTTTACTATCAAAACCAGAGCCTTTAAGTTCAGTGTAAACGTCTTTAATATCATCAGAAATGGTTTTTTTCTCTTCTTCTAGTCGTTCAATACGTTCGATAAAAGAGCGTAATTGGTTTACGGATATGGCGTGTGTTTGATCGGTTACTGTATCGTTCATTGTATTTTTCTCCAAGTTATATATTCTAAGTTGTTTTTCGACGACGAATTTATGTTGAAAAAGCTTGAAAAACAAAAAGCAAATCAAGCTACACTGTTTTTTTACAAATTGACTTTAAATATTTTGTAAAATTTTTAAGATATATGCATTGATAAAAGGGCTATAAAAAGAAAAATATAAAAATATACGTTTTAGACTTGAAAAGCTTTTGAAAAAGAAGTGTGTAATTTCTTTTGAGAATTTGACATTATAGAGGAAGTTTTGTGATTTTAAAAAAACGATATTGGGTGTTTCAGAAAGGATTGAAGGTTTTTCTCTTGAGCATTTTGCTCTTGTTTTCCCTTGTTGTTTTTGCAAAAGCTGACTTTAGGGTTTGTAATACAACCCAACAGTCTGTAGGGATTGCTCTTGGATATCGTACATTTTCAGGGTGGGTGAGCGAAGGCTGGTGGACGGTACCCGTGACGGAGTGTAAAACCTTAATTGAAGGGCCTCTTGCTTCACGGTTTTATTATTTTTATGCGGAAGGGGCACAAAAAAAAGGGAATTGGGCAGGCTCTGTAACCATGTGTGTGCAAGATAGCCAATTTACCATTCAAGGGGTTCATGATTGTTTCCCTCGAGGATATCAAAAGGCTGAATTTAAAGAAATCGATACCGGAAATCAAACCAGTTGGATGATACAGTTGACGGATGAGTCTTTGTTAAACAATTCAGTTGTCCCTTCTCTTTCAGGAAATTCTCCACCGTGAAACGTGCACGTAAAGTGAAAATTATTGCGACTCTTGGTCCTTCTTCTTTTTCCAGTGAAATGATTGAGAAGCTTTTTAGGGCAGGAGCAGATGTTTTTCGTCTTAATATGAGCCATACTGACCGTGATATGATGGGTGATTTGGTCAAGTCTATACGAGAAGTTGAAAAAACAGTTCGGCGACCCATTGGTATTTTAGTGGATCTTCAGGGGCCAAAACTGCGTGTGGGTCGTTTTACTAAGGGTCAAGAAGATTTGCGTGTTGGGCAAAGCTTTACGTTAGATAATCGCGATGTGTTAGGTGATGCACAGCGTGTTTTTTTCCCTCATGAGGATGTATTTTCGGCTGTTAAACCAGGGGATCGGTTATTAATTGATGACGGAAAACTGGAACTGCGTGCGCAAGTTTGTGATGGTCATTCTGTACAATGTCGCGTGGTTGCTGGAACACGTATTTCTGATCGAAAGGGTGTCAGTTTTCCCGATACAATTTTGCCTTTTGATTCGATGACGTCAAAAGATAAGGAGGATCTTCAGGCTCTTTTACAGCAGCCTGTTGATTGGGTTGCTCTTTCTTTTATTCAACGTCCAGAAGATATTATGGCGGTGCGTCGGTTGACGAAAAGCAAGGTGTCTTTGATGGCTAAAATCGAAAAGCCTCAAGCCTTAGAGCATATAGAGAAAATTATTGATGTATCCGATGGTATTATGATTGCACGGGGTGATCTTGGAGTGGAAATGCCTTTGGAAAGGGTTCCTGCACTTCAGATGGAGCTCATAAAAGCTTGTCGTTTAGCAGGGAAGCCTGTTGTGGTGGCAACACAAATGCTCGAATCAATGATCACATCTTCTGTTCCGACACGCGCAGAAGTGTCGGATGTTGCTACAGCAGTTTATGCAGGAACAGATGCGGTGATGTTGTCTGCTGAATCTGCTTCTGGTCGCTATCCTGAAGAAGCTGTGCTTATGATGGACCGAATCGCGCGGCAAATCGAACAAGATCACACTTATGCCGCTCAGGTTGGGGCACAACATCCAGCACCAGAATCAACAGGAACGGATGCGATTTCTCTTGCTGCGCGTCAGATTGCTGAAACACTTGCGCTATCAGCTATCGTTGCCTATACGGCTTCCGGAACAACGGGGGTGCGTGCCTCTCGTGAACGCCCTAATAGACCGATTATTGCTTTATCGCCCATTGTGGAAACAGCACGGCGTTTGGCTTTAGTTTGGGGGCTTCATTGTGTGGTCACGCAAGATGCACGGAGTTTAGAGGATATGGTTGATCGTGCAGCAGCCATTGCATTTCAGGAAGGCTTTTGCAAAGGGGGAGATCGCTTTCTTGTGACAGCTGGGGTTCCCCTTGGAACGCCTGGAGCGACAAATCTCTTGCGTATTGCTTCTGTCTCTCAAGATGGAACGAAAGGGATTTGAGCCGTTTATGCATGATGTTTTTTTATGCGCCTTTAAACAGGCTTTAAAAACAACGGGTGTGCGTTTTTTGTGAATGCTTCCATAGACCTATTATTCTTTTACCTCCCATTGTAAAGATAGCAAGGTGTTGCGTTAGGTTATAAGGTTTGGTGATGGGAGCAGATGCGGTGATGTTGTCTGTTGATTTTCTTTTAGTTCTGAGGAAGCTGCTTTTACGGTAGGGTATTGAATGGAAGCCCCTCTTTTATTTCATTGAGGCATATTGGGGATTGCTTTATTGATGTTTATACGAGCCAGATGTTCATTGATAATGAGAATTTATTCTTTTTCTTTTTAAATGAGAGCCTTGAAATTGTTCTCATTTTAAAATTTTGCAAACAGAATTGAATAAAATTAGAATTATGTGCCTAAAAAATCGTACTGGTATGTTATGAGAAAAAGTGATGGGTGAATGTGTTTTAAAAATATGCTTTGTCGGCGCGTTTGCAACATATTGATTTATAATGATAACATAGCGTTCTTTATATTGAATTAAAACCCTGAATACCGCAAGGTTCTCTTAACTTTAAATTTGTTTATGTTTTGTCAATCATAACTATTTGCTTGCACGTCACAAGCGGGGCTCTTGTGGGTAAAAACTGTACAAGAAAGGTGTCCCTCTTATGAATCCTTTTAAGAGCCAAGGGGGCTGTCGCAATATTGAGGGCTGTTTATAATGATGGTGCCGGTTTGCTCTTTTATTAAGCGTGGAGATTTTGAGGGGTGGGGAGAGAGGTATGGATGAATTGTTTGTTATAAGGATAAAGATGGTGGTAGAGGATGTTTTCAAGAGCTATTATTGTCGTTTATGATGTTTGAGGTTGTATGAGATTAACATAATCTTCGGGTTTGGCTTTTTTCCTGCTCTGAAGGATGAAAATACTAAAGTTCACGCTGGTTTATAAATGATACGGTTCTTCTAGGTGGGTTTCATCTGATGGACATTCTAGGTGCAAAGACTCCATGGTGCTTATATTATCAAATGGCGGTGTTTTACGGGATAATAGATAAGGTTATTTTTTAAATATATTTTGAATCTGCTTGACCTTATCTAAGGACAAGGACTTTATGGTATGCATTCAGAGGAAACATGAATAGAGTTCTTTTTTTCGAAGGATGCTTTATTTGTTTGTTGCTGTTGTCATTTATATGATTTTTTTACAATGATGTTGGTTTTGTTATCTTGTTGCACTGTTAAAGACATCTCATTTGAAGTGTGGTGATATAAGGTTGCCTCTTTGATATAGGAAGTGTTTGTGCGGAGATGAAAGATTCAGGGTCAGGCTTTCTTGTTGAGTTTTAAGTTAATCCCATAAGTGGTGAGTAGCTGGAATCCTTCCTATAAGAAACCAGACTGTTTACAGACTGGTGTGGGTTTAAGAGTTTTTATCCTGTGAGGTGTGGCGGACAAGTCAAGTCTCTGGTTTATTACGCGCTGATGTACTTTTAGAAATCTTCCTGTTCTTGTTCTTGAATGTTTGTGCTGTTTTGATCATCTTTGAGCAATTGGTTGGTGAGATTTTCAATGCGTTGGGTGGTGTCACGCATAATTTTTCCCATGGTGCGGTCTCTTTCGTTGTGGAGTCGTAAAAGAGCATTGTAGTCTTCTTGTAATTTTTTATTTTCTCGTTTTATTTCTTCCATTTCATCAATAATCATTATGCCAGCCATAACCGATAAACGATGGTCGCCAATTTCACCAAAATTGTTCTTTAAATGTGTGATATATTGATCTAATTGAGCAGCAAGCGCAATAAGACGACGTTCTTGTCCTTTGTCACAAGCCATGCGATAAACTTTACCATCAATGGTAACGGAAACAGTTTCCATACATTCAAACCTTTATCTATCAATGACAACACGAATTGTTTCCATTGCTTTAATAAGACGTTTGGAAACTTCTTTGTTTACGGACTCTAAGCGTTCAATTTGGGCTTCAGCTTTGTCAAGCGCTTGGGCAAGATGGCTGCGGTCAGCATTCATTCGTTGGATTTCTTCTTCCCATTCGTTATTTTTATCAATAACGGCATTGCGGTTTATTATGGTGATCTCTAAAGTTCTAAGTGCCTTTTCTAGGTGCTCTAAAGCATCTTGTAGAACTGTAGTCTCTTGGTTCATTGCCTTTATCCTTTGGGTAATTGTATCCTTTATCAATGTGTTATGCAAAAACGAATCACTTTCACTCTTGTATTGTGCGCATTTTATTTTTAAGTATGTAGGATATTTTAGCAAGCAAAGCAGGGGATGGATATAAATTAAAAGCTGGATTTTTTGCGCGTATTGGCATAAATGACATGGATATACAGGACGCGTGAGGGGAATGTTATTAATGTTATTGAAGTGGTGGCAAGAAGTCTCACACTAATGGTTAAAAAATAGTATTTCTTGAGAGTTTTAAGAGAATACGGAAAAAGCAACAGAATAACGTATTTAACGAAATGGTCGATTATTCATGACAAATACCCACCAACAGAATCAGATGGCCAATGCTATCCGTTTTCTTGCTATTGATGCGATTGAAAAAGCAAATTCTGGTCATCCGGGCTTACCAATGGGGGCAGCCGACATTGCTACAGTCCTTTATACACAATTCCTTGCTCATGATCCTAAAAATCCTCGCTGGCCTAATCGTGATCGTTTTGTGTTATCGGCGGGGCATGGGTCTATGTTGCTTTATGCTCTCTTGTATCTTTCTGGTTATGAAGATATTGGCATTGAAGATCTCAAAAATTTTCGCCAATTAGGGGCAAAGCTTGCTGGGCATCCAGAATATGGGCATGTGGCGGGAATCGAAACAACCACTGGACCACTTGGACAAGGGTTGGCAAATGCCGTGGGAATGGCTCTTGGGGAGCGTTTGCAAAATGCCCGTTTTGGTGATCTCATCAATCATTACACTTACGCGTTGGTGGGCGATGGATGCCTTATGGAAGGAATATCTCAAGAAGCGATTTCCCTTGCTGGTCATTTGAAACTCAATAAGCTTATTGTGTTGTGGGACGATAATAATATTTCCATTGATGGAGAGATTTCCCTTGCTGATAGTACTGATCAGATTGCGCGTTTTAAAGCTTCTGGTTGGGAGACACATAAAGTCAATGGGCATGATCAAGCAGCAATTGCACGGGCTATTGAGGCGGCACAAAATTCCGATAAACCAACTTTGATTGCTTGTAAAACAACAATTGGTTTTGGAGCGCCAAATAAAGTGGGTACCAATAAAGTTCATGGGTCCCCTTTGGGCGCACGAGAAATTACTGAAACCCGTATCGCTTTAGGGTGGGATGCTGAGCCTTTCATTATTCCAGCCGATATTCTCGATAATTGGCGCTTGGCTAGTCTCAATGCTGCTAAAAAACGCCAAAAGTGGGAAGCAAAATTTGCTGATCTTCCTGTCTCAGAGCGTGTGGAGTTTGAAAGATTGATGCGGGGCGATCTCGTGGGCGGATTTGATGGCGCTATTGATACTTATAAACAGAAACTGGTTGAAGAGCGGCCTGTTGTTGCTACGCGTAAAGCTTCGGAAATGGCTCTTGAAGTTATCAATGGAGTCGTTACTGAAACTATTGGTGGTTCGGCTGATCTAACCGGATCTAATAATACAAAAAGCAGCCAGATGAAAAGTATCTCTGCTGAAGATTTTTCAGGGCGTTATCTGCATTATGGAATTCGCGAACATGTAATGGGAGCCGTGATGAATGGTCTTGCCCTTTATGGCGGCTTTATTCCTTATGGGGGAACCTTTTTATGCTTTTCTGACTATATGCGTCCTGCTATGCGGCTCTCTTCTCTTATGGGATTGCGGGTGATTTATGTCATGACACATGATTCTATTGGTCTTGGTGAGGATGGTCCGACCCATCAACCCGTGGAACATTTGGCTTGCCTGCGCGCAATGCCTAATCATCTTGTGTTTCGACCTGCTGATGCTATGGAGACAGTCGAGTGTTGGCAATTGGCTTTGAAAGCACGCAAAACGCCTTCTACTTTGGCTTTGAGTCGACAAAATCTACCGCTTTTGCGTCAAGAGTATGAAGAAGAAAATCTCTGTATGCTCGGTGCTTATGAATTCCTAACAGCTAGTGATGATGCACAAGTGACGCTGTTTGCTTCTGGTTCAGAATTGCAAATTGCGGTGGAGGCACATGCGGTGTTAGAAGAAAAAGGCATCCCAACGCGTGTGGTTTCTGTGCCTTGTTTTGAACTCTTTTCTCAACAGTCTCTCTCTTATCAGCGTGCTCTCATTGGGGAGGCACCGATTAAAATTGCCATTGAAGCTGCTGTCGCCCAAGGGTGGGATCGTTTTATTGGCTGTGATGGTGTGTTTATTGGTATGGAGGGCTTTGGGGCAAGTGGAACAATTGATGCCCTTTATGCGCATTTTGGTATTACTTGTGAGAATGTGGTCGCTACCGTTGAAAAAGAGCTTGGAAAGATCAAAGAGGAAAAGACAAAGTGATAGTTTGTGTTGTCATGAATGGGGTGGTTTTAGGGCATCATATTCTGTCCAGTGTTGTGGATGATCTTGTGCATTATTGTGGATAAGTGAGTGATTGATCAAGATATTGACATTGTGGGAATTAATGATTTTGGATTGGTACCCATTTATTGTGTTTTAAATGTTGTGCTTAAAAAATTGATGAGGAAACATGTGAAATGACAGTTCGTGTTGCAATTAATGGGTTTGGTCGTATTGGTCGCAATATTTTACGTGCACTTGTGGAAAGTGAACGGCAAGATATTGAAGTGGTCGCAATTAATGATTTGGGATCGGTGGAAACAAATGCCCATTTATTGCGCTATGATTCAGTTCATGGGCGTTTTCCTGGGACCGTTAAGGTGGTAGGGGATGCCATTGATGTGGGGGGTGGTTTAATAAAGGTATGCGCAGAGCGTGATCCTGCTCAATTGCCTTGGAAAGATTTGGATATCGATATTGCTTTAGAATGTACGGGCATTTTTACTACGCGTGATAAAGCAAGTGCTCATTTGGATGCGGGGGCAAAGCGTGTTCTTGTTTCTGCGCCTTCTGAAGGAGCAGATCTTACGGTTGTCTATGGGGTTAATCATCTCTCTTTAAGCAAGGAGCATCGTGTTGTTTCAAACGCCTCTTGTACTACCAATTGCTTGGCGCCTGTAGCACAAGTTTTGCACAACACGGTGGGTATTGAAAAGGGCTTCATGACAACAATCCATTCTTATACGGGTGATCAACCTGTGTTGGATACAATGCATCGTGACCTTTATCGTGCACGTGCAGCAGCTCTTTCTATGATTCCTACCTCAACAGGAGCGGCAAAAGCTGTGGGATTGGTCTTACCAGAATTAAAGGGATTGCTTGATGGTGTATCGATTCGTGTTCCGACCCCTAATGTTTCTGTAGTTGATTTGACATTTATCGCTAAGCGTTCCACAACAATTGAAGAAATTAATACAGCTATTGCTGCTGCTGCACAAGGTCCTTTGAAGGGCATTTTGGACACTACAGAAGAAAAACTCGTGAGTTGTGATTTTAATCATAATCCTCATTCAGCTATTTTCCACAATGATCAAACAAAAGTGATTGATGGTAAGCTCTGTCGCGTTCTGGTTTGGTATGATAATGAATGGGGCTTTTCTAACCGTATGAGTGATACGGCTGTGGCTTTTGCTAAGACAATATAAGAGGACCTCAGGGTCCTCTTTTTATAGGGAAAAGTCTCATTTTTGTACAATTTTGAGAAAAACAGATAGAGGCTGTTGTTCTCATACGCTAGAGAGAAGAGAATATTGAAAAATTGATGATGTGTTTTGTTTTAATACCGTGTCAATACGTGCTTTTAAAAGCTGCATGAAAGAGTAAACTTTGAAAAAGTAAGATCTGAACGAGATACCCTTTGAGAAAACGTTAGAAAATTAGGAGATGTAAACTCTCTTGCTTAGAAGTAAAAGGAAAGCTTTAATAGAGATCAAGTTGAGCGAATGCATTTGTTTGCCACAATTTGTTTGCTACAATGGGATATGAAGATTAAGAGCAATGGTGGGCTTTTGTACATTTGACGATGAAGCTTTGGCTTTTCAAGCAGAGGGTGAGAGATAAGCTGTCGTGGATCTCTTGTAAAAGCAAAGAGGGGATAAGTGGAAAGAAAAGTGGGCAGGGTTGTTGGATGCGTTTTTATTTGAAACAATGGAAAGTGAAGAGGAAGCAGTGATGGGGTTTCGTACACTTGATGATGTTGATGTCACTGGAAAACGTGTTCTTGTGCGGGTGGATTTTAATGTGCCAATGGCACACGGCAAGGTCTGTGATACGACGCGCTTAGAGCGACATAAAGAGACAATCATTGAGCTGCAAAAGCGGGGTGCTAAACTTATTCTGCTTTCTCATTGTGGTCGCCCTAAAGGAAAGGTAGAGCCAGAGTTTTCACTCCGTCCTGTTGTGCAAGTGCTGGAAAAGATCATTAATCAGCCTGTTTCTTTTGCTCCTGACTGTATCGGTTCGGTGGTGCAGGTTGCGGTTGAGTCATTACAAAATGGGGGTGTTTTACTGCTTGAAAATGTTCGTTTTTATGCTGGTGAAGAAAAGAATGATTGTTCTTTTGCGGAAGCTTTGGCTCATAATGGGGATCTCTATGTCAATGATGCTTTTTCAGTTTCTCATCGTGCCCATGCTTCGGTGGAGGGAATAACGCATTTGTTGCCTTCTTATGCAGGGCGCTCTTTGCAAGGTGAGATGCAGGCATTAGAAAAAGGACTTGGCAATCCAGCACGTCCTGTGGTTGCCATTGTGGGAGGAGCGAAAGTTTCTAGCAAGCTTTTTGTGCTCAATCATTTGGTGGAAAAGGTTGATCATCTCGTGATTGGTGGGGGCATGGCTAACAGTTTTTTAGCAGCGCAAGGTGTGTCTGTTGGTAAGTCACTGTGTGAACATGCACTGATGGACACGATAAAAAAAATCATTAAAAAAGCACAAGAGTGTCAATGTACGCTTCTGCTCCCTGTGGATGCTGTCGTTGGATTTCGCTTTGAAAAAGATGCACCGCATCGTCTTTATGACATTGAAGATATTCCACAAGATGGCATGATATTGGATATTGGGACACGCTCTATTGCGCATATCAATACTGTGATAGATAAAGCTGCTACTCTTGTGTGGAATGGACCCCTTGGTGTTTTTGAGATGTCTCCCTTTGATAAGGGAACCATTGCCGTTGCACGCCATGCAGCAGAACGTAGTTTGACGGGAAAGTTGGTTTCAATTGCGGGAGGGGGCGATACAGTTTTTGCTCTTAATCATGCTGGTGTTGCCAATGATTTTACTTATCTCTCGACTGCTGGAGGGGCTTTTTTGGAATGGATGGAAGGTAAGGTTCTGCCTGGCATTCTTGCCCTTATGCAGGCTTAAGGGGTTTCTTTGAAGGGAAGGTTAAAGAAAAACTATACGGTCTTGTAGAGTGTTTTGATAGTGTTGCGCATTTTTAGAAATTAAGACAAAATAAAGAGGAATTTTTTATGAATGAACGGCTTGAAGATATTGCACTTGCTTTGGTGCATGCGGGTAAAGGTATTTTGGCGGCAGATGAAAGTACGGCGACCATTGGAAAGCGTTTTGAAAGTATTGGTGTTGAATCCAATGAAGATAAGCGCCGTGCTTATCGTGAAATGCTTTTTAGTACAAAAGAAGCGATGGAAAACGCCATCTCTGGGGTTATTTTATTTGATGAAACCATTCGGCAAAAAGCATCAACTGGGAAAATGTTGACGGATCTTATTCGGGATTCAGGCGCTTTGCCAGGGATTAAAGTTGATACCGGTGCAAAACCTTTGGCCGCTTTTCCTCAAGAGACAATTACCGAAGGGTTGGATGGTCTTCGTGAGCGGCTAAAAGACTATTATGCTTTGGGAGCACGTTTTGCTAAATGGCGTGCGGTGATTGCTATTGATGAACACACTTTGCCAACAAGAGGAGCCATAAGACAAAACGCACAAGCTCTTGCACGCTATGCTGCCTTGTGTCAGGAGTCCAATATTGTGCCGATTGTTGAGCCGGAAGTGTTGATGGATGGACCATCGTGTGGGCATTCCATTACACGTTGCTTTGAGGTGACAAAAGCTGTTTTACAGACCGTCTTTAAAGAATTGTTTGAAGCTCGTGTTCTTTTGGAGGGGATGATTTTAAAGCCCAATATGGTGATTGATGGAAAGGATGCCCGCAACGCTTCTGTTGAAGAAGTTGCTGAAAAGACCGTCCAAGTGCTTAAACAGACTGTTCCTGCTGCTGTTCCTGGAATTGCTTTTCTTTCTGGAGGACAGTCTGATAAGGAAGCAACGGCGCATTTATCTGCTATGAATTCTTTGGGCGCATTTCCTTGGAAATTGACTTTTTCTTATGGACGGGCATTACAAGCAGCTGCTTTAAAAGCATGGACTGGAAAGGATGAGAATATTGCTGTTGCACAGAAGGCATTTAGTCATCGGGCTTTGATGAATCATCTTGCGGCTTTGGGACAATGGACAACAGAACAAGAAAAAGCGTGCGCTTGAAGCACAAACTCTGTTTTTAAATGCGGAGAGATTTTGCTTGTTTCTGCGTGTTTTTTGGGTGCCCTCATCATGATAAAAATGGCGGGGGCGTTTTAGGCTTGAAAGCTTTCTCAGAGAGTTTTCTCCTTGGACCTTTTAAAAGTTTCTAATGGGTGCTATCGAGAGATAAGATTGCGCAAGAGGTGCGATTTCGGGAAGGGGAGATGGTGCTTTAAAGGAAATTTGTGAATGCGCAGCACTTTAGTATGGTGTCGTTCATGGGTGGGCACTTGCTTTTTGAGTGAAAATCATAAAGCTAAGACTGTATTGAAGAGTTTGATATTGTGATATTTTTTCTTTTTCATGTTATCATTACTTGTCATCAGCAGAATCCATTTTATTACAGTTTCAAAGGTGGAAAAGCGGGTAGATTGGAGAGTTGCGATTTCTGAGCGGATTGGAATACAGCTTATGAAGCTTTTGTGCGTCAGGATAGCTTCCTCTGTAAGGGAGTAGTTTTTCTATTGACGAACGGATTGAATAACTCTTGCTAACAAAATAGATTTGCACCTCAATAAAACACCTATTTTTTCGTTAAAATGGATAAATTTTTCTTGTATTTTATGATGATATAATTAAAAATGAATAACTTCATAGCATCTTGGCTTAAAACGGGGGGAGTTGTGGACGGTATATCTTCTAAAAATAACAGTATATCTTCTAAGAATACAAGCATCAAAAGAAAAAATCGATACGCAGAACAGAGCTTTTCTGCAATTATGATGCGAAAATTGTGCAATATGGTGCGTAGAACATTCGCTGTAATATTTGGAGTGTTTACTTTCATAATTTTTCTTATCCTGTTCCGCATGCGTGGATTGGTTCATGCCGTACTAAGCTTCTTTGCGGGTGCGAGTGGATTAGCGTGCTTTTTATTTTTTTTCGGATACCTCTTGGAACACCGTGAAGCAACGGCAGATGAAGCCGGTATATCGCTCACATTACTCTTAGCAATTAGTGAAGGCGTTTTTTCTGTTTGCTGCATGTCTGCTGCGTGGGGTTACGACGCTCTTTTATTCCGTTTAGCACCTCCTGAGTATGAAATTATGCTCTTTGAATAAATAGGGTGCAATTCGTTTGTGTATAAATCAAGATGAGAGGCTGTTTGCCTCTCAAATTCTTAATAATCGCTCTCCAAAATCGTAACATTAGACCCGCGTTTAATGAGAGGACTAACAAGCCTTGGTCCTTAAGCTTAAGGCAATCCTTTAAAGGTTACGCCTATCGGCATCCTTGACCTTAAGACACCCAAACGGCTTATTTTGTTTTTCTCATGCGGCTTTTGAAATCATGATATAAGGGGAAAGCTTCTCATGGTGCCTAAATGGTACCTTATCGTGTGTTAAATGGAAAAATGAGAAGTTCAAATTGATAAGCCTGTCTGAAAAGGAGTGCTGTTTATGTCCTTAAAGATATTGTCTTTATAATGATCACTTACTCAGGTGAAAATTGGAGTTTTGCCAAATAGGCATAGACGCCATTTCTTGCCACAAGTTCTGCATGGGTTTCCTCTTCCACAGGAGCGCCTTTATCCATCACGAGAATACGATCAGCTTTTAAAATTGTTGCCAAACGATGTGCAATTACCAAGGTTGTACGATTTTGCATCAATCCTTCTAAGGCGTCTTGCACCAACTTTTCACTGTTTGCATCTAAAGCAGATGTTGCTTCATAAAGCAGCAATGTTTTGATTTATAATAATAATTCACTGTTTTGTATGTTGCATGGGGATCCCGAATATTACAGGATTTTTTCATTTCAAACCTGTTCCGTGTTGAATCAACAAAAACCATGTCTCTTGCACGTTACAAGCGGGGAGAGACCGCGTGAATAAAAAAATATTAAGGAAGGACTTAAAATGTCTATAATAAATCGTCTCAAGTGCCAAGGGCTGTAGCAACACCCATGAGCTGGCAAATATAATGATGGTGCCGGCTTGCAGCAACAGGGGTGTATTTCTTAGAATTGACCATACAATACCGATGCGTTGTCTTGTCCCTCAGAAAGCATGGTACCACGTTCTTCTATTCACGTATCCAAGCCAATCTGGTAAAGCTCGAATCAATTCAAGCGTATTAGCCGCTTTAGCGGCGACAAGAATGCTCTCTTCATGGGTATTTTTCAGTTCCAAAAAAAGAAGGATAGTTTGTAATTATTTTATTTCAGGTCGTTATACTCTAAGAGGAAGGATTTATGCTCGTATTTCAAACTGATTTTTAAATTTAAAAACGCAGCCACCAAGATTTATTAGTGCCTAAGATCCTATCTATTTATGTTGGATGCGTTTTTGAATTAATATTTAAAGTGCACTCTTTACAGCATAAAAAAACCAATCACTTACAATAGAGCAATCATTTTTTAAAACTTGTGCTCTTTATAATTAGTAATAGGCTTTTACATGCCAATATTACCAAAACGATTTTTGAATTTAGAAAGACGACCGCCACGGTCTACGAGTGTTTGGGAGCCACCTGTCCATGCTGGATGCGTTCTTGGGTCAATATCTAGATTAAGAGTATCGCCTTCTTTTCCCCAAGTAGAGCGCGTTTTATATTGGGTTCCATCCGTCATAACAACGGTAATTGTGTGATAGTTGGGATGAATATTCGCTTTCATGCGTAAAAACCTTTTGCGTTTACAGAATGAAACAGCACTTGCTCGATTTTTTTAAGTGCGCTTCCTTTGTCTTTTTGATACATTGATTAAAGTATTTATTCCTATAGCTGAGCACACATAAAAAAACAAGTGTTCAAGATGCATCATTGTATCAAGTGTTATAAATTCAATATAGTGAGCGAAACCTTATGAATCTCTTTAATCATTCAGAAAAATCTACAAAATCTTCTCCTAGAAAATCTTCATTCTCTTCGCTTGCAATTTTTTTTCCTTATCTTTTGCGCTATCGTTGGTTGTTTATCTTTGCCTTTCTAGCGTTATCTGTTGCGGCTCTTGTCACATTAGCTTTGCCTGTGGCTATCCGCCAAATGTTTGATCATGGGTTTTCTACTTCAAGCCATGGACATATCAATTTTTACTTCGGAATTTTGTTTATCTTAGCCTTGCTTCTCGCATTTGCTTCTGCTGGCCGTTATTATTGTGTTATCACATTAGGAGAGCGGATTGTTGCCGATTTACGGCGTGATGTGTTTATTCATATTATGAAACTTTCTCCTGCTTTTTTTGATCGGTCGCATTCAGGAGAAATTGTTTCAAGGCTTCTAACAGATACAACACAAATAAAATTAGCTGTGGGTTCTACCGCCTCTACTGCTTTGCGTCAGTTGATTATAGTGATCGGAGCCGTCGTGATGATGGTGATTACCAATGCTAAATTGTCTTTGTTGGTTTTGGTTGCTATTCCTGTTGTGGCCATTCCCTTAGTGGTTTTTGGGCGGAAAGTTCGCTCTCGTACACGTGCGGCGCAAGATCGTCTCGCAGATGCCAATGCTGTTGCTACAGAACAGGTGAGTGCTATTCGCACTGTGCAAGCTTTTACCGCAGAAAAACTCGTTGCAACACGTTTTTCACAATTGATAGAACGTGCTTTTCAAACAGCACGTGCTTCCGTGATCCTGCGCTCCTTTTTTACGGGTTTTGCAATTTTTTTGGTTTTTAGCAGTGTGGTTGCTGTTTTATGGATTGGGTCGCGCGATGTTTTAAATGGAACGATGACAGGCGGGACATTAGGGCAATTTGTCCTTTATGCAGTTTTTGGAGCTTCTACTTTTGCGCAATTATCGGAACTGGGGGCAGAGTTAATCCAAGCCGCAGGCGCTGCTGAGCGGCTTTCCGAATTGCTACAAGAACAACCTACTATTGTAGCTCCTAAAAATCCTTTATCATTGGAACAACCTGTTCGAGGCGAACTTGTTTTTGATCAGGTTGATTTTACCTATCCTTCTAGACCACAAGAGAAGGTTTTACGCTCGCTTTCATTTTCTGTAAAGGCAGGCGAAACGGTTGCTTTTGTTGGGGCTTCCGGAGCAGGAAAAAGCACTATTTTTTCTTTGATCCTTCGTTTTTATGACCCGATAAGTGGAACAATTCGGTTAGATGACATGGAAATTAATCGCCTTTCTTTACAAGATTTACGCAGCGCAATTTCCTATGTTCCACAGGATGTCGCCATTTTTGATGGAACATTGCGTGATAATATTATTTTTGGAACTGAAAATACCCATGAAGAGGAAATCCTTGCTGCCGCTAAAGCGGCTAATGCACTTGAATTTATTCAAGCTTTACCAGATGGCTTGGATACGCAAGTAGGAGAACGTGGTACCATGCTTTCTGGGGGGCAAAAACAACGCATTGGTATTGCACGGGCAATTCTAAGAAATGCACCCCTGTTGCTTCTTGATGAAGCAACATCTGCTTTAGATGCAAACAGTGAAAAGTTGGTGCAAGATGCCTTAGAAGGATTGATGCAAAATCGTACAACCTTGGTAATTGCACATCGTTTGGCAACAATTTTAAAAGCTGATCGCATTCTCGTGATGGATAAAGGCGCTCTTGTTGAAGAAGGAACCCATGCAGAACTTGTGGCAAGAAATGGCGTCTATGCCTATTTGGCAAAACTCCAATTTTCACCGGAGTAAGTGATCTTGATACAAGAGCAGTATCTTTAGGGACATAAACAGCACTCTTTTCAGACAGGCTTATCAATTTGAATCTCTCATGGAAAAAGAGGGCAAGCATTGTGGTGTTTTTCTTTTTAAAGTCTTAACGGGCTGTTTTTTTCTGCGTGAGACGGGCATTTTTATAAAAATACTTCATCTGTGTACAGAATATAAAATGACACCCAGTTAATCTCTATGAACTATTAAGATGTGCAAGGAGTTCTCTTCATAACAGCACTGTCACGTTTATTTAACTGTCACGTTTATTTATAAGAGTAATTCATTGTTTTTCATGAGAGATCATGAATACCATAGGATTTTCTCGTTTCAAATTTAGTTATGTTGTATTAGTTAAAACCATGTCTCTTGTATGTGGCAAGCAGAGAGAGCCCGCGTGAATAAAACACTTTAGAAAGAATAAGTCCTCTTCATGAATCGTCTCAAGTTTTAGGGACTGTCACAACATTGGGGCGCTGGCATAAGAGTATGATGGTGCTGGGCTACTTAAAGAAGAACTGATAAATAGGCAGAGAGGCGCTTTTTATCGTTGTTATAAACAGTGTGAGCACGCAGCATATTTTGCTGTTTGGTTGGATTAAGGTTTTTATTACTTTGAAAATCAATATTTCATGGATCATGCATTTTGAGGGCTTATAAGGCTTTTCTTTAAAGTACATAAATCACTAAAACAGCATTATTTAAATACAAATTGTTCTATTTTACCAACAAAAACATCTATATTTTGTGTATTATTTTTATTAAAATATAATATGTAGTGATTTTCAAATCAGATGTACACACAATGATACAATATCGAGAAATCGATGAGAAAGCTGCGTTAAATGTTGGTGAGAATAAAAGAGAGCAAGAATGGAAGAAGACATAAAATGGGCAATAGCTTTCATAATAGCTATAATTAAGGTCATTTGGAAATGGGGGAAAGAATTTGGGAGTATAAGATTCGGCGGTATGATTTGCTGCATCATATTCATGGGGAAGTCGTGGTATTCGGGATACTCAGTGGATTTTTTGTTTGGTTTTGCAATGATAGTGTGTTGTGGGGGAAGCTTAATGCTTGCATTGGCAATTTATCAGAACAAGCATTTAACTAAACAACTTGAGCAAAAAGAGCAAGATTGCGCTGGATATCAAGATATTATTGAACAAGGGGAACAGAAATGTCTTCAATTGACTGAACAACTTGAGCGAAAAGAGCAAGAGTGCGCTGGACATAAAGATATTATTACACAATGGGAACAGAATTGTCTTCAATTGACTGACCAACTTGAGCAAAAAGAGCAAGATTGCGCTGGATATCAAGATATTATTGCACAAGGGGAACAGAGTTGTCTTCAATTGACTGAACAACTTGAGCGAAAAGAGCAAGAGTGCGCTGGACATAAAGATATTATTGCACAATGGGAACAGAATTGTCTTCAATTGACTGAACAACTTGAGCGAAAAGAGCAAGAGTGCGCTGGACATAAAGATATTATTGCACAATGGGAACAGAATTGTCTTCAATTGACTGAACAACTTGAGCGAAAAGAGCAAGAGTGCGCTGGA
>NZ_JBHILY010000003.1:193332-193621 GCF_042193555.1 Bartonella sp. PS17NMGDW | reverse complement strand
ATATTATTGCACAATGGGAACAGAATTGTCTTCAATTGACTGAACAACTTGAGCGAAAAGAGCAAGAGTGCGCTGGATATCAAGATATTATTGCACAAGGGGAACAGAGTTGTCTTCAATTGACTGACCAACTTGAGCGAAAAGAAAAAGAGTGCGTTGGATATCAAGATATTATTGCACAAGGGGAACAGAATTGTCTTCAATTGACTGAACAACTTGAGCGAAAAGAAAAAGAGTGCGTTGGATATCAAGATATTATTGCACAAGGGGAACAGAATTGTCTTCAATT